>JADGEA010000019.1:0-20060 GCA_016744615.1 Flavobacteriaceae bacterium
TACCATTCTTTTTAAGAATTGAACTGTTACAATTTATACACTTTTTTTATTCATAACCTTTGATTTGCCCCAAAGCTAATAAATACAACCCTTACAGAAATTTTTAGCCTCCTTTTTGTCCATTACGCCTAAAATTCTAATTGTATCTTTGAAAAATCTGTATGATATTCGATAGTGGAATATTTCATAAACTCGATAACTTCCATTATAAAGTTCTTTAAATTTATCAATAGCATATAATTCTGGTTGATTTGATAACACTTCCGAAGATGTAAGTATTTTATCAATTAAATCACATCTGCTATTCTTAAAGATTTTGAGTTTTCTAATACGTACTTATGTATTTCTTCCGTATGTTTTAATGCAGGTTTGGACCAAATAACTACTTTCCCCATTGACTTGCTATTTTTCTGGCTTCTTCCATCGAGGAATAATTTCCTGCCTCAATATCTGCTTCTGCTTCGTCAAGTTCTTTATTATATTGCTCTAAACTAATTCTTTCAAATGATTCTTTAGTTTCTTTTATCAATATGTTTTCTAACTGCTCAAATAATACTTCATTTACATTAAATAGCTTTTGGATAAATTTGTATTTTCTTGCTTGTAAATCCATAATTTTACTTTTTGCATTACAAAGATACTTTTTTATCTGTAAATTTTACAGTATATAAAAAGAAACAAATTTTTCAAAACTAAAAAAGTGATTGTTGCTTCTGTAGTGGACTTTCAACATTGTTGTGAGAAAGTTTGATGTGGTAGATTTTTCAGTCAAAGGGTGACTATTTACACAGCGGTTATAGTTGCAACAATCGTTCTGTCATTCTGATCGAAGTGAACGGAGTTGAAGAATCTCTAATAATGATTTTGCCTTTTACTTGAGATTTCTAGTTCCTTTATTTTCTGAGATTCCTCGTCGCTCCTAGCGTCACTTTGTCGGAATGACATCATTGTCATTCTGAGGGAAGTGAGGCACGAACGACGAAGAATCTCAAAGTACTAAAATGCTCTGGATAGGTTTGTATTCTATCCAAATACGTTTGTAAATGTGCTAAAAAACGTTTACCTAAACCTACTTGTTGTGTTTCGTAATATATTGAAGCTTCTATTATTTCTAATTCGGCTTCGTTTCTAATTATTAATTTGTATTTCAAGATATTGCCTTTAAAGCGTTTTGTTCGACTTGTTCCCATGTCAATGATTTTCCTTCTCCGTTTAGATGATTTTCTCTTCGCTTATCTATGACTTTATATTGCTCTTCTGTTAATGAGAAATCATCTTGTTCTGCTTCTAAAAGGGCTCTTACTTTCTTTAAAACAGTTTCTCTTTTTGTATTTAAAAGCATTTCGATAAGCTCTAATTTTGTTAATTGTAAATCCATAATTTGTGTAGTATTAGTTTGATAAATGTACGAATTTTGTACCATATTTTGCCAACAAAGACCTCCGAGAGTCTATAGACTGTTTATATTAATGAAGAAGTACCCCACCTATTAATCGAGAAATTCCTCATCATCGAAAATTTGTTACTGTAAGTAAGTTTGATGTTGTAGCATGATATTTTTTATCCAACTCCCGAAGTTTTTTTTGTGTCAAGACAAAAAGGAACATAAGAAAAAAATCTATCTAAACAATAGCGAATAAACAGGGCATCAATGACCGGTGCGCAGCAAAGCCCTTGGGTAGGAAATTTTTTTTTGTTCTTTTTTATCTTAAAAAAAGAACAAAAAAACCTGTACTCTTCGAGCGTATAAATTTAAATTATCGGAAGCTCATATTTTGTGGGTATTACAGTTTTATTTAATGATTTTAAATACCGACTCTTCAAGAGTCATCAGACGAGTCTGTATTCAAATACCATTTGTAAAAGGTGTTGTTTGTTTCTTATGATGTAAGTGGACTAACAAATACAATTAAAACCAATAAATTCCGTTATGAAAGAAACTAATTTGAATTATAAAGAATTATTTGTTTTAGATTAGAAAAAATAATTACTTTTAAACCCTTAAGAAATAGCTTAAAAATAAATGACTTCATTTCCCCTAATCTTGTCAAAGGCAGGATGTATATTAACTTTTAACTTTGGAGATGATGAAATTTTGACCTAACTAAAGAGGCTTGTATTTTATAAATAAGAATTTGTCTTTCTATTTATTTTTGTAAGTTTTTTTTGTTAATAGGTATTATTTTGAATCAAATTTCTGAGCTATGGGAGTTAGAAAGGCGAAGCCGTGTTAAATAGTCTTTGCAAAAAGGCACCAAATACTTTGTTACTCTCATTTTAAAACGGTCATTCACGAAAGTAAACTCCTTGATTTTTAAAACTTTGAAAGCCTCGTCTTTGACGTTTTTTATCAAAAACTTAAAAATAATGACTTTTCTTGTAGACCCTGAATAGTATCCAGTTTTCAATGGCAGTTTGTATGACAGGGAGATGGAGTGAGAATATGATCGAACGTTAGAAAGGACATGCTTTTAGGATACCTGTAATAATAAATCACTGTATTGCCGTTTCACGGAATCACTGATTAACCAAAATCAATTAATGTTAAAAATAGGAATTTTAATAAGAGCATTCGATACTTTAGAGAACTGGGAACTCCGTATCATTGAAAATATTAAAAAAGATCCAAATCTTACATTAGCTTTATTGATTAAGGATGGAAGAGCAAGGAAAGAAAATATCAAATCAAATTATAATAGTTTAAATGAAGTAATTCTTAAAAAGCAGATATCAATAGAGAAAAGAAGATATCTGAGTAATTTAAAGACTGTTAATAATGCAGAGATAATAAAATATTTAAATACCATTCCCACATTAAAAGTTAAACCAAAAAGAGATGGTGATTCAGATATTTTCAGTATAGAAGATTCTCAAAAAGTAAAGGAATTTAATTTAGATGTTATTCTTAAACATGGATTTAAAAATATTTCAGGTGAAATTCTAAATGTAGCAAAAAAAGGTATTTGGATTTTGATTCACGGTAATCATTCTAAAAAATCTGATTCTTCAGGTTTTTGGGAGATTTTAAAAAAAGAACCAGTTGTTGAGGTTATCTTGTTACAGTTAAGTAAAAAGAGTAGTAAATTTCGACTCATCGATGTTGCATATTTTAATCGTCATAAATATTCTTTTGTGGAAACCAATTTTAAGGTTTTAGAATTTTCCGTTTCCCTATTATTAAAAAATCTACGAAAATTGAATAAAGAAGATGTTTTAGTTGCAAAGGAAGAAATTTATTTGAATGAAAGAAGTAACTTACCTAGATTATCAGCAATATTAAAATATCAATTAATATTTTATACCAATTTAGGAAAAAGCTTTTACGAGAAAGTTCAAGGATTTTTTGGAAAATACGCCACTAGGTGGACAATATTTATAGGAGATGGGAACTTTTTAGATGCAGATCTATCGAAAATAGTTTCAGTAAAAAAACCTAAAGATGAATTTTGGGCCGATCCATTTTTGTATTCATACAAAGGAGAAAGTTACATTTTCTTTGAGAAATTTCCATTTGCAACACAGCGGGGAATTATTTCATGTGGTAGAATAGAAGGACGTAATTTGGTTGATATTAAAGATGTATTGCAATTGCCCTATCATTTGTCTTACCCATTTATTTTTGAAGAGGAAAGTGAGATTTTTATGATGCCAGAAACGAATGCCAACAACAGACTAGAAATCTATAAATGCATTCAATTTCCAGATAAATGGGAACTGTATAAAACTGCTTTTGAGGGAGAGAGAGTTGCAGATTCCTTTTTTTATACTGATGAACTGAAACAAAAATGGTTATTTTTAAATAAATCAAGTGATTCAGTTACCTCATTTGATAATGAACTTTATATTTATAGAATAGATTCAATAAACTTGAATAAAATAGAAGCACATAAACAAAATCCCATACATATAGATAGTAGAGTTGCTAGAAATGGTGGTGCTATTTTTAGTCACAAAGGTGAAATTTATAGGCCATCTCAAAGGAATGTTGATGGAATTTATGGAAAAGCATTAAACATCAATCAAATCGAAAAGCTAACTATTGACGAATATATTGAGAAAACCATAAAGATAATTAAGCCTAATTTTCAGAAAGGATTGGTATCTATACATCATTTACATCAACTTAATGGAGTTTTTGTGTTTGATGCAGCTTTTAAAAATCAATAAGAAACCGAAATATAGAAATGAATATTTTTTTAAATGAAAAGTAAAATAGAATTTATAAAAAATTCAGGAATTTATTTTGTTGGTAATTTTTTATCCAAGTTAATTAGTTTTTTTCTGTTACCTCTATATTCAAAATATATTTCGCCAGAAGATTTTGGTTATTACGATATTGTCATCTCCTATATTTCTTTAATTATACCAATAATAACCATTGAGATTTGGGTTGGAATGTATCGCTATATTTTAGAGAAAAAAAATGATATAAATATTAATAAAATATTGAATAATGGATTGGTGCTGGTTTTATTTCCTTTCATTTTGGTAATTCTTTCATTTATTATTAATCTACTTTATTTTAATATTAAATACTTTAATATTATTTTATTATTGGGATTTTTAATGATTATTCAAAAATATTATATCTATTTATGTAGGGCTTTAAGTTCAAATAGAATTTATGTTATTTCAGGAATTTTAAACACTGTGGTATTGGGAGTATCCAATTTTTATATGATACTAGAATTGGGAATGGGATTAGAATCACTATTCTATGCTTCAATTTTTGGATTATTTGTGCAAATTATATTTATAGAAGTTAATATCCGAATTGGTAAAAGAGTTTCATTTAAACAATTTGATAGGGGAATTATAAAAAGCCTTGTAAAATTTTCGTTTCCACTTTCTTTTGGATCTTTGCTTTATTTTTTTCTTTTGTACTACAATAAAATTACCATTGAGAGTATCATTGGTTTGGAAGGTAATGGCTATTATGCAATTGCAGTTAAATTTACTGTTGTCATTATCTTTTTAACTTCCGCTTTTAATTTGTCATGGCAAGACATGGCCTTTTCAATGGGTGATGATAAAGCCAATTATAAGAAATTTTCAAAAGGAACAGAAGTATACACCAAATTAATTTTTGGAGGGGGGGCAATATTCATAATACTTATTCATTTTATTTTCCCCTTGATGATAGATGAAAAATATACAGATTCTTATAATTTAATTCCATTGAGTATTATTGCAACGATTCTAGCTGCTTTTGGAAATTTTATTTCACAAACTCTTGGTGCATTAAAAGAAACAAAAATCATTCTTTATTCTACGATTATTTCCACAATCGTCAATGTTGTAATTGTACGTTATTTTGTAATAGGTTATGGCATCAATGGTGTAAATATAACTCTTATAGTCACTTTTTTGATCAATATTTTGATTAGGCTTGTTTATATGCGAATGAGTTTAAAAATTCCCTATAACATGTGGTTAATTCCTTTGTTTTTGATCTATTTATTTGGAATAACAGCTGTATTTTTTTCCAATGATTTTGTATTGAATTTATTCGGATTGTTATTTGCCATTTTAATACTTTTAATATCATTTAGACAGGAGTTATTTAAAATAAAGATTAAACAATTTATATCAAAGTAAAAAAATGAGAAAATGTTAACGGTTAATCAAAAAAGTTTCTTAATTATTTTTTACGTTACTGTTGGATTGATATTTTTCGTTTTTCAGGTTGAAAAGCGTATAGATTTCAATCGGCGTTGTTTTACGTTCGTTCAATACACGATTTTCGGTTTACCATTAATCGATCTTGGAATGGTGCCTAGTTTGTTAAATATGAAGGTATTTGAATTTCTCACATTATCATTTTTCATACTGAACTTTCGTAGTTTTATTTTAAAGAGGAAATTGAAGGTTAGCAAAATGGCATTAATGTTTTTTCTTATTCTTTTAATTACTGGAATTGTTTCGGCCTTTGTTCTTAACTCGTTTTATGAAACCATTAAATTCAGCAGTTATTTTTTGCTCTTTGCTATAATCAATAAAGCAACTTTGGTAAATACAAGAACCCCTCAATTAATCTATGAATGGATGGCGTTTTATGCTGTAGTCTTTTTTAGTATGCAAGTTATTTTTGGACTTGATTTTTCACTCTATTCTAGTTTAAATGAGATTTCTTTGATTGAATTTAGATATACTTCCTTTGCCCAAGACCCTCAGAAAATGGCTCAAATTGCCTTTATGTTGGCTATTATCTTTTTGGGTAATTTTATATTAAAATCTTCAAATCGATCTGGTATTTTTCATTTATTTATTTTTGTTTTGCTTTTAATTATTGGTTTATTTACAGGTTCGAGAGCTGGTTTTTTTGGTTTTGTAATTTCAATTGTTCTTCTTTTACTACTCAAAGTATCAGTTAAGTCACTCATTTTGACCTTGGCAATGTCTTTGTTTTTTTTATTTTTCAGTGAAAGAATATTATCTTTGACCATCTTCAATCGCTTGGGCGATGTAATTGCAGCATTGGAGGGAAGATCAGATGTTTTTTGGAAAGAAGCAATAGAAATTTTTTATCATCACCCTTTAATTGGAATTGGTCATGGAAATTTTGCTGTTTTTGTTTCAAGTTTTGTCAAAGATCTAACCTATGGGAATGGGCAAACAATCGATCAGCCTGAATCAGGTTACCTACTCTGGCTTGTGGAAACGGGTATTATCGGTATGGTTTTTTACCTGTTTTTTCTAGCTAAACTCATTATGCATAAAAATATAGAAGTTATACAATATAAGCTAGCAATCTTAGTTTGGATGATAGGATTTGTTTCAGTCTATTCATTTTCGGATGTTAGGGTACTTTATTTAATAGTAACAATGGCATCAATCATTCTATCCAATATTTATTTAAAGAAAATAAAAATTAGGTCAACCCATGTAAGTTGATGGCCATATTAATTTTTTATTATAAGAATTATGAAAGTATTATATATTACCTCGCCTTCATTTTTTGATGCAGACTTATCTTTTGTAAGATCAATGTCAAAAAAAGTTGATTTAGTATTTTTGATAGATTTGTCAAAACACCACTTGAATTCTACTGCCCTTCAAATTTCAAAACAGATTGATAAATGTGGAATTATAAAAGCAAATCAATATTCTGAATTCTCCTTGTTTTCAAATTATTTGAATCAAGAGTCGTACGTTATAAACAGGCCAAAGTCAAAAATATTTTCACTTGAAACTTTAAAAATAAATATTCAGCTTCATCAGTTTATTAAAAAGCTTAAACCGGATGTTATTCACTTTAATCATTTTTTCAATATAGGAATATTTGGTTGTACACTGAACAAATTTAAAAAAATAATAACTATTCACGATCCAATACCCCATATTGGAGACGATACTTTTGGAAATAGATTAAAGAGAAACATAAATAAATTTTTTATAAAAAAATATATTCTTCTAAATATGTCACAATTTGAAGAATTTATCGTTAAAAATAATATTCCAAGAAAGGATGTTTATTTGTCCAAGCTAGGAGTATATGAATATTATAGCGAAAAACTTTCTCAGGTTAATATTAAACAAGCCAATCGAAATACAATTCTATTTTTTGGTAGAATATCGCGTTATAAAGGCATAAATATTTTGGTAAAGGCGTTTGAAATAGTAAAGAGAAAACACCCATATTTAAAATTAATAATCGCGGGCAAAGGAGAACTTAATATTGATGTGAAAAGCGATATTTTGCTATTAAATCGATATATATTCCCTGATGAATTATTAAAGTTAATCTATGAATGTAGCTTCGTAGTATGCCCGTATATCGAAGCAACCCAAAGTGGCGTAGTTATGACAGCCTTTTCTTTAAAAAAACCTGTTTTAGCTACCAATGTTGGTGGCTTGCCAGAAATGGTAGATCATAATATAACAGGATATTTATGTGAACCAAATAGCGTTGAAAAACTAAGTAAATCAATAGAGAGATTAATTGAAAATAATGATTTATTGAAAAACTATTCAATAAATATTGAAAAAAATTATTTTGATAAAGGAAAAAATTCATGGGAATTAATATCGAATGGAGTTGTAAAAATATATAATTCATTATAATGTAAATAATTTTGAAAATATTTCAACTAATCTTTAATTTATCGAGCGGTGGAGCTGAAAAGTTCGTAGTAGATTTATCTAATCAACTATCAAAAATGCATGAGGTCTATCTTTGTGTTATCCAAAACGAATTAGATACGGATCTTACATTTTTTAAACAACAATTGAATGAAAATGTCAACTACATTAATTTAAAATCGGAAAAAGGCATTAATGGGAAATTATTTATCTCAATTTTTAGATTAATAATTCGTTTAAAACCTGATATTGTAAATGCTCATTTAAATACTGTTTTATATTTGTACTTGCCTTCGGTTTTGCTTGGTCGAAAAATAAAGTTCTTTCACACCTTACATAGCATTGCACCTAAAACAATTGGTTTTAAATTGCAACGAAGTATAAATGGTTTTCTTTATCGGAAAAAAGTAATTGAGGCTATTGCTATTTCAACAGAAAATAAAAATTCATTTGCTGAATTTTTTGGTCATACAAATGTGTCAATTATTGAAAACGGCGTTGTTAATCCTTCAAAAACTGAAGACTTCGAAATTGTTAAAGAAAAGCTAAGAAAGTTAAAGAAAAGTGATTCAGATAAGATTTTCATTCACATTGGTAGATTCTCCCAGCCTAAGAATCAAAAATTATTAATAAACGTTTTTAATAAAATTCTTGAAAACACGACAGATATAATATTAATTGTGATTGGAGATTATTTTGATTCCCATGATGCAAAAGAAATAAGAGATATAAGTAATTCAAAGGTCCACTATTTGGGTAAAAAAAAGAATGTTATCGATTATTTATTAAATAGTGACTGTTTCGTTTTAAGTTCTTTGTGGGAGGGTTTACCAATTAGTTTATTGGAGGCTTTATCTTGTGGTATTATCCCAGTTTGTACGCCAGCAGGAGGTATTCCAGATGTAATAAAAGATGAGACTTTAGGTTATTTAGCAAAAGATTTTTCGGAAGAAGGGTTAAGGGAAGCGGTATTTAAATGTATAGGAAATATTGAAAAATTTGACAGATCTAATCTTGTAAATAATTTTGTTAATTGTTATTCGATAGAAATTTGTGCAAAAAAATATATCACGTTATACAATAAATAATGAAAAAAATACTACTAATTGAGATATGTAATTATAAGGATTATCCAATTGGAGGTTATCTTTCTTTTGCAAAACAGATGTTAAATGCATTCGGGAATCAATTGGCTTTAGTAGGTTTGGTAACGGATGATGAAACGCCAATAGGAATTTGGACAAAGAAGGTTATTAATGGTGTTGAGTACGACTTTTTTGGTGTTAGAAGAGCAAAAAAGAATTCGAAAAAAAAAATTATCCCCGAAAGACTTATTGTATATTTTCTAGTAAGAAAATATAGAAGTAGAATACTTTCTTATGATTGTAAGAATATTTTTGTTCAAACACCTGAGGTTTTATTGGCATTGAACATTGGAGACAAAAAAAATATTTGTTGTAGGATACCAGGTTTAGAAAATCCATTGGTGATTTCAAGATATTCATATTCAAAGTATTTTTCAGGAATCTTTGAAAAGAATTATTTTAAGGCTCTAAGTAAAGTCGAAAGAATATTAGCAACAGGTGATGATAAAGCAATTATCAATTATATTAAAAGGGTGGGAAATACCTTTAATTGTAAAAAAATAAAAAAATTTCCAACTAGGATTAACACAGATATATTTAAGCCAAGAAATAATGAAAAAATGAAAATCGAATTAGGATTGGATGTTTCAAAAAATTACATTGTTACTTCAGGAAGATTGAGTCAATTCAAAGGTTGGGAATTTATGTTAGAATGTTTCATTGATTTTAAAAAAGTAAAACCTAATTCAAAATTTTTATTTTTAGGCGACGGAGAAGACAATAAGATAATATTAAATTATATTAAACAGGCAGGTATTAGCGGAGATGTCCAAATTATGGGTCGACTAAATCATGATGAACTAGGAAAACACCTAAATGCAGCCGATTTATATATTATGGGTTCCTATGTAGAAGGTTGGTCTACAGCTCTAGTGGAAGCGATATCTTGTGCTAAACCAGTTATCTGCACAAATTTTAGTAGTTCTGAAGAATTAATAGATCATGGGTATAATGGGTTTGTAATTAAGGATAGGAAAAAAGATGAATTTATAACAGCCATGTTAGACGGGTTAAATTTACCAGTTGAAAATTTAATAAAAAAATCTGTTGAAATGGAAATGTATTCAACGAGTCTATTAAAAAATGATATTTTAAAATATTGGAATTTAGTTTAATCTTATAATGGGGTTTATGTTAAAAATAGTAAAAAAAATAAGAAACTATTATTTAGTTAAAATTAGATGGAGAAATTTTAATATTGGTAAAAATTTTCATGCTGGGAGAAATGTTTTTATTTGGGCGAAAGAATCAGTGGTTATTGGTGATAATTTTTATATTGGTCGTTATTCTCAAATAGAAACGAATGTTAAAATTGGAAATAATGTTTTGATTGGTAATAATGTAGCATTTGTTGGAAAATATGATCATAATTATTTACAAGTAGGCATGCCTGTTAGGTTTTCCTCACAAATTAGGGATAAAGATTATGGCTGGAAAGGTTTGGATTCCAAAATTATTATAGAGGATGACGTTTGGATTGGGTACGGGGCAATAATTATGAGTGACATAAAAATAGGAATGGGTTCAGTTGTCGCCGCGGGTTCTGTCATAACAAAAGATGTCAAACCTTATACTATTGTTGCAGGTAACCCAGCCAAAATGATAAAAATGCGATTCAATGATGAAGAACGAAAAAATCATGAATCAATTCTTTATAGCATTAGTCATCGAAAACTATAAAATGAAATTAAGAGATATTATAGAAAAAAAGATTTATTCGTCAGATCTTATAGAATTACCATTAAAAGAAAAGTGTATTATAAATACAATTAATCCACACTCTTTCTGTGTAGCAAAGAATGATACATTATTTTCAGAAGCCTTATTCTCGAGTGATATATTATTACCTGACGGAACTGGAATTGTCTTAGCTTCAAAAGTATTGATTGGCAGAAATATTGAAAAAATTGCTGGTGCAGATATTCATTTTCATTTGCTGAAATATGCAAATAAAAATGGTTTAAAGGTTTTTTATTTAGGAGCTTCCAAAGCTACCTTAAATCTTATTGAAAATAAAATTCAAAACGATTTTTCAAATATAAAGGTGAATAGTTTTTCACCTCCGTATAAAAATGAATTTTCAGATCAAGAGTCAAATGAGATGTGTAACCAAATTAATAGTTTTGGTCCTGATATCCTTTTTGTTGGAATGACTGCACCAAAACAGGAAAAATGGGTTTTTTTGAATAAAAAAAGATTAAGTGTTAATTGTATTGTTTCAATTGGTGCTGTATTTGATTTTTATGCAGGAACAGTTAAACGTCCTGGAAAAATTTGGATAAATTCAGGATTGGAATGGTTTCCAAGACTGCTCAAAGAACCTAGACGATTGTGGAGAAGAAATTTTGTTTCTACACCAAAGTTTCTTTTTTATTTATTAAGAGAAAAAATAAATTGATTTTCTTGGGAAACATAAAATTTTGGATAAACTCATTGAGTATGAAAAAAGTTATTATTGCTGTTAGCAGTTTGAGATTAGTCCCACATTTATTATTATTCAATTCTCACAGTAGTAGAAAAATTATAATTGAAGATGTTAGGCGTTGGATGTTTCTTTTAGATAAGAAGCATAAATTACAATATGGTTTTGTTGATTTAATGACTTTTTATCCAGAGTTTAGAAATCTATTTTATTATCGGATTGGGTTCTATAAATATTTTATAAATTGGTTATGTCCAAAAATGAACACACTTTTTATAAGAACTGCTTCTGTAGGTTCGGGATTATTTATCCAACATGGTTTTAGTACAACTATTGGGGCTAATAAAATTGGTAAAAACTGCTGGATTAATCAACAAGTTACGATTGGTTTTTCCAATGAGTTTGATTCACCTTGTTTAGGAGATAATGTTACTATTCATGCTGGTGCCAAAATTATTGGGAACTTAAAAATGGGCAATAACTCAATTGCAGGAGCAAATGCTGTAGTAACGAAAGATGTACCAGAAAATTGTACAGTGGTGGGTGTTCCAGCTGTTATAATTAGAAGAAATGGGCAAAAAGTTAGAGAAGAACTATAATTGATATTAGAATGAGAAAGTAATAGATTTTATACAATAAGAAAAATAATATATCGTTAGCATTATTCACACCCTCCACTTATTAATTTTTTTTGCTATGATTATGAAAAAGGGATTTTTATTTGCAGTTTTTTATTTTTTATATTTACAATTATTTTCTAATACTTATTTTGTCTCAAATTCGGGAGATGACACGAATAATGGTTTGACAGAAAGTACTCCTTGGGAAACGATCAATAAAGTAAATTCTTACTCTTCTAGATTTAAAGCCGGCGATATAATTGCATTTAAGGGAGGTGATGAATTTTATGGTAAGTTGTATTTTTGGAATGTACATGGAACTATAGATCGACCTATAATTTTAACATCTTATGGGAGTGGTCAAGCAATAATTTCAGGAGTAAAAAAGATACTTGAATGGCAACGATTGAATGGAAATATTTTTGTTGCAGATTTATCCTCTCAAGGGCAAATTTATCAATTGTTTAAAGACAATATTCCTCAAAGGAATGGAAGATTACCAAAAATAAGAGGGAAGTTTGAAACCTCTAATAATTACTATCAAGTTTCTGCATTAAAAAATAGCACAAAATTTTATAGTAAGGATTTAATTGGATCTGTTGATTTAACTGGAGCTAGAGTGCATATTCAAGGTGAACCTTGGGCTCTCGAGATGAAAAAAATTGTATCCTTTAATAGTTCTTCTGGTGAATTTGAAATTGACAGTAGTGTAGAACATCCTGTAGGTGTTGGGAGTATGTTTTTTATAAACAACCACATGGATTTATTGAATTTAGCAGGTGAGTGGTATTACAACATTTCAGATAAGAAACTTTTTTATTATTCACTGACATTACCAACAGATATGTCAGTTTCAGTTTTAGATAGTAATAATTTAGTTTTGGATAACAGTTCATATATTAAAATTGATAATTTAAATTTATTTGGAGGAAATAAATCATGTGTTTGGTTAACAGGATCAAAAAATATTGAGATTATTAATAGTGCTTTTGAATATTCTGGTGAATTTGGAATTAGAACTTTTAATGCTCCTAATTTAATAGTTAAGAATAATGTTGTCCGAGGTACAACAAAGGCTGGTTTGTCAATTGTAGGACAGAATTCGTTAATTGAAAATAATGAGGTTTATGATGTTGGTATTGCAGAAAACTTTTCATATTTAGGGAGTAAAGATTCTAAAATTGATTCTGGAATTATTTCATATAGAACTTCTATAGTTAGATTTAATAAGATTGAGAATGTGGGATATAATGGAATATCTATTTTTGGCAGGAATTCAATTGCCGAAAATAATTTTATCAGTAATACTTGTCTTACAGTGCATGATGGCGGTGGTATTTATGTCCGTGATAGTTATAAATATCCATCAGATGGGTTAAAAATTGTAAATAATATTATTATAAACGATATAAAGATGGACGATACCTGGGAGTCCTATGGGATTTATTGCGATGATAATTCTAAAAATGTAACTGTAGAAGGAAATAGCATAAGTGGTTTTATACATAATATTTTTTCACATAATAATAACAACAATGTATTTGATAAGAATATTTCATATAGTTCATTAAAGGAAGGTGTTTTGGTAAAGAATGATAAATTTGGAGACCAAGCCATTGGGAATACTGTAAAAAATAACACTATTTATTTGGAGGATGAAGCATATGAACCATTAAAAGTAGAGAATACATTACAAGATAATTATTCGATAGCAAATTATTCGGACAACCTATATTTTAATCCAATAATTAACAGTTCTCTTAAAGTCGTAACAACATCAATGAATAAGATATTTGATTTAGAAGATTGGAAATCATTTTCAAAACAAGATATCAATTCTATTGAGGATAGTTTAACATGGGTTGAAGGAGTTAGTCAATCAAAATTTCTATATAATGAAACTCAGAATACAAAAACTTTTTCTTTAAATGATAACTGGTGGGATTTAAGTGGGAATAAGTATAATGGTAGTATAAGTTTAGAACCTTATGTTTCTGCAATATTGGTAAATCAAGAAATTGAAAAACTAACAGGCTCCATAGATGCCAATGCTGGTTCAGACCAAACAATCTGCCAAGGAGAGAGTGTAACCTTAACCGCCTCAGGAGGATCATCATACAGCTGGAGTACAGGAGCAACCACAAAAAGTATTACGGTAAATCCTGAAGACACGACTACTTACACGGTAACAGTAAGTGAAAGTTCAGCATCTGATACAGACAGTGTACAGGTAACAGTAAACAATGTAACGGCTAATGCAGGAGTTGATAAAACCATGTATGAAGGGGAAAGTGTAACTTTAACAGCAAGTGGAGGAAATTCTTATGTATGGAATACGGAAGAAACAACTAAGAGTATAACAGTAAGTCCAACAGCAACTACTACCTATACGGTAACAGCATATAAAAATGGATGTGAAGATACAGATACTGTTCAGGTAACGGTGAATAAAAAGGATACCACCCCGCCACCAGCAAAAGCAAATGCAGGAGAAGATCAAACCATTTGTTTGGGAGAAAGCGTTGTCTTAACGGCAAGTGGAGGAAAAACCTATGTTTGGAGTACTGGAGAAACTACAAAAAATATAACTGTGAATCCGACAAGAACAACAAGCTATACGGTGACAGCCACCAGAGGAGGTGTTACCAATTCAGATATGGTTGTGGTAACGGTTGAAAATTGTTCTGTAATTGCTGAAGATGCCAATCAAAATGAATTTACTGTTTATCCTAATCCAACTGGAGGAGAAGTGAATATAAGTGTAAAAAATGTAAATGGTGATATTTCTGTATTTGTTTCTGATACAAAGGGGAGTGTTGTTTATGCTGAAAATGCCATAAAAGAAACTGGTGATTTCCATAAAAAATTAGATTTGTCGGGATTTGCTAAAGGTATCTACTATGTAGGATTAAATGGAGCCGATATTAATGAAGTGCAAAAATTAGTTGTTGTAAACAGATAGAATTCGGTAGAAGTTAAAGAATTTCTCTATTTCGCTATCGCTTTGGCAGCTATGATAATATATATAATATTCAGAATTCATCAGATGACTTATAACAGTTATGAAAATAGTCATCGGATGAATTGTATCATCATCATACGGGATGTTATATAAGGCACATGTCATTCTGAGCATAGTGTAACGAAGTCGAAGAATCTCAATAATAGCACAAGATATTTTGATTTTACTTATTCATATTTTTTATTAAATTTGTAATTATGGATATACAAACCCGAAAAATAGAATTTGTACAAGCATTTTTAAAGTTACAAAATGAGAAAGTTATTTCATTATTTGAAAACCTTTTAAAATTTGAAATAGGGTACAGTCTAGAACCTATGAGTCTTGAAAAATTTAACAAAAGAATGGAAAAGTCTCTTGTTGACTCCAAAAACGATAATGTTACTGAAGCAAAAACATTATTAAAAGAAATTAAAGGGTGGAATTAAAAAAATATATTGGACTGATTTTGCAAAGTCAGGACTTAAAGAAATTTTTGATTTCTATTCAGAGAATATTAGTTTAAGGGTTGCCAAAAATATTGTTGAGGGAATTGTAGAACATACTTTAGTTTTATCTTTTCAACCCGAAATGGGTGCTATTTAGCCACTACTTGAAAACTGGAAAATTACTTTTAGATATTTGGTTTATAGGAATTATAAAATTATTTATTGGTATAACCTTGAGAAAAACAGAATAGATATTTCAGATATTTTTGATACTTGCCAGAATCCCATAAAGATAACGAGAGTATAAAATAGATCACAGTCAGGGTTTCGCTATTTTCACTTTGGTAATTGGCGAAGCCCTGACTAAATAAAATCAGTGATCATCCGTTAAATCTGCGTGAGCCGTGTTCTATCGTAAAATGAGAGATTGCCACGTCCTACGTCCTCGCAAAGACGTTGAAATAATGATTTAACTTAACGAAATAGGCTAAAGAAGTTGAAGTGTTTCTATTCAGAATTCATCAGATGAGTCATAACCGTTATGAAAATAGTCATCGGATGAATTGTATCATTCAATTTACAAAAGAGTTATTTCGACTCCACTGCGTTCCGCTCAATATGACAAATTAAAAGTAAACATCATCATCAGATGAATCGTATCATGAGGGGCAGGGCAATGTCATCCTGAGCAAAATGAAGAGCAACGGAATGAATGAAGTCGAAGGATCTCAACTGATTATTAGATTAACTCAATGAGATTTTGTTATTAGCGACAATCTGTTAAATCTGTGTTATCCATGTTCTATAAGAAATAAGTGATGAAATGAATTTAAGATTAAAAAATTAAAAGGTTCTACTGTTATTTTAATCAAAAAGAATTCCTCGAGGTTTTACCTCGGGGTAACCGTTGAAATAGCCTGCACTGAGCAAAGTCGAAGTGTCATCCCCGAAAAGGGGATCTAAATAACAAATTTCGATTTTTGACCTTCAGGTCAAAGCTTGTACTCAACTCTATTGAGTATGAAACGAGCGAAATACCTCGATAGCTCTGCTTCGGGGATAGTTCGTTTCAAGAAATTTTTATTTGGGTAATGTCTTTCCGACAGAACGACGATAGGAGTGCCGAGGAAACTCAGTACTTATGTTTTATGAGATTCTTCATCATTCGTTCCTCATTCCGTCCTGAATGACAGCTAGGTTTCCATTAAATTTGTGGTAGTACCAATTAAAATTTAAGATTTTTGTAAGCATGATTTAGGAATAAAGATACAATGATATTCACCGGGTGAATATTTGCATAGTGATTAGATTCACCCGGTGAATTATACGATTTATGAATAATTGGTCATCATTAAAAGCAACAGCTTTAGATAACTATCTGGAAGTGGTGAAATAAATATCTCAAAGTTGGAAACTTTGCGCAGCTGGGACTAATTAAAAAATTGAAATTAATTTTTAAGAGTCTCACTAATAATATTGATTATATTTGTATTATGGAAATAAATATTCAAAATACTAAAATTGAGTTAATACAATGGTTGACTTCATTAGAAGACAAGTTTTTGATTAAAAAAATTCTTGATTTAAGAAATAGTCAAACGAAAGATTGGTGGGATGAAATTTCTTCTACTGAAAAAGAGTCCATTGAAAAAGGTATTTCTGACTCTGAAAAAGGGAAATTAAATCCTCATTCAGAAGTGCGTAAAGTTTATGAAAAGTGGCTATAAAATTGAATGGACTGACAACGCTCTTGCTGAATTAAAAGCAACATATCAATATATTGAAGATAATTGGACAGAAAGAGAATTAAGGAACTTATCAATTGCTATTGAAAATACATTAAAATTAATTTCAGATAATCCAAAGATATTTCCAGTTTCAGAAAGAAAAAGAATTAGGAAAGTTGTTGTGAGAAAGTGGAATACGCTGTACTATGTGGAGCAGAAAAATAATAGAGTTGAAATCCTATCTTTCTTTTCCAATAGACAAAAGCCAAACAAAAGAAGAATATAAAAACCGAGTGTATTCTAAAGAAACGTCTTCCTGATTGAAGAGAAGGGATCTTAAAAGAATGCACAGAATAATTTAATCAGATTTTTTCACTTTGCTATTGCTTTGGCAGCTATGATAATATATATAATATTCAGAATTCATCAGATGACTTATAACAGTTATGAGAATAGTCATCAGATGAATTGTATCATCATCATACAGAATATTATTATAATAAGGCACATGTCATTCTGAGCGTAGAGTAACGAAGTAGAAGAATCTCATATTTTTTTAAATTCCCATCCTTAGCGACAGCGTTTAAGGAGGGGTGCCTGAAAGGCGGGGTGGTTAAAAAAACAGTGTGCAACTTTTGAAACCCGAAAAATAATAAACTTAAAAACCCCTCCGTCCTGCGGACACCTCCCTTTAAAAGGTGAGGAGCTTTACATAACATACAAATTACCATAAACAGATATTTCGACTCCACTATTCTTTTATTTAGTATGATAAAGAGTAAACATCACCTGCTAATTTATTAAGAAGAGTGAAAAATTGATAATAAAAGTTAAACAATAGCGTTATTTAACAAATACATAAAATCAAGAAACCACTTTATTTATTGTTGGAATTATAAATTTAACATGAACAGTTTTTTACAAAACATAACTGATTATTTGCAAGATCCAAACAGGATAGTTTTTGTTGTATTCATTTTTATAATATCATTTGTGATCAGCAATAAAATGATTCCTTTGATTATAAGTACGGTTCATTATAAAAAATTAATGGATCATCCTAATGAAAGGAGTTCTCATACTGAGATTACACCAACCCTGGCAGGTGTGGCATTTTTTGCAAGTTTGATGATAAGTGTTTTTTTTATTAAAAAATATGATGAAAGTGACATAAGTTTTAATATTATTGCTGCACTAACTGTTTTATTCTTTTTGGGTTTAAAGGATGATTTGATGGTGCTATCTTCAAAGACCAAGGTGATTGTACAAACCACTGCAATATTTTTTATTTTAATACAACCAGAATTACAAATAATTGATTTTCATGGTTTTTTAGAAATAAACAAAATCCCATTGTGGCTTGGAATTGGATTTAGTTATTTTATAGTGTTATATATCATCAATGCTTATAATCTGATTGATGGAATTGATGGACTTGCCGCTATGTTGGGAATTGTAATCTCAACAATATTTGCATTGATGTTCTATTTTACAGGTTTGTATTATTATTCTTTTTTGGCTGTTGTGATCATTGGATTTTTGATTGCTTTTTTAAGATTTAATATTTCTGAAAAGAATAAAATATTTATGGGTGATACAGGTTCTATGATCGTTGGTTTTCTTTTGGGATTGATGACCTTGCGTTTCCTGACTTTAAACGCACAGCAATTAGAACAGATTAACATTCTTCCTGAAAATGTATTTATTGTTTGCTTATCTATACTTTTTTTCCCGATAATTGACGTAATAAGAGTCATCATGGTAAGGATAATTAATAAAAAAGGAGCTTTTTCTGCCGATAGACGTCATATGCACCATGTTTTTATTGATAAAGGATTAGTACATTTAAAGGCAAGTGCTACATTTACTATAAGTAATATTGTTGCTTTTTTAATTATTTATTTAAGTAATTCCTATTTATCCTATTTAGTTTTAATAGTTTTATTTGTTATTATTACTTTTGTCACATTTTATTTATTATTGCTTTTAGATACAGATCCATCTGCAAGAGTTCAACGAAAAAAATTAAAGGCTTATGTGCCCGAAAAAATATATCAAAATGAATTTCGAATTAGAAAAAGTGTCATTGTATTTTTAAAGAAGGTTTTTTATAGGAATATGCTTTAAGGTTTCATGAGAGAAGGAGTGGTTGGGAGATGGAGAGTTTTGTTGATAGAGATTACCACGTCCTACGTTTTCGCAATGACATTACTGATTAAAAAACTTAAGGTATAATAAGGATGATTTGTGAATTTTTACTTTTCTTTCTTTAGGATAGAGGTAAATGAGAGGATTTTTGGTAGTTTTTGTCACAGTCAGGGTTTCGCTATTTTCACTTCGGTAATTAGCGAAGCCCTGACTAAATAAAATTAATGATCATCCGTTTTATCTGTGTTCCCGATTGTTATTCGGGGCAGTATTTTATTTAAAAGATAGAGATTGCCACGTCCTACGTCCTCGCAAAGACGGTTGAAATAATGATTTAACTTAGCGAAATAGACTGAAGAAGTCGAAAGGTTTCTATTCAGAATTCATCAGATGAGTCATAACCGTTAAGAGAATAGTGAAGGAGAGAAGGAGTGACTGGGAGATAGAGATTGCCACGTCCTACGTC
>JADGEA010000019.1:20160-30599 GCA_016744615.1 Flavobacteriaceae bacterium
GAATTCATCAGATGAGTCATAACCGTTAAGAGAATAGTGAAGGAGAGAAGGAGTGACTGGGAGATGGAGATTACCACGTCCTACGTCCTCGCAAAGACGTTTTAAATAAAGAAAAATGGTTCTACTATTATTGTAATGGATAATGTCTTTCCGACAGAACGACGATAGGAGTGTCGAGGAAACTCAATACTTATGTTTTATGAGATTCTTCGTCATTCGTTCCTCATTCCGTCAGAATGACAGTTAGGTTTCCATTAAATTTGTGGTAGTACCAGAAAAATAATATACTTAAAATATCAGAATTAAATAAACTAGTATAATGAAACATTCATGACTAAAAATATAGTCACACACGGAAATGATAATATGAATGTTCCATATGGCCTATAAAAAACAATAATTATAAACAGATGAAAGAAGAAAACAAAATCCAAACCATCTATATTGATAACAAGGATGATAGTGATGATGAAATAAATTTAAGAGAAGTTTTTGAAAAGTATAGTTATCACTGGAAATGGTTTCTGTTCGGATTGATTCTTGCTTTGGCATTGGCTTATAGCTATTTACAATACACCCACAATCAATATAAGGTTACATCAACGATTTTTATTGAAGATAAAGATAGTGGAGGAATGCCATCAGAAATGGAAGCCTTTGCAGATCTAGGTATTCTTGGCGGAGGTAAAAAGAAGTCTATTATCAATGAAACAGGGGTTTTAAGATCGCGAACATTAATTGAAAGAGTAGTAAAAGATCTGGGTATCCATATTACTTATTTTAAAGAAGGTAATATTGTAAATTCTGAAATTTATGGTGAGGATATTCCTTTTAAGGTTAATTTTTTTATCAAAGATTCCATTCTTCAAAAAATGGATACACTGTTTAAAATAACAGCATTGTCTAAGACAAAATATGCCATCATTAATGCAGATGGTGAATTGATTAAATCCGTTGTTTTTGGAAAAAATGTAAAAACCGGTTATGGTGAAATAAACATTACACCTTATAAAGATAGTAACATAAAAATGGATGAAACCATTATTGTTAAAATTTCGCCATTAAAAAAAGTTGCAAAGGGATATCGTAAAAGAATAACTATTGAACCGGAAGATAAAAAATCAAGTTTATTGATCTTGTCTTTAACAGATAAAGTAAAACAAAAAGCACAGGATATTTTAGATAATCTGGTAGTTCAGTACAATAATGATGCGATAGAGTATAAGACATTAATCTCTGAAAATACAGATCAATTTATCAATGACCGGATAAAGGATATTTCTGTTGATCTTACCCGAGTGGATAAAGGTGTTGAAGATTTTAAAACAAAAAACAGATTAACGGATATCACTACAGAAGCTGGTTTAGATTTACAATCTAATGCTGAGTTACAAAGAAAAATTGTTGATTTAAATTCTCAACTAAAAATGGTAGAGTTTATTCAAGCACATATCAGAAATAATAAAGAAACTTTGATTCCTGCAAACTTAGGTGTTAGAGATGCTTCAACTAATAACAATACAAGTATTTATAACAGACTTTTACTGGAAAGAAATAGGATTATAAAAGGTTCAAGTAAAAGAAATCCAACTGTGGTAAATTTGGATACGCAATTAGCAACTTTACGTCAAAGTATTGAACAGAGTCTTGTAAATTTAAGATCATCATTGAATTTTTCATTGAGTGAAGCCAGAAATCAGGAATATCGTATTAGTTCTAAAAGAAAAGTTGCTCCACAGCAGGAAAGAGAATTTCAGGACATCAAGCGTAAGCAACAAATTATTGAATCTTTGTATTTATATCTTTTACAAAAAAGAGAAGAAAATGCTATTTCACTAGGTATTCCTGTTCCTAATGCGAAAATAATTGATAAAGCAGATGGTAGTAATTTACCGGTTTCACCTAAACGACTGTTGGTTTATTTGATTGGTGTTGTTTTAGGATTATTAATTCCGTTTATCATTATTTCTATAAGATCTTTATTGGATAATATGGTACATAGTTATGAAGATGTGGAAGCTGTGGTGAAAGCCCCTATCATTGGGGATATACCAAAAACAAGTTCTAAAAAGAAAGTAATAATAACTGATACAGATAATAGTAATATAGCCGAGTCCTTTAGATTGTTAAGAACAAATGTTAATTTTATGCTATCGGGCGCTAAAGAAGAGGCTAAATCTATTTTTGTCACTTCTACTTTGAGTTCAGAAGGGAAAACCTTTATAGCTATTAATTTAGCATCATCACTTGCTTTATTAAATAAAAAAGTATTATTGATAGGTGCAGATATTCGTAAACCAAAAATCGCTACTTATTTAAGTATCAATCCAGCAAAAGGATTGACGCATTTTTTGATGGATAAAAATATGGATGTATCGGATGTTATCATTTACAATAAGGAAACAAATATGGATCTTATAGACTCAGGTGAAATACCGCCAAACCCATCAGAATTATTGTTGAATGGTAGGTTTGAAGATGTACTGACTTATGCTAAACAGCATTATGATTATATAATTATAGATACTGCACCGGTAAATATGGTTACAGATACTTTGTTGTTGGGTCACCATGCTGATTTGTTTGTTTATGTAGTAAGAGCTGAATATTTAGATAAGCGAATGTTAAAAGTTCCGCAAACCATGTTTGAGAATAAACGTTTACCAAATATGACTATGCTTATTAATGATACCGATTATGATCATAAAGGCTATGGATACGGTTATGGATACGGATATGGTAATGTTGAAAAAAAATCTTGGTTTAAAAGAATGATTTGATGTGTTGAAAGCATGTCCTCACGAGAGTGGTGTGAATTTGAGAAAGAGAGAAGGGGTGATGGAGAGATATTGGAAAAGCATTAAGAATGGTAGATTTATAATTCACATTATTTTATCTACAGATACCAACAGAATCAACCAGACCTTTTATAGTTAAAAACAGGAAAGAGTCGGGTGGTTAGGAAAGAAGTTCAAAGCATGCCCTTACGAAAGAGGAGGTTGACATTTGAGAATGAGAGAATGAGAGATGTTGGGAAAGAATTAAGATTTAAAATTGCATAAAGTATAAAGCTACAGTTATACCTAAGATAAAGGAGTGTCATTTGTTTTTTTTTGGTACTACCACGAATTTAGTGGTAAATATTCCTAATTGTCATTTCGACGAAGCGACCATAGGAGCGACGAGGAATCTCAAAACATGGTAATTATTGAGATTTCTCGTCAATATACTTTTTTTACAAAAAAAATATATTTCTATCGAAATGACATTTTCCATTAAAATAACAGTAGAATCGTTTTTTTACCAATAGATGATTTATTTACCGTATTTTCTGTTAAAAAACACACCTATTATTAAATAGATATGAATATATATATATATTTGCAAAAACTGAATAAGAAATTGATTGATAATGTTTTAAAATATTTGTTATGATAAAAAAAATTATAATCCCGTTATTGATATTATTTACGACCTTTTTAGTACAGGGTCAAATTACTTTGACAACAACATCCAATAGTGGTAGTTGGTCACCAAGTGTAGTTACAAAAACTGGAGCAGATTTAGTATGGGAAGCTACTAATTCAGTTATTGGTACAGTAAGCCCTGTTAGCCAGGTTGGCAGTGATCCTGTTTTTGATTTTAGCGGCAATGACGGAACGCCTATTGATATTACCGTTACTAGTAGTGATGGTTTTGGAGGGTTAACATATTTAAATCTTAACGGAAGTGTAGCTGATAATATCAATGATATTAATGTTAGTCAGGCAATAAATTTAAATATTCTTTATATGCGATATAGTGATTTGTCTACTATAGATATTTCCGCTAATCCTGTTTTACAGTTCTTAGATTTAAGGAATGGAGATTTACAAATTGCAGAATTAGATCAGATTGTAAATGATTTAGATGCCAATGGCGTAACAAATGGAAACCTGCTTCTTAACGGCAATCCAGGACATCTAAGCTATAACTCCCATACTGCTTATAATAGTTTAATAGTCAAAGGTTGGACTATAGATGCTACAGCACCTCCTTCAGGTCCAAATACAGAAACAATAATGCTTACAACTACGTCAAATCAAGCCATATGGACTTTAGGTAGATTTAATAATACAGGATTAACTTTACATTGGAAAGCGGAAGGTACTGGGATTACAACCCAAGAATTTGATGATAATAAACCTGTTTTTGATTTTAGTTCAAACGTGAGTAATGATCCAATTACAATCACTGTAACCAGTGAAGATGGATTTGATTATCTTACTGAGATGAGTTTATATATTGATGATCCTAATTCGAGTAACCCCAATGGTACGATACCTTCTGATATTACAGATGTAGAATTAAGTAATGCAAATACTTTAGAGCACTTATATCCATTTAGATCTAATTTAGGGGATATTGATGTTTCACAAAATATAGCATTGGAAAGATTATTGATCCATGGGGCAAATAAACAATTGGATAATCAATTGGGTAATCTATTAGATATTTCTAATAATTCCAATTTATTTTTTATCAGGGTTGAAAACACCTATATTCAAACTTTAAGTAGCCTTATAAGCAATCCTTTAATAAGAGACATTGATTTAAGAAATTCAGAATTCACTTCTGCTGCTTTGGATCAAGTCCTTATTGATTTAGATGCCAATGGAATTACAAATCCACCGCCAGCACAATACAATGAGAATATTGAAATTCTGGGTAATCCTGGTGTTTTAACTATTGCTTCTATAGATGCATATAATAGTTTACTCGCAAAGGGTTGGACGATTGATGTTTTTCCACATCCTGCTTCTTCTGGACCAGAAATTGATGTGTTAGGAGGTGCTCCATTAGTATCTATTGTAGGAGATGGCTCAAACATAGTAAATACAGCAGACAATACAGATTTTGGATCTGCAATTTTGGCTACTCCCATTGTACGAAGTTTTACCATTCAAAATACGGGTGATGGTTTGTTAAATTTAACAGGAGCATCTATAGTATCTATTTCAGGTGCTAATGCCAGTGATTTTACAGTTTCTTCTGCTCCTGCTACACCAATAAGTGTTGGAGCTAGTACAACTTTTGAAATTACTTTTGACGCTAGTGCAAGTGGTGTTGGTATAAAAAACGCAATCATTACTATTGAAAATGATGCATTAAGTGGTCCTTTATTATATACTTTTAATATTGAGGCAGAAGCTAAAAATTTAGCTGTAGGGCCAGAAATTGAAGTGTCTGGTAATGGTGTTGTGATACCAAATAATAATACCCCTATTGTTGCTGATGATACCGATTTTGGAGAAGTAGCCATAGGTTCATCAATTACCAAAACATTTACCATTCAAAATGTAGGAGATAGTGATTTGACGGTGACTAGTAGTGGATTGTACCAACCTGGTGGAGGATCGATAGGAGATTATTTTTCAACAGGTAATATCGGACCTCCTGTAGGACTTCCTCAGGTAATTGTTCTTTCAGGAAGCTCGATAGACATGACGGTTACATTTTCTCCTAATAGTACAGGACCACAAAGTGTTACTTTATATGTATCAAGCGATGATACTGATGAGTCCTTATATAATATAAATATAACAGCAGAAGGTATTTCTGCACCAAGTGGCGAAATGGAAGTAGAAGGCAATGGAATTACCATTGAGAGTGGAAACTTTACTCCAGAAGTGCCTAATGGTACAGATTTTGGAGATGTTATTATAGGATCTTCCGTTACTCAAACATTTACAATCAACAATACAGGCGCTGGAGATTTAGACGTGGATACTATCGTTATTCCAGGGAGTTCAACCTATATAGTTAGTAATATTGCATTACCTACTGTAATGTCAGGAGGAGCTAGTCTTACTTTTGATGTTATATTTAGCCCTACAACAGTAGGAGTTGATAATAATATTATTCAAATTGCTAATTCTGGTTCTATAGCATTGTATCAATTCGGAATTACAGCAAATGCCGTTCCAGTTCCACCTATAGAAGAAATTATGTTTACACAATTTTATAGTGGTAGTGCTGGGAGTGATAATTGGATCGAAATAAAAAACATATCAGGTGCTGTGATTCCCGCAGGAACCTATAACTTAGCATATTATAACCGAGCGGATGCCCATAGTGTCAATGCCATTGCTCCAACTTTATTTGAAATAATTCCTGAGATGGCAGTAGAAGAAGTTTTGGTGTATCGTAATAGTACTGCAGTAAAACCTTCTGTAGCAAATTTAGGTTCAGCTACACAAATTAATACCGTTATATGTGCTAGTTTTGATGGGAATGGAGAAATATTTTTACTAACTACTAGTGTAAATGCTTCTAGTTATGCCAACAGGGTAGATCTTTTAGGAAACACTACCAACTGGGGGGAGAAAGAAGCATATATAAAGGGAGGTTGTGCTTCTGAAGCACCACAATTATTTTTTGATAAAAATGATTGGAACAATATTTCTTTAGAAAGTATTGATGCAGCAGATCCTTTCGCTAATATTGCTATAGGGACACAAGTTGTAGGACCAACGGAATTCAATGGTTCTGTTTGGACAAATGGAGTTGGTGATATATCACGTACAGTAACTTTAACAGCCTCATTTACGAATGCATCACAAACCATAGCAGCTTGTAACTTAACAGTAGCCACTGGAGTTGATATCGTTTTTGATTCCAATGGAATTACAGCAAATAGTATTATTTTAGCAGGAGATTTAATTGTAGATGGTACCTTAACTATCGGAGATACCGAATCTTTAGTTACTTTAGGAGATAATCCAAGTTTAGGTATAATTACTAAAATTGAAAAATCTACACTTTTAGCTAATATTCATGACAATACCTATTGGTCATCACCAGTAGACAATGCCGTATTAGAAACTGTTTTTGCAGGAGTAAATCCTAGTCGAATTTTTCAATATAATACAGGAGCTGTAAACCCAGTTTATGCAGGAACTGTTTATGAACATTGGTTTTTAGCAGAGGGAAGTATGGCAGTAGGAAGAGGTTATGCTATTGAAGGAGCTTCAACAGGGGTTCAAACCATTAATTTTGTTGGAAAACCAAATACTGGAACCATTTCACTAAATGCAACGTATAGTGGTTCTCCAGATGTTGGGGCAGAGAATAATAATTTTAATTTGCTAGGAAATCCATATCCTACGGCAATTAATATGAATAGTTTCTTTTCAAATACGAAGGTTAATCAAATTGCATTGTGGACACATAGTACACCTATTTCTGGTGGAGATAGTGGAGAGTTTATTACGAATGACTATATTTATTATAATTTAGGAGGGGCATCAGTGCCTACTGGTACAGTTACTAATAATATTGGTTCAGGCCAAGGGTTTATGGCTCGAGTTGAAACTGGAGGAGTTGGAGGAGATCCTGTTAATACAACAGTTTCTTTTAATGATGGAATGAAGTTGATTGGTCAAAACACACAATTTTTTAAAGGTTCTAAATCTAAAAAAAATGTAATTGCAGAAGTTCAAAAAGATAGAATGTGGTTGATGCTTAAAAACGAAAATGGAGCTAAGAGTAATATCATGGTTGGTTTCTTTGCTAAAGCTACAGATGGTATTGATAGCTATTATGATAGTTACGGGTTTGATAGTGATAAAGAAATTGGTATCTATTCCCAAGTTTTGGGCAGTGAGTCTAAATTACTAATCCAAGGTTTATCTGCATTTACTGAAGATAAAAAAGTGCCTTTAGGATTTGCAACTCAAAAAGCAAACAAACTTAGTATAAAAATGTTACAAGCAGAAGGGGCTTTAAAAGACGCTGAAATATATTTGGTTGATCACTTATTAAATGTGACACATAATTTAAAAGAAGGTGATTATACTTTTGAGCAAACAGTAACAGGTGAATTCCCTAACAGATTTACTTTACAATTTGCTGGTCAGGCATTAGATGTGGATGATGATATTTTCACTAAAAATGAGTTTGTAATTTCTAATGATGTTGAAAGTTTAAATATTCGTTCCGCAAAAGAGGTAAAAGATATCAAAGTATATGATCTTTTAGGTAGAATGTTGATTAATCAGAAACCGAATAAAAAGTCGTTTAATTTAAGTACAGGTAGTATTAAAAATGGTACTGTGTTGGTTATTAAAGCAACTTTAGAGAATGGTACGGTTATAAGTAAGAAAACAATTAAGTATTAGTGAGACTCTATTTTGAGAAGTCCACTGTAAGTGGCGAACTCAAAATAGTTAGTTAAACTAATCCCGCTAATCTCGAAAGTTTTCAGGATTAGCAGGATCTTTAAAGAGTAAAACTCAGTTTTTATATACTATGACATATCAAAGAACAGTTAGTTGAACCATATAGCGGGATCTTCTTCTGCTTTAAATCAATAGAGAAGAATAAAAAAACCACCATTTGGTGGTTTTTTTATTTCCCGATCTTTATATTTCCTTTATGAATCCAGATGTTTTATAGAAATTTTGTACGGATTCAGCTAATAGCAACTGTATTTATGTTAAAAATAACTTAAATATATTATATTTGTATTTTTGGAATCAATCTGTAGAATATTTAAAATTTATGTTATGATAAAAAAAATACTTTTAACATTATTGGTGGTTTTTGTTTCTTCCTTTATTTATGGTCAGCAAACAATTACTTTTACAACGACTTCCACAGTTTCTTCATGGAGTCCATCAAATTTCACTAATAGTGGAGTTCTTCCAATCTGGGAGGCTACAGGAAGTGGGATTGCTACCCAAACGGTTACAGCAAATTTACCAGGATTTGATTTTAGTACCAATGATGGTAGTGATATATCAATTACTTGTACATCAACAGATGCTTTTGCAGGATTGACGATATTACAAATACATGGATTAGACATTAATTTTTTTGATGTTGATAATGCAACAAATTTGTTTAATTTTTCATTTAGTGCAAATAATTATAGTTCACATGTCGATTTAAGCACTTTACAAAACCTAGAAACGGTATATGGATATTCAAGTAATATGCCAAGTATTGATATTAGCAGTAATACAAACTTAAAAACATTGGATATTCCCAGTAACAATCTGTCAGCATTAAATATAGACAACAATCCTTTGTTGATAAATTTGGAGATAAACTCAAATAATCTTCCCTCCTCTGATTTAGATGCCATAGTTAATAAATTAGATGGTTATGGATTATCAAATGGAGTTTTAAAAATAGCATACAATGCAGGAGGTTTAACAGATGTAGCCCAGCCAGCTTATGATAATTTAATAGCCAAAGGTTGGACGATAGATGTTCCTGAACCACCTGTACCAAATGTACAGCAAATCACATTGACTACCACCTCTACAAATTCAACCTGGTCACCATCTTCAGTTTTAAATACAGGCCCAACATTAAAATGGTCCGTATCCGGAGGAGTTACGATTCCTGAGGTAGAGATGAATGATCCAACTTTTGATTTAAGCGGTAATACAGGAGTAGCGACTATAACGATTACAAGTGATTTTGGTTTTTCAGGATTGACATCGATGGACTTTTGGATGTCAGGAGGAGGTTCAATAACCGGAATAGATTTCTCCAATGCAGGAGATCTGACAAATCTGGAGTTTGCACAGAATCTGTTAGCAGGTTTGGATATAAGTCAAAATACAGTATTAACAAAGTTGGTTGTAAGAGGGAATCAGCAATTATCGGATCAGGCATTAAATACAACAGCGAATACTCAGTTATCATTTATACAGGCAGATTTAAACGGTATTAATTCGGTTGATTTCACAAATAACGCTTTATTACTTGATTTAAGATTAAATGGAGATCGATTAACTTCGACTGTTTTGGATCAGATAGTTAATGATCTGGATGCACATGGATTATCAAACGGTAATTTAGAGATCAGGGATCAGCAGGCGGGAGAATCATTAACAAGTGCAGCTCAGCCTGCGTATGATAATTTAATTACCAAAGGTTGGACCATAGATGTAACTGCACCGCCTGTGCCAAGTGTTGAGCAAATCACCTTAACGACAACTTCAACGAACGCATCCTGGTCACCAGGTTCGGTAGTAAATTCAGGAACCACATTAAAATGGTCCGTATCGGGAGGAGTAACGATTCCTGAGGTTGAGATAGATGATCCGACATTTGATTTAAGTGGTAATACAGGAATTGCAACAATAACGATTACGAGTGATTTTGGATTTTCAGGATTGACCAATTTAGATTTTTGGGTATCACCTGGAGGAGGCTCTATTACAGGTATTGATTTCACAAATGCAGGGGAGCTTACAAATTTAGGGTTGGCCCAGAATTTATTAAGTAGTTTAGATATATCTCAAAATACAGTTTTAACCAATTTAACGGTAAGAGGGAATCAGCAGTTATCGGATCAGGCATTAAATACAACAGCGAATACTCAGTTATCATTTATACAGGCAGATTTAAACGGTATTAATTCGGTTGATTTCACAAATAACGCT
>JADGEA010000019.1:30699-33804 GCA_016744615.1 Flavobacteriaceae bacterium
TTTAAGATTAAATGGAGATCGATTAACTTCGACTGTTTTGGATCAGATAGTTAATGATCTGGATGCACATGGATTATCAAACGGTAATTTAGAGATCAGAGATCAGCAGATGGGAGAAGAAATAACTGCAGCTGCTCAGCCTGCATATAATAATTTAATAACCAAAGGTTGGACCATAGATGTAACTGCACCAATAGCCCCTGGTCCTCATTTAAAAATTACAGGGAATGGTTTAGATATAACCAATAGTAATACTGCAATATCAGAGGATGGTACTGATTATCAGGAAACAACATTAGGTAATCCAATACTTCATGCTTTTGTAATTGAAAATTTTGGTGACCAAGATCTTACGATAACATCAGCATTGTTTTCAACAAGTGCAGATTTTGTGATTACTAGCCAGCCAGCCAATATGGTAATTGCAGCTGGTGGAAGTGAATCTTTTGAGGTTACTTTTAATCCAACTACCTTAGGGACTAAAAGCGGTTCTGTATTAATTCAAAGTGATGATGCAGATGCTAGTATTTTTGTATTAAACCTAAAAGGAGAAGCGGTGAATGTATTGTCTAATCAAATTATGATTACGCAATATTATGAAGGTTTCGGAGCCAATGACAGATGGGTAGAAGTGAAGAATATATCTGGACAAGCTATTCCGGCAAATACTTATTTTTTAGCTTTATTTGATCAAGACGCAGCCAGAACAGGTATTATTGAAACAGTTGTTCCAACTCAAAATACACCAATCCCAGCTTTGACCATTGGTCAAACCATATTGTTTAGGAATGCTGTTGCTGCTTTACCAGTATCTGGTAATATAGGGAATGCATCTCAGGTCAATTCTAATGTTTGTACTTTTGATGGAGATGATGTGATTTTAATATCAACATCTAATGCTAGTAATAGTTATGATCAAAGAGTTGAAATAATGGGAAATATTTCTCCTAATGCATCCACTTCACCTGAAGCTTGGGGAACGAATTCTTCTTTTATTAAAGGTGGTTGTTCTTCAGAAGAAGCACATAAGGAATTTGATATTAATGATTGGTCTTTTCTTTTAATTGCAGATGTAGATGATGCAGATCCCGTTACAAATTTAGCTTTAGGAATACAAGTTGTTGGACCAACTGAATTTGATGGTGTAAATTGGTCTAATTTGATTGCGGATCAATCCAGAACAGTTATTATTACAAATTCTTTTTCCAATGCAAATCAAACTATTTCTGCATGTAATTTGACTATAAATACGGGAGTTAATGTAGATTTTGATTCTAATGGAGTAACTAAAAACAGTATTGTAATTTATGGAGATCTAGTTGTAAATGGTTCTTTAACAGTTGGAGATACAGAATCATTTGTATCAATTGATCCTTTAGCATCTTTAGACATTATTACTAAAATTGAAAAATCTACTGAATTGTTTGATATCCATGATAATACTTATTGGTCATCACCGGTACAAGGTCAGCAGTTAAGTACCGTTTTTGCAGGTGTGGATCCTACTCGTATTTTTGAGTTTAAAGCAGGTGAGGTAAACCCATTATATGTAGGTACAAATTATAAATATTGGTGGGTCGCTTCTGGTGCGATGAACAGAGGTGTTGGATATGCTTCAGAGGGAAGTTCTATTGGAGTGCAAACGCTTACCTTTACAGGAATTCCTTATAATGGATCATTTACTACAAATATGTTCTTTAGTGGAACTGTTGACACAGGTGATGCAAATGAGAATTTTAATTTAATTGGTAATCCTTATCCTTCAGCAATTGATATTCAAAGAATATTGGAAGATAATGCCAGTGTGAATGAAATAGCTTTATGGACGCATGCTACCCCGCTGGGTGGAGGTATATTTGATCCGGCAGATTATGTTTTCTATAATATCACAGGTTCAACAACTCCAGGTGTAACAGAAAATATTGGTTCGGGTCAGGGATTTATGGCTAGGAGTGTTGCAACAGGAGGTGTAACATTTAACAATGGTTATAAGTTGATTGACAGAAATGATCAGTTTTATAAATCTGTAAATTCTAAAAAATCTGGAATAGTAAAAGAAGAAAAAGATAGGGTTTGGTTAAGATTAAAAAATGGTACTGCAAAGAGTGATATATTAGTTGGTTTTGTTAATGGAGCTACTGATGGAAGAGATTTATATTATGATGCTCAGGGCTATGATAATGACAAATCAGTTAAGTTTTATTCAGTCATTGATGATGATAAGTTTGTTATACAGGGTTTAGGAGCCTTTGGTACGGACAAAACCATTTCTTTAGGTTTTGATTCTGAAGTTTTTGGTGATTTGACTATTAGTATTGCAGAATTAGAAGGTGCTTTAAAAAGTACGGATGTTTATTTGGTAGATCACTTATTAAATGTGACACATAATTTAAAAGAAGGTGATTATACTTTTGAGCAAACAGTAACAGGTGAATTTCCTAACAGATTTACTTTACAATTTGCTGGTCAGGCATTAGATGTGGATGATGATATTTTAACTAAAAAGGAGTTTATAATTTCTAATGATGTTGAAAGTTTAAATATTCGTTCCGCAAAAGAGGTAAAAGATATCAAAGTATATGATCTTTTAGGTAGAATGTTGATTAATCAGAAACCGAATAAAAAGTCGTTTAATATTGGTACAAGCACCATTAAAAATGGTACTGTTTTAGTAGTTCATGCAACTTTAGAAAATGGTACGGTTATCAGTAAGAAAACAATTAAGTATTAATTAAGATTCTCTAAATTTAGATATATTTAAAACCGCCATTTGGCGGTTTTTTTTTGTTATTGCTCAATTTTTTTGGGGAATAATCCCGACGTCTTTGCGAGCGCAATGTAATGTAGCGTGGCAATCTCTTGTTACTAATGATTGGGTTCACCACGTCGTTGGTACCTCACTTTCTCGTGAAGACGAAATATTTCTCGTATCGTCTTTGCGAGTGAAATGTAATATAGCGTGGCAATCTCTTGTTGCTAATGATTGAGTTCACCACGTCGTTGGTACCTCACTTCCTCGTGAAGACGTTTTTAGTAAGGAAGCACAATTATAAGTAATCTTAAATTTTAAGTAAAATTAAAAATCCAGTCGTCGGATAAATCATC
>JADGEA010000216.1 GCA_016744615.1 Flavobacteriaceae bacterium
GTGACCCCGACAGGATTCAAACCTGTAACCCTCAGAGCCGAAATCTGATGCGCTATTCAGTTGCGCCACGGAGCCATTTTTACAACATTTGCCTTTCTGTGTTGTATTCAGATGCGCTATTCATCTCGTTTAGTTATCGGGAGTTTCACAGAGCCATTTGTTATTCCCGTGAACCCCGATAACCATCGGGAGGGAATCTTTATTCTTAATAACTATGATAACAATTCCTTAACTGCCATGGAAATAGCTTTTCCATCTGCTTTTCCTGCAAGTTGTTTAGATGCCATTCCCATCACCTTACCCATATCTTTCATTGAGCTTGCTCCAGTTTTTGAAACTATCTCAGCAATAATTCCTTTCAATTCTTCCTTACTCATCTGCTCGGGCAAAAACTGCTCTAAAATTTTGGCTTGTGCTTTTTCTGGTTCTGATAGATCAATTCTACCTTGTTCATCAAAAATAGCTGCACTATCTTTTCTTTGTTTTACCAACCTTTGAACAATTTTAATCTCTTCCTCCTCGCTTATTTCCACATCACTTCCACTGGTATTAGCCAATAAAAAAGCCGATTTTAAAGCTCTCAATGATTCTAAAGCAACTTTATCTTTCGATTTCATCGCTGTTTTCATTTGCTCCATTACTTGTTTTTGCAAACTCATATCTTATAAATTTAAGGCGCACAAATATACTAAAAAGTATTCATGCCCTGACTCTTTAATCTTATTTTTTAAACTCTATTATTTCTCTTACAACCTGATAAATAAGATCATTTTCAAAGCCCCTGTACAATAAAAAGTTCGTTATTTTTTGACTTTTTTTAAACATGTTCTTTTCTGAAATTGAATCACTTTTCTTTAAGGCAATTTCTTTTAAAGTTTCTAAATATTCATCGGAATCTATTTCCTGTAATCCTTTTTTGATATTGTATTCAGAAATATCTTTAGATTTTAATTCACGAATGATTCGCCGTTTACCCCATTTTTTTATTCTGAATTTTCCACGAGCAAAACTTTTAGAAAATCGTTCTTCATTCAAATAATTATGACCTATCAAATGCAACAGTATCAATTCCTTAGCTTCTGTAATCATCTGCATTTCATAAAGTTTTTTTTCTACCTCCTTATGACAACGATCCTGATAAGCACAATAATTTTCTAATTTTTTTTGCGCTTCTTCCACCGTATATGTTAACCTTTTGTTTTTCATGGTATAAAAGAGATAGCAAAAGTACTCTTCGCAAATTATTAACCAAACTAATCCTGAATTATTATGCTGAAGTATGTCTTTTTTCTAGTTTTTAGCTTTTCTGCAAATCAATTTTTCGCACAAACAATCATTGCTTACCAAAGTTTTGAAACCAATGGTGACAATTGGGATTTAACACTGTCAACTCCTCCCTGCTCTCTGGATGGAGATTCATGGAATTATAAAGAATTACTTGAAAATATTGATCCAAGTGACGGTAATCAATTTTGGGGTGTTCAAGACCTCAATGGTTCATGTGCCGGAAATGGTTTTGAATCATTAAATTTCTCCAGTTTAGACATCTCTGAATTTAGAAATGTAATTTTAAGTTTTGATTACAATGCTTTTGAACTGGATAATGGTGATGATATAAAATTTGAGATTTTCTTAAATGAAATAAGTCAGGGAGAAGTGATACTTTTTGAAGGGAATTCAAATTCCTCTACCAATGGGTGGGAAACCGCAACCATTCACATTCCTAATACTTCCTCTCAGATTCGATTGATCATTTCTATCAAACAAAATGGACAGGATGATTATTTAGGAATTGATAATGTAAAACTTGCAGGTACACAGATTTTCTATTGTACTGATTTAATGATCTCTGAGTATATTGAAGGAACTTCTTCTGGAACAACCTATAGAAATAACTATATTGAGATATACAATCCAACCAATCAGGAAATAGATCTTACAGAGTATGACCTTACCAAATACACAAACGATAATTTAGACCCTACAGGTTCCATTTCTCTTACCGGAATTATTTCAGGTTATGGCACTTTTTTAATCGAAGATATAACAGAGAATTTAAGTATTGATGCCGATATTTCTTCTGGAAGTTCAGTAATGGATTTTAATGGAAATGACAAGATTGTACTTCGAAGAAACGAAGAAATTATTGATATTATAGGGTTGATTGGAGAGGATACTAATTTTGCTAAAAACATCACTTTACGCAGAAAAAGTCATGTTCAAAGTCCGAATAATCAATATAACGAAGATGAGTGGGATACCTATGGCTTAGAAGACCTAAGCAATTTGCAATCTCATGTATCCTATTGCAGTGGTACTATTCCTGAAATTGAAGTTAGTGGGAATTCTAATAATATCTCTGATGGAAGTTTGATTCCTAACGCAAATAACAACACCTATTTTGGAAGCATTGAACCCTATTTCGAAAATGGAATTTCCAAATCGTTTACAATTAAAAATACAGGTAATGACATTTTAAATATTGATGAAATAAAGATCCTAGGCACAAATGCATCTGATTTTACACTAAGTAACTTTTCTACATCAAGTATCAATCTAAATGACAGTATACAATTTGAGATCAATTTCAAACCTTCCACAAAGGGAATCAAAACCGCAATGCTAAGTATTAACAACAATGACACCTCTGAGAATCCTTTTAATTTTATCATAAAAGGAGAAGGTGCAGGGACAACTTCCAGCCCGTTGATGATCACCCAATACTACGAAGGAGAAGGAAACAACAAGTGGATCGAAGTTACAAACATCAGTAATTCTCCAACACAAAATGATGAATATTATCTTGCTCTTTATAAAGATGAAGATACCAGTAATCCTATTGGCAGGAAGCCAACTATCAAAAAAACCATTCCGGAATTAAATCCGGGAGAAATCCTAAAATACAGTGCCAGTCTCAATGTAAACTCACCAGAGTACTCCATTGATGGAAATGAAATAAAGACAAATATTTGCACATTTGATGGAAATGATATTATAATCATCTCAACAACAGATGATGAATCCTGCTGGATCAATAAAGTAGATATTATTGGCAATAGCAGTTACTGGGGTGGTAACAGGTCTTATGTTAGAAAATATGGATGTGAAAATGCTGAACCTTCTACTGGTTTTAATGTAGAAGACTGGGTTTTATTTGAAATTTCAGATATCAATACAGCATCAAAAGGTTTAAACATGAGAATTGGAGAGCATTATGTTGGTTCTACTACATATGATACAGATAATAACTGGGACAATGGCTTACCTGATATGCAAAGAAGCGTCATCATTGACCACAACTATAACACATTGACTAATGGTAATTTAGAGGCATGTAATCTCACAATAACTACAAATATAACCTTAGAAATTGAAAACGAAAATCACATCTCTATCAAGAATAATCTCACCGTAAATGGAGTACTTGAAGTATTACATCAAGGTTCGGTATTTATGATCAATGATTCAGGTACGGTAATCAATAACGGCACAACAAATATTCATAAAACTACTACCATTATAAAGCCTTATGATTATACTTATTGGTCATCTCCTATAAAAAATGCAGAATTATCAAGTGTATTTTCTGCTTCACCACAAAATTCATTCTATACATTTGAAACTCAAAATTATATTGACGCTGACAACGATAGCAATGATGATGATGAAAATGCGTGGCAATCAGTTAATAGTTTAATGTTAATAGGGAAAGGTTATACTGCAATGGCACCAATTACAAGCCCATTCATCAATACACAATCTGTTATTTTTAGTGGTGAGATCAATAATGGAGCGATTGATGTTTCTGTTCAGTTGAGTGGTGACAATAACAATAATGAAGATGACTGGAATTTCATTGGTAACCCCTACCCTTCTGCAATCATCGCAGATTCATTACTGAACAACCAACATAATAAAACAATTTTGAGTGGTTCAATTTATTTTTGGACACACAGTACCGCAGCCAATAGCACTCAAAAATATTGTACAGATGACTATGCAATGTACACGGTAGGTACTGGTGGAATTGCGGCACACTCCAATGGTTCAATACCATCTGGTTATATTTCAAGTGGACAAGGATTTTTTGTAGAAGCACTAAATGAAGGAAATATCAAATTTAAAAATAATATGAGAGTGAAATCTGGTAATAATAATTTTTTCAAATCTACCCCATTGAAGGCAGAAAAAGCAAATGAAAAAGATAAAATATGGTTAGATCTTTATAATAATGAAGGTGCTTTTAGTCAAATATTGATTGGTTTTATATATGGTGCCAGTACATCTTTTGAATCAAATTTCGATGGACAGCGTTTTGATGGGAATAATTATATCTCATTCTATTCCATTGCAGATGACCACGAACTGGCAATTCAAGGTTTACCTCCTTTTCAAGGCAATGAAATCATCCCTCTTGGTATAACTTCTATCATTGAGGAAGAAATTGAATTAGAAATTAAAATAGCTCAGACTATAGGAGTTTTCAATGAACTTGATATTTATTTATTGGATAAGAAGCTCAATAAGATCCATTTATTGAACAAAGAACCCTATGCATTTAAAATACAAAAAAATACAAAACTTCAAAATAGATTTTCTTTACAATTTGATAATGCAATATTAAAAAATGATGATTTAACAGATGTATCAGTAAAAAATGAAAAATTGATCATAACCAAAACATCCAATCAGTTAATGGTATCAACAACCAATAAAAGCATCATTTCCTCATTGGATATCTTTGATGTTTTGGGCAGAAAAATCAATAATTATACAAGCAATCAAAGTCAACTGGTCTTACCAAAAAACTTATTTAACACCAAAGGAATCTATTTTTTAAAGGTTCGGTTAAAAAATTCAAAAGTGCTGATAAAAAAAATAATACCATAAAAAAAGCCCGCTAAAAAGCGGGCTTTATGATATATATTTACCTTATTAATTTATTATTTTTATCATAAAATTTATAATCTAAATAAAGAAAAGCTTCTCGTGGCATAATTTTTATCCACTTTTTATATTTCAGAAACCATTGTATTTGAATGGAATTGAGACCTTTAGCAAGATGTGAAGCAACAAAAGTATGAACATGAAGTACAATATCTTTCTTATTTTTTTCTATTATTCTTTTTAGATCATATTCAATCTTATCAACTAAAACAATAGGTGCTTCTACTTCGCCATTCTTATTTGGATTTTCTTCTTTGGTTTTGATATTACGTTCTGGCCGAACTCTTTGGCGAGTAATTTGTATCAAACCAAACTTACTTGGAGGTAACACTTTATGTTTAGTTCTTGACGTCTTCATTTCTTCCCTCATAAAGTCATAGAGTTTCTTTCTATGATCTGCAGCGTGCATATCAATAAAATCAACTACTATGATTCCTCCCATATCTCTCAATTGCAATTGACGGGCAATTTCTGAAGCTGCAATCAAATTCACTTCTAAAGCTGTATCTGCTTGTGAATTTGCTTTATTTGAACGATTTCCACTATTCACATCAATAACATGTAGGGCTTCTGTATGTTCAATAACCAAATAAGCACCCTTTTTCATTGAAACTGTTTTTCCGAATGCGGATTTGATTTGCTTCTCAATACCATAAAAATCAAATATTGGAACTCTTGAAGTATACTGTTTTGCAATAGATTTTTTTTCTGGTGCAATCCTCTCCAAATATTCTACAATTTCCTGATGCAATGAAGGATCATTCGTTATGATACTACTAAACGATTCGTCAAAAATATCTCTTAATATAGAAGAAGCTCGGTTTAATTCTGATAAAACTTTTCTTGGAGCCTGAGCTTGTGGTAATTGCTTGCACATATTTACCCAGCGTTGCAATGAATTTTGTAAATCGCGATCTAATTCCGCAACTTTAATATCTTTTGCAACTGTTCTTAGTATTACACCAAATCCCTTTGGTTTAATACTTTGCGCCAGTCTTTTTAATCTTTCCTTTTCTTTTGTGTTTGTGATTTTTTGGGAAACCGAAACACGATCAGAAAAAGGAACCAAAACCAAATATCTTCCTGCAATGGATAACTCTGAACTTATTCTTGGTCCTTTTGTTGAAATAGGTTCTTTCACTACCTGAACCAACAAATTTTGACCAGACTTTATAACATCATCTATCTTACCATGTTTATTAATATCCTTTTCAAAATGAAAGTCCTTTAAAGTGTAATCCTTTCTTTTTCCTGAGACAACTTGCTGTGTATATTTTTTTAAAGATGTTAATTGTGGACCTAAATCATGATAATGTAGAAATGCATCTTTTTCACTTCCAACATTTACAAATGCTGCATTTAGACCGGATAATGTTTTTTTAATTTTGGCTAAAAATACGTCTCCAACGGAGAATTTATTATCCAAAGTTTCATTGTGTAATTCGACAAGTCTTCCGTCTCTTAATAAGGCAAAATCTATATCAGAGGAATTCGATCTTATTATTAATTCTGTTTTCACTCTGTTATGTTTTGCATCTAACCTCTGTATCTATCAAATACGAAGGCAGATAGGTTAATATATATTTACAGGTTATAA
>JADGEA010000444.1 GCA_016744615.1 Flavobacteriaceae bacterium
CCAGCAAGCTTTAATAATAAAAAGAAATCAGTCATAGAATGTACTACTGTTTCACTTTGACCCACTCCAACCGTTTCAATTAAAATAACATCATAACCGGCTGCTTCGCATAAAATGATTACTTCCCTCGTGTTTCTTGCCACACCTCCTAAAGAATCCCCCGAAGCCGAAGGACGAATAAAAGCATTGGGTTCTCTAACCAACTCTTCCATACGAGTTTTATCTCCTAAAATACTACCACCACTAATCGAACTACTAGGATCGACTGCTAAAACAGCAACCTTATAATTTTTTTGTGCCAGTTGTTTTCCAAACTGTTCGATAAAAGTACTTTTACCTACTCCTGGAACACCAGTGATACCAATTCTTATCGATTTATTAGCATGGGGCAAACAAGCTTCAATAATTTTTCTTGCTTGATTTTGATGTTTTTGAGCCGTACTTTCAACCAAAGTAATGGCACGACTTAAAGCCGTTTTTTCTTTATTTAAGATTCCTTTTATTAAATCTTTTGATGAAGGTACTTTTTTACGCCTTTTTGTGAGGGTAGAAGCAACCTTCTTGCTGATAGAATTGGGTTTATGAACCCCTTCTTTCTCATGCAAAGCAGATTTATTATCTTCCTTTTTGTTCATTTTATTTTTCTTGTAATAATACAGGTACGACTGTATCGTCCCAAGCAAACACCATTATAGTACCCTCTTCAGCTTCCGAAAATGATATGGTAAAGTTTTCAGTAACCGTTAAACTTTTTGAAACGGGTACCGTTGCAACTAATGCATCTGTTTGTGGGTCACGGGATGGATTTTGATCCGAGAATTTAACTCCCCATTCATACATTTCAGAATTAAAAATAATTTGCCATGATTCCTTTGCTGGGATGGTCCATAGGGAATAAGTTCCTTTAGGAAGATCCATGCCATTAATGATTAAATCTTTGTTAGTTGTGAAAGTAGAAGCTTCATTAGCTCCAGTACGCCAAACTTCATTAAAAGGCACTACTTCTCCAAAAATAACGCGTCCTTTTTTACTTGGACTGCAATAAAATGCTTTAACCTCAAGATCTCCTTGATGGTGTGTGATATTTTGTTCTGGACTGTGTTTTTTGGTTTGCGAAATCATAATAGGTCCTACCACAAAACGTAATAGAAGGACTAAAACTAATAAAATACCAAATACCCAGAAAAATCTTTTTTTAAACTTACTCATAGCTTTATATTTAGAATTGTTAAAGATACTGAAATAAAAATATTGAATTTTGCAACAATTGTATTTTTATGTCGTCTTTAGAATGAACAGCAACGAAAAACCATCAAACCTTGTCTGATAAATTACTTATTGAACAGTGCAGAAATAATAGCCGGAAGGCACAAATGGTATTATATAACCAATATTGTGACGGGATGTTTATAGTAGCACAGCGTTATTTTAAAGACAAGCACGCAGCAGAGGATGCAATGCAAGAAGCTTTTGTAAAAGCTTTTAGCAAATTGGACCAGTTTAAAGGGGACGTCACCTTTGGAGCATGGTTAAAAAGAATTGTAATTAATAAATGTTTGGACACGATTAAAAGTAGAAAATTAGAAACAGAATCGATGGAAGAATCTGTTTTTGAAATTGTTCAAGATGATAATGACTGGAATGTAAGTGACGAAGCTACCGTAACAGAGAT
>JADGEA010000445.1 GCA_016744615.1 Flavobacteriaceae bacterium
TACCGCATGACCACATTCATGAGCTGCAACAGCTGCTGCGGCTGCATTTCTTTGTGCATAAACTGCTTCACTTAAATTAACGGTTTTATTCGCTGGATTGTAATGATCGGTTAATTGACCTTTAACAGAAACCACTTGAACATCGGTAATTCCATTGTCTGAAAGCATTTTTTCAGCAATTTCTTTTCCGCTCATTCCATTTCTAAGTTGAATTTTTGAGTATTTTTTAAATTTACTTTTTAGTCGGCTGCTTACAAACATGCTCACTAAAAAGATGATTCCGGCTAATAAATAATATCCTCCCATATTCTTTGCCCACGAAAGTGGGTTTCTATTTTTAATTAAAACTATTCCTGTGTTAACAGAAATCTCTATTATGTAAGTTTTACTTACTATTTAAATATAGCAAATATTGTGCAAAAAATAACCCTTGTAGCGTTTTAAAACACTACAAGGATTATATCTATATTATAAATAAAAATAAAACGTATTCCTTCGTTCTATGAGACGCCTGCCTTTGCAGGTATTTATCCAACTATATTCACAATCTTACCCGGAACAACAATCACTTTCTTTGGGGTTCTCCCCTCTAAATAATGAATTGTTTTTTCGTGTGCCATTACGACAGATTCAATTTCATCTTTGGATAAATCCAATGGTAATTCTAAAGTAAACCTCATTTTTCCATTGAATGAAATAGGATATTTTTTTACATCTTCTACTAAATACTTTTCTTCAAATATTGGAAAAGAAGCAGTAGATATACTTTTCTCATTCCCTAATTTACTCCATAATTCTTCCGAAATATGTGGTGCATATGGAGATAATAATATTAGTAATTGCTCTAAAACTTCTTTTGAGCTACATTTTTGTGTACTCAATTCATTCACAGCTATCATAAAAGTAGAAACCGAAGTATTAAAACTAAAGTTCTCAATATCTTCTCTAACTTTTTTAATGGTTTTATGCAGTGTTTTTAAACTCTCTTTTGTTGCAGGTTCTTCGCTTACATAAAAACTGTCCTCAGCTCCTGAATGAAACATTCTCCATGTCTTTTTCAAGAAAGAATATACACCCGTAATCCCTGCAGTACTCCAAGGTTTCGCTTGCTCTAAGGGTCCTAAAAACATTTCGTACATACGTAAAGTATCCGCTCCATATTCATTACAAATATCATCTGGATTTACCACATTGTACTTAGACTTAGACATTTTTTCAACCTCTCTACTTACTTTAAAAGTTCCGTCTTCTTCCGTAACAAATTCAGCATCTTTAAATTCTGGTCGCCAGTTTTTAAAAGCTTCCATATCTAATTCGTTGGATGTGTTTACAAAAGAAACATCTGCATGAATTGAAGTGCAATTTATAGTGATTTCATAATCATTGATGTTTTTAGAAATTTCTTTAGGTGTTGAACTTTCATAACTATTTTTTTCTAATGAAATAAATAACTCTTTAATTCTATTTTGATTCTTTAAAATTGAACTAGAGACAACTATTGATTTATCTAAAAAAGATTTTTGTTTAAATAAATCTGACTTTTTAGAATGGAAAGAAAAATTTTCTACTCTATGAACAAAAGCACTTTCACCCAGAATCATTCCTTGGTTGATTAACTTTTTAAAAGGCTCTTCTACACTTAAAAATCCTCTGTCTTTTAAAAACTTCACC
>JADGEA010000446.1 GCA_016744615.1 Flavobacteriaceae bacterium
AACTAATAAGAATATTAACTGAAGAGCCGTATGATGGGAGACTATCACGTACGGTTCTGTGAGAGGCTTGGGGTGAAATTCCCCTTGTCTACTCGATTGTTCCCGGCGCATCTGTAATTCAACACAACATCCATAATATGTCGGTTTTTTAGGTATGTAAGGACCGTTTATCATAAGCAATTTCATCAAATACTAAAGGATATTTCTTTGATTGACAAGATCGAATACTGTACATTTTTCGGTTGAAAAAAACATTTTAGCCGTATGAGGACTTTATATTTTAAGCTACTGCATCAAACTAAAACTATGATTAGAAAAGATCAAATACGGCTTGCCTATCAAGCTTAAGGCTAAAAAGAAATACGAATTCAATCCAATCTTCCTACTTATAAAAGTCTGGAAGGCGTAAAACTTGTTTTAAACGTCTTAGAAAGACTTTTGTAAGTTCGTAAAAATTAATGATTTAATCAAGTTTTTTCAGACAGCGAATTTGGACATCAGCGGATTGATGTAAAAATCAAGGGAAGTGAACGTGCTCCTGCTATTTAGCAGGAGTAAAAGCTTTGGTGCGGAGCACGATCAAAGGTTTTAGAGAACAAACCGTAGATTTTCTAGTCAAGACGGTGCGTCCTAGCGTTTTCTTTGCTACTTTCTTTTTCGTAATGAAAAAGGAAAGTAGAATTAAAGCTCAGTATCCAGATCAAAAGGCCCTCGCACAGCCCTGAGATAATATTTCCTTTAATTATTAAGAAACTCTTTATCAATCAGCGGATCAGGAACACCCAGTCTATAACACGTAATCAACAGATAATGCGGGAGTTTGGTGGTTTGCAAGCATTTTACTACATTTAAACTTTCTTAACGGGGGATACTGAAATGCGGCGAAAACCCGCACTACTGTTATTACGGAACCGTTATAGGTAAGGCTCTGGCTGGGTAGCAATTGATTACAATTTTTATTATCTTTGTAGAAAAAGAAGAATATGGACTTACAAACAAGAAAAATAAATTTTATTCAAGAAATCTTAAGGGTTAAGAATGAGAATATTATTGAAAAACTGGAAAAGATTCTTCGTCAAGAAAGGAAGAAAGTAATTGAGAAAGAATTAAGTCCAATGACAATTAATGAGTTTAACGCTTTGATAGATAATGCTGAAAGTGATTCAGAAAATGATAGAATGTATAATGCTGGAGAAATCCTAAACGATATTGATACATGGAAATAAAAGTCTTTTGGACTAAAACAGCGTTAAATAATCTTGAAGATATCTTTGAATATTATAAGTATAAAGCATCAATTCGAGTTGCAAGAAAACTTGTTAAAGGACTGGTAAAATCTACATTAAAACTTCAAGAATCTCCACAAATTGGAAGGAAAGAAGAATTACTGATTGATAGAAAATTTGAATACCGTTTTTTAGTAGTTGGAAATTATAAAATCATTTATTGGATTGAAGATAATTATATAAAAATTGCAACTGTTTTTGATTGTAGACAAAATCCTCAAAAAATAAAAAAAATATAGTCGCCCAACCTATAACATTGGGTCATAAAACATGCGGGTTACAGAGGTTTTCTAACATTTTTTGTTATCTTTAACTTTCGGTAACGGGGGATACTGAAACACGGCAAAATCCCGCACAGTTTCATACCCAAAAACCGTTA
>JADGEA010000447.1 GCA_016744615.1 Flavobacteriaceae bacterium
TACCTTAAATCCGCAGCTTAATAATTTGGTTTGAAAATTAGTCTTTTTTAAGTTTGTTTGATATATAATCGATCAACTTTTAGCTTCATTATCGTATTCTATAAGGTTAATTTCTATTTTTTGGGAACAAAATGCATTAAGCTATATATTTTCACAAGATTATGTGCCTATATTCACTGTTAATTTCTACATCTCATATTATCAGCGCAATACATTTTGCACTTAGGCGTAGTTATCCCATTAGCTTTAAGGATTTTGTAATTATTATTCCAACAACAAGTGATATTTTTTTGTAGAAAACAGCTTCAATATTTGCTGTCTTCCATGCTTTATCCATTTTGATGGGACAACCATGAAACGGAAAATAAATTTCTTTAATCTGAAGTTTGGCTTGATAAAATCCACCTTTTTGCTTATAAAATCTGTAAGAAAATGGAACAAGTTACGGCAAATACCCATCATGATAAAGAACACTGTGTTTTCATGAAGAAAAGAGAATGGCATTTTTTTCCAGAGAAAATCATTATTCATCTCATCAAACAGACGCTCACTTTCGCCCCTGTCATTATAGAACTCTACAATTTCAAGATCTGCCATCTCACGGTTATTTGTCATTATTGCTCGATAAATAAAATCATCACCGGTAAATAAATTACCTTGTGCATCTGCTTTCTTTTCTCTGCTTATCACATAACGATAAGTTTTTTTCCGACCAAACGGTGTGTAATCGATTGATGCCAGTTGATATTCCTTAAAACCGATTTCTACTGTTTGCCAATTACTTATGTTTCTTATCGAATCATACAAGCTGGCACAACGCTGTGCCCTAATATAAAAATATTCAGAGTTGGCTTCAACTACAGGGACAACACTTTTGTCAAAAGAACCACAATCCATTCGGCTATGCTTTGCCTTGATTTTAAATTCTTCCAGTATTCCATATGCTCGTTTTAATGTTTCGTCTTGCTTGAATTTTACGTTACTGTTGCCATTACGGTTTTCAATATAAATAGGGAAATTACCGATTGAAGCAATGCCGGGAAAATACCCGTCAGCCTTTTTGTAGCTACGTTTGGAGTCATATTTTCCAGTTGGGATAAACTGGTTATCGTAGTCAAAAACATAATCATCATCTTTAGGCGAAAGCTGCTTTGTTTTTACCAACATCTTGACCATTAATCTATTCATATCCATGTTGACATTGAAATCATGTTCAATATTGGCATTTGACAGAAATGTTTCCTTCTCGGTGGATAACTCTTTTTGCATGCGAAGTAAAGTATCTGCTGAACATACATTAAAACTTTTTACATGGCTAAGTTCTGTACGTAAATGTTCTGTAATGTCTTCGGCACATTCGCCTCCACACAAAACCATTAACAGATACGATCTGATTAAATCACTATATGAATATTGGGCATTAACTCCACGTTTACCAAGGACTTGGTCAATGGTTTCATACAATGAAGCATTTTCGATAATTTTATTTACGAAATTAATTCCGCCAAAAGAGTTGATATTTTCCTTAGAATATGTAATTTTCATCCGCAACGATGTTTTTCACCTAAATAGGTGAAAAATTTTCAATCGGGCAAGCTTTGTTATACTTATTTTTACAAAGCTTCCCGATTTTATCATTTTTTAATTGCGGATATAAGG
>JADGEA010000448.1 GCA_016744615.1 Flavobacteriaceae bacterium
GGATATCAAATTACAAATGACAATAGAAATTTAGGAATTCATGAATATATGCATGCGATGCATTTAGAATCAAAACAAGGTAGTGATAGTGATTCGGATAGGTTTGTAAGACAATTTCAGAATATTTTAAAACAATTGACAAAACCAGAAATTAAGGATAAATTAATTGATACAAAATACTTTAGAGATTATGCTTTTACCAATCAATATGAGTTTATGGCGGTGATTACCGAATACTTTTTTGAATCCCCAGAAGAATTTAAAGCCCTCTTTCCTGATCTTTATGAGTATACCAAAAAGATATTAAACTTTAATTTTGTTGGGTATTAAAAAAGGGTTCGAGACACAATGCAACCAACCCTTATTTGGACTAATGAATGATTATTTAATTCTTTACAAGAACTTTTTGTGTAGCACTTTTACCATTGTCTGAAATTGCTTTAATAAAATACAATCCATTTTCAAATTGATTTGCATCCCAAAAAGGAGTTTTAGTAACATTAACTTCTTCAATTAATTTTCCAGAAACAGAATAGATTGCTAATGAATTGATTTTGTTTATCTGATTAGAAATAACTGAAAACCGTTTTCCGATTGTTGGAGTAATAAAATTTTCATCTAACTCATTATCAGAATTTGTAAGTTTAATATCTCTGATGGTAATTGCATTTGGAGTTATTAATGTGCCAGCAGGAATAAAGTCTTCAATAAAATTAAAATCACTATCATATCTTTTAACAGATCCAGCAGAACCAACTCCTATTAATATATCACCATTAGGTAAAAAATCTACTCCTTCACATTGATTAACGCCTGTAATTAAATCTTCAACAAAGTTTCCATCACTATCAAATCGTTTGATTACTCCGCTACTCCAATTAAAAACAATAAGGTCACCATTACCACTTTTGTCAAAAAATATATTAGTAGGACCCGATAAACCTGTGCTAATAAATGGACCTAAATCGTTGCCGTTTGGATCGAATTTTTGAATATATGAACCTCCATAAGATGAAACATATAAGTTACCTTCATTATCCCAATCTAAGCCAATACTTTGAGGTATGCCGATACTAGTGAATTCATCTACAAATGTTCCATCCAATTGATAACGCAAAACCTTGTTTGTAGTATTGCTCCATTGTAATACATAAAGCAGTCCATCTGCTCCAAGTTTCATTCGAGTTGGGCCTCCAGAAATAGTTGCAAATATTTCAATAAAATCTCCTGTATCTATATGGTGTTTTGAAATGTTGCCATTCGATGAAAGGTTTGAAATTAATACAGCATTTTCATCTTCTAAAAAGAAAATATCTTCTGGCCATTCAATATTGTCGGTTTGATCCATAACCTCCTCTAAATTATCTCCATTTGCATCTGCTTTATAAATAAACCAAGGTGGATTACTAAAACCTCCTGCATCACTTACCCAAACTTCAATATTTTGTGCTGACATACTAATCATGTTTAAAATGATACTTAATGTAAATAGTAATTTTAAATTTTTCATAACTGTTCGTTTTAATTGATTTCTGAAACCAAATTTGCATAAAACAATTAGATAGGGAGTCACTATTTATAATATACCACTAGGAATTTATAAATTTCGGGTACTAATATTAGACCTAAATTGAGAAGGAGTACAATCGTTCTTCAG
>JADGEA010000449.1 GCA_016744615.1 Flavobacteriaceae bacterium
CTGTTAGGGTTGGTTGCCCAAACTTCTCCACTAGGTATAAAACCAACATCATCCATAGCAAGCATAGAAACTGCCACATGAGCAATTTCAGATGGTTTTAATTTAAACTCATTGTCTTTTTGCTCAATTCCCATTTTATCAAAAAAATTGGTAACTACTTCACTAGGATTGATTTGCATAACTCTAATGTTATGAGGCCTCAATTCTGTTCGCCAACAATCTGTTAATCCAGAAACGGCAAATTTACTCGCAACATAAGCAGAACCTTGCGCAAAACCTCTATTTGCCGCAGTAGAACCAATATTAATAATATTTCCGTATTCTTTGCCTACAAAATGTTTGGCTGCTTCTCTCCCAGTTAAAAACAAACCCTTGGTATTTACTTCCCAATTTTTCTGAAAATCATCTAATGTTGTATCCACTAATTTAGAAAAGGTTCCTAAACCTGCATTATTTATCAAAACATTAAGCCCACTCATCTTCTCATTTGCAAAAGAAACCAATTCTTTTACTTTATTTTCGTTTGAAACATCAGCTACAAATCCTAGAACATCAAGCTCTTTGGATGCTTTGTCAACTTTAGCTTTAGTTCTACCACAAATAACAACTTCAGCTCCTTTTAATTTTAACATTTTTGCAGTTTCAAAACCAATTCCACTTGTTCCTCCTGTAATCAGCACTTTTGCATTTGATAAGTCCATAATTTATTTTTTTTTATAAAGTTACAATTACTTAAATAATGAAGATATTATTTAACAGATATTTCTAAAGAAATATATTTATCCATCCCTCATTAATTAGCCCAAGCATGCCAAATTAAAGGTTTAGATTTGTACCATGCAAAAACAAGATATTTCACAAATAGAGTTTGTAGCTATGATGGCTTCCTTGATGTCTGTGGTAGCATTGGCAATTGATGCATTATTACCTGCACTTGATATTATCGGGTTATCTATTGCCACCCAAACTGATGCTGACAATCAGTTATTGATTACCATGATTTTTTTAGGATTGGGATTTGGCCCCTTAATTTTTGGGCCTATATCCGATAGTTTAGGACGCAAACCAATGGTTTTTGTAGGCTTTGCAATCTTTTTTATAGCCAGTATTATATGTGTAATGGCCGATAGTTTAGAAATGATGATTTTTGGTAGAATATTACAAGGTATTGGGTTATCTGCTCCTCGTACCATTAGTATTGCCATAATACGGGATATTTATAGCGGAGATCGAATGGCAAAAATAATGTCGTTTGTAGTAGTTGTTTTTCTGTTAGTACCCATTATTGCTCCTGCAATGGGAAAATATATCTTGGATAATTTTAATTGGCAAGCTATTTTTTATACCCAAATCGGTTTCTGTTTTGTTATTGCATTTTGGTTTTGGAAAAGACAACCTGAAACCCTGAAAGAAGAAAATCGTATAAAATTTACTAAAAGTCTATTTAAAGATAGTTTTAAAGAATTAATGAAATATCCAACGACCATTGGATATACGGTTATTTCAGGATTTGTAACGGGTTCGTTTATGGTGTATTTAAGTAGTTCGCAACAGGTATTTCAAGACCAATACTTAATGAAAGACCAATTCCCTTATATATTCGCAGGTCTTGCTATTGCAATGGGTGCAGCCATTTTCTTAAATGGAATTTATGTC
>JADGEA010000217.1 GCA_016744615.1 Flavobacteriaceae bacterium
CACCCTAAGAATATTTATCAAGGTATGGCAATGGATGCACTGCTTGACCCAACAATGGATTTAGTTATTTTAACAGGGCCTGCTGGTTGTGGTAAAACAGGTATTACGTCAACAATAATATCAATATTTGTGCAGACCTCAGTAAAAATAAAGTCTATAGCACAGTTTTTACAAAGAAATATTATACAAAACATCTCATTCACCAATCAAATTAAGACTTCTTCTAAATTAACTTTAGGAGAGTGTAATGTTTAAAAATAAAATAATTATGGATTTAACTAGTTGTCACGGATTAATCAAAAATAATCTTGAGGTAAATCAATAATGAAAAATTCAAATGAAAATAGAAACCCACGAGTACTAGATACTTCAGCTTTAGTACATGATCCAAAGAGTCTTCTCGCATACAGAGATGATATATATATCTGTCTAACCGTTTTAGAAGAGCTTGATAACCTAAAAGAACGAACTGATAAAAATGTTTCTCAAGATGCTCGTGCTGTTATTCGAATGCTTGAGGACATCATTAACGGTCACTCAAGTGAAGAAATGGAAAAGGGTATCCAGCTACCTTCTACTGAAACCGCAAAACGCGGAAAATTATTCATTGGTATTGATACTCAGATTGACTTTGCTAAAGAGTTAAAGCATGCAATCGGTAGTGATGCTGATAACCGTATTATCAATTACGCACTTCATTTGCAAAATACATTAAAGGAAGATGTGTCGATTGTAAGTCGTGATATCAATATGCGCTTAAAGGCACGGACAATTGGTGTTGATGCCGAAGATGTACTTGTCGATAATCAAATTTCAGATGTTGATTTACTCTACACAGGAGTTCAATCATTTACTGGTGACCTGTTTGATCGCTGTGAAGAAGAAAAAGATTTTGCGATGTCTGGAAAGTTATACCGTTTCAATCGTGATATTTTTAACGACGAAGCTCAGCCGAATATGTATTGGTATGATGAAGTTGGTCACGTTGGGAAAATAAAGGAAGTAACTGATGAACATATCTTTACGACATTACTTCAAAGAAAACAAGAAAAAATTTGGGGAATACTTCCTAAAAATCAACGTCAAACGGTAGCTTTAGATCAACTTACAGACCCTGAATTTGATTTGAATATAATTCTCGGCCCCGCAGGATCGGGTAAAACTTTTCTAGCGATCGCGGCTGGGTTGCACCAAGTTATTGAATTAAAGCAATATAAAAAAATCGTTGTCGTGAGAAGTCGAGATTTCATGGATGATGATCCAGGCTTCCTCCCAGGTGATCTAACTGAAAAATCATTACCTTTGTTAGCTGGTGTTACAGATGCTTTGATTTCAATGCATTCAGACGATGAAGATGATGAAAAGAGTACTCGCGCTACTGTCGAACATATTATCGATAGAGCTAATATAGAGTTTACTTCCATGGCTTATTTTAGAGGTAGATCAATTGATGATGCCGTTCTCATTATTGATGAAGCTCAGAATATGACGAGAGCGCAAATGAAAGGAATGCTTAGTCGCGGTGGTAAAAACTGCCGAACTATCGTACTTGGAAATCTTGCGCAAATTGATGATAGGTTTGTTACACCAGCATCTTCAGGGGCTAGTGCAGCAGTTAACATCTATCGTAACTATGAAAAAGGTAGTGTTTTGATATTCGATGAAGTTGAAAGAAGCTCTTTAGCTGATTTCACAGAAAAGAATTTTTAGACCTAACTCACAATTGATTTAAATATGTAATAATAGCCATAGCTTTTAATTAAGCTATGGCCTGTCAGAGAGGCCAGTCTCCACCTTAGCAGGCCAAATAGAGTGATGTGAACTAAGCAAAAAGAGAACGCTGGCTTATTTGGTAGTGCATCGATCTCACACGCGATAAATAACCTTCTTTTGAATGTCATTCAATTTCACTCGTATATTTACCTTTATTTTGTAAATTCAAATCACACTTGTGATAGATAAATTCCTGCTCACTTTTTTTAGGTGTGTTTTATTTATAAAATAATGCCAAATGATATTTGTATTATTTGTTTTTTAGTATAGATTTCAATCTATTAACTATGAGAAAATGATTGTTAGGAGTTAATTAATAGGAGATGACATAAATAATAATATTAAGGTAACAAAATGAGCGTAAATTGTTTTTATAAAAGTGAATTAAAAGAAGAGTTGCAGAAAGAGCTACTTCGCCATAAAAATTTTAGCATTAAAGATCAGGAAATCTTGCACTTTATGTTATTTGAAATACTAAAAGAGTACGAGTTTTCAAAAATTTTAATTAAGCAAAATGTAAGTGTTGCTGGTGACGAAGGCATCGAATATTTATATTTTATTGACGGTCAGTACTTACCATTTCAACAAAGAAAAGATTTCGCAAGGTATGTTTTCAACAAATCTAAATTTGCGACAGATTTAAAAATGTCTTATCACAATCACTATGGCGAAGTTCTTATTAAATTTCTAGAAGCTGCGACAGCAGCATTAGTTGATTATGCTATTTCAGGTGTATTTAAAGATATAGTAAGTAATGGAGGGCTACTTGTTACGGCTCCAATGGAAAAGGCTTAATGTGCTTCAATCCTCCTAATTATGGATGCTGCTCGTATTAAAGTTCGTCTAATCGAGAAAAATTTTCTAGCCATGATATGTATTACCTTGATGAATAATATCAATGCAGTAAAAACTGTTTATCATATTACTAAAAGTGAAATTTAGTGTAATAATAGGCATGACTTTGTATGTGTTATCATATGAAGTAAGGCCGTATCAAAGAGGCCAGTTCCCACATTAGCGGACGAAATGGATTTACTTTGAGTAGTTAGTTAATTCGCATAGCGGATCATTTTCCAATAAAAATTTATTCAACAAGAAGTGCAGTGGGCTTTTTGTTGTTTATTTTTGTATTGGTGAATAAATGTCGCTAAAAAATGACGACTTGCTTAATAATGTAAAAAGACAGGCAAAAAGGCTTTCAAAAAAAATATCTATTCCGCTTGGGCAAGCCCAAGAAATGTTGTCCTATGTTGTTTATGGCTGTGATAGTTATGGACAGTTAATTTCATTGCTGAAGTCTGACTCCTTTGAAAATAAAAATTTGATATTAGCGGCTTTACACCCTAAAGCAGAAGACTTCCTTCTGAAATTTCTCAATACTGATATGAATAATATTTTGTCTCGTTTTAATGAAAGGGTTGAAAAAATAAAAATAAACGAAAATAGCGTTGTTGAAATTTTCGGTATTGAACCAACTGATTTTAAAAGTAAAATAAAATAAAATCCTTTTAAATTATACAGATACGTATAATTCTGTTCTGTTTACAATCGTTTTACTCTCATATATATTAGCAAAAAAGGCTGAACGGACAGCCTATGCCTACACATATTTAGCTGATATTTAAATATGAACGATGAAGCAGAGCATCCGTAAAAATTTGGTTTTCATAATTAACAAACTGGCGTTAGTAGGCTGTTGTTTGTTTTAATTTATGGATAACTAAATGATCACATCAGACACATTAACCTTAAAGTTAAAACTCCAAGCTAAACTTCTTGCAAAATCCCTAAATTTACCTGAATCATTTGGTTATGATTTATTAGCAAAAACTATCTACCAACATATAGACTTTGAAGATTTATGCGACTCAATAGCTGAATTTAATTATGCATCAAGTTTTGGGGCTTTATCTGAATATCAAAAGTTAAAGTACGTATTGATCTGTGAAGTGGAAGATAAAGAATTAATTGAAGAACTTCATTTAGAAATAGAACAAATGGCGATTCGACTAGAATCGAAGGCAGTAATAAATATTTCTGATATTGATTTGATTTCAAATTTATATAAATTATTTGGTCTTGAGAATGAGTCAAAATACATTGTAGATGCCGAGCACATCGAATTGGATTGGCAACTATGTTTTGATTCATTACAAGATCATTACGCTGTTTTAAGCACTGATCTGTTAATCAATGAAATACCATTCCGTTTTCTAGCAACAAAAGTTTCATTTGATGAGTTCTCTGTTGATAACGTAAAGCATTCACTTCATACGAATCTTACACAATCAGATGACTCATCTGCTAAAACAAACGAAGAAAGAATAAAAATAGATGAACATATAAAATGGGTAGCTGATAGCTGTGACTGCTTATCAAATTTTGAATCAGATACTCCTGACCGCAATCCTTCTTATTTTAAAATAAATAACCAAAACTATCTGGTATTTGGTTTCCCATTATCACCGCATTTGTCAATCACTGACATTGGACACGCCCCCAATATTAATATTCGGATAAAAGATACTGAAGAAAAGCAGGTGTTTATTTTAAATTTAGGAAGTGAAAGATTAACTCTTGAGTGCATTTTTCTGAACAAAATCGAGGACGGTGAAAAGTGCTATTCACCGAAAAACCAATGGATTAATGATTCACTTTTATCTCGTAAAGATGCATGTCAATTTCGAATTGTTTTCAATAACTCATATTACCTAATGATCTTGAGACCTTTTGCTCACGTAGATTGGCTGGTGAATGCGTTATGATAAAAACATTCTTAAAAAGCGCAACAGTATTGAGTGTTTTTGATTTCCATAATGATGAGAAAATTTTTCTTGGGGAAATGTTATTCGGTATTGTTCATTCAGATCAAACGTATCTATTTGAGAAAGGGCAAAGGGTAATAACATCAATTATCAAATCTCAAAATAACTTTGAATTCATTACAAAAAGCGATAATTGTTATGTCACTGAAGATAAACCCGAAAGTTTTGAGTTGAGATTATCTGAATTTGTAGTTATGAGACATTTGTTGCTTTCACCTGCTGAAGTAATTGAAGCAAGAGAGAAATTAGAGCGTGAAGATGCAAAACGATTACATTGAACGGTGGTCAAATGATACATAGTCAAAGAGCAATAATGACCTCAGTCGATCATCTCAATGAAAATTTTGAAGTCAAAGTAAATAGGTGCCCAACTGAATTTTAAGATGATTCAGATAGCAGTGTATTATTTTCACTGCCAAAAGATAAATTCAGTGACTATTTTGAAGTTGGTGATTTGATTGAATTCAAAAGCCTGGGTAGTTCCAGCCTAGAAATTGCCAACTTAAGCTGCAAGGTGCTTAGGCCAGCTAAGTTTAAACGCGAGCTAAACTCAATATTGAGGCGGTTAGATGATCATCATCATCCGTTGAAACGATGCATTTTATTAACCGAAGATAGCCTTGTTTTATTGTCTATAGACAAGAACACTGAAGAGTTAATGCTATTAATGAATCAGCAAAAAATTTAGAGTAATCATGAAAAATTTTGAAGATAAAGTTGTTAAAGTGATCTCTAAACTCACTTGTAATGGTTGTGGCGAACATGCAACTCAAGATGACTACGAATTTCATGAGTTTATAAGTATTGATCATAAATGTGGCTATGGAAGTATTCACGGTGATGGCAATCAAATCAGTATTGATCTCTGCCAGAAGTGCTTTGCTGATATGTGCGGTGATAGTTTAACCGTTATTGAGCCTAATGATGAAAAGCATGATAGTTGTTCACGAATTGATGTAAAAGATATTTTGTCAGCAAATAAAATAAGTAATCAGGAAGAGTTAACGTCTGCGTTAAAGCGGCTTGATCAACTGTGGGATGCTCAACACCTTTCAGAATCTGGAGGTGAGTTTCATCAACTAGTTGACTTGATTACTGCTTTTGAAGGGAAAAGCTGGGATTCATATTTTGGAACAGTTTATGCCGCATCAGATGATTTTATGTCGGAGCGTGCAATTACTGTTGGTAAATCTTAACAAAGTGGTATTAACAGTAGTAGGTGTTAACGATTTATATTCTGCGTGCATAACCCTAAAAGGATTAACTATCTAAAGATTTTATGATCCCACATGCTTCAATAGTATTGTTTGAACCACAAGCACTTGCCATCTGTTGTAACTCTGCTTTAAGCGCTCTTAATTCTTTCATGCGCTTATTCACTAATGCGAGTTGCTGATCAATTAATGCATTAACGCTAGAGCAGCTTTCTTCTGGCTTATTTTTTAATTCGATAAGACGTTTAATATCATTGAGTGATATATCTAGGCTGCGACAATGTTTTACGAATTCCAATTGTTTTAGTGCTTTACTATCATACAGCCTAAAATTACCTTCTGAACGGTTTGGATTTAACAGCAATCCTTCTCTTTCATAATATCTAATTGTCTGTATTGAACAACCTGATTTTTTTGAGAACTCGCCTATTTTCATAAAATTCCCTAACAAACTTGACTCTATAGTTACTATAGGATTTATAGTAATAATATACAAGTTAACCGGAGTATAAAATGGCTGAGAAATATTTAAATAATACGAATGTTGTTAATTTTGAACACAAGAATATCCAATCTCTTATTAATAAACGAGGGTGGAAAAATTTGGATGATTTCAACAAAATTGGTGCCGCTTATCAGTT
>JADGEA010000450.1 GCA_016744615.1 Flavobacteriaceae bacterium
AACAAAGTTAATAATTAAGTTTATTTAATCGACTTTTGCAAAGTAAAAAAATAAAATGAATAATAAACAGTTAAGGTGGTTCTATTTATTACTTCTTTCCCTAATTTGGGGTAGTTCTTTCATATTAATGAAAAAAGCCCTGATCAGCCTCACTCCTTTTCAGGTGGGATCATTAAGAATGATATTCACAGCAATTATTCTAATTGCTATAGGATACAAAAAAATTGCTACAATAAATAAAAAACAATGGTATTATATATTTTTAACAGCAATGTTAGGTACTTTTTTCCCTGTTTTTCTATTTGCATATGCAATTCAGAATATTGACAGTTCGATTACATCTATATTAAATTCTGTAACACCTCTGAACACATTAATTGTTGGGGCATTATTTTATGGTTTTACATTTCTGCGAAAACAGGTTTTGGGAATTATTATTGGTCTCATTGGGTCAATCATTTTAATACTAAAAGGTGCTGAGGTAAATCCTGATCAAAACTATATGTATGCATTTTTTATCATTATTGCATCGGCTGGTTACTCATTTAATATTAATATCTTAAAAAAACACTTGAATGACCTAAATGCTCTTGCAATTACCACCGGAAACTTTATCATTCTGATCATTCCGGCATTCATCATTTTATGGTTCACAGATTTTTTCCATTTAGAGACCATTCAAGAGTCAAAAACATCCTTGTATTACCTAATCTTACTTGCTATATTTGGTACAGCGATGGCAAAGACTTTATTTAATAAATTAGTGCAAATATCTTCGCCAATATTTTCAAGTTCAGTAACTTATTTAATACCCATTGTTGCTATTTTTTGGGGTGTTTTAGATGGTGAAAAAATACATCTATCACAGATACTTTCCGGAGCATTAATCCTATTCGGAATTTACTTAACAAATAAAAGTAAATAATAGTTGTAGAGAACAGTAAATCAATTCTTTTTCTGCAGATTATTGAACATAAAAATATTTTTTCAATTTAATAAAAAGATGTATATTTGCACCCGCCTAAATATTGGGCGGAATCATATTAAAAATTAATAAAGCGAAAAACATAAATTTATGTATGCAATTGTAGAGATAGCAGGGCAGCAATTTAAAGTAGCAAAAGACCAAAAGGTTTTTGTACATCGTTTACAAGATAAAGAAGGATCAAAAGTTTCTTTTGACAATGTTCTTTTAATGGATGATGGAAAAATTACCATTGGCGCCCCAGCTATAAAAGGTGCAGTAGTAACTGCCACAGTTTTAAGTCACTTAAAAGGTGATAAAGTAATCGTTTTTAAGAAAAAACGTAGAAAAGGATATATAAAGAAAAATGGTCACAGACAATTTTTAACTGAAATCCAAATTGATAGCATTTCAACAAAGGCTCCTGCTAAAAAAGCAGCTCCTAAAAAAGAAGAAAAGCCAGTTGAAGCTAAAAAAGAAACTGCTAAAAAACCGGTAGCTAAAAAAGCTCCTGTTAAAAAAGCAGCAACTAAAGAAAAAGTAGAGACTACAAAAAAAACTGCTACTAAAAAAACTGCTACTAAACCAGCAGCTAAAAAACCAGCAGCTAAAAAAGAAAGTCCAAAAAAATAATTTAACCATTAAAAAATTAGATCATGGCTCATAAAAAAGGTGTAGGTAGTT
>JADGEA010000451.1 GCA_016744615.1 Flavobacteriaceae bacterium
ACAGCAGCAGAAGACTTTGATTTATATGCAGAAGTAATTTAAGCTTTTCAATGCCTTTTTTGTTTAGTCATTACTTGATAATATTAAGTATATTGTAGCTTCATATTTTATTGCTCTATGTCTAAATCGTTACTTTTTATTCCAGATATTTCAGGGTATACTCAATTTGTTCAAAATACTGAAATTGAGCACAGTCAACATGTAATTTCTGAATTATTAGAGCTTTTAATTAATGCCAATACACAAAATCTTCAATTGGCCGAAATAGAAGGAGACGCCTTGTTTTTTTACAAAGAAAGCAACAATCTTTCTCAAAAAATGCTGTTGGCACAAATGGAGAGTATGTTTACGGCATTTTATACCCATTTAAAAATATTAGAAAAAAACAGAATTTGTACTTGTAATGCCTGTGCATCTGCACCCAACTTGCAATTAAAAATTATAGCTCATTCAGGCGACCTTCAGTTTATAGATGTCAAAGGAAATCACAAACCCTTCGGGAATTCGGTAATTGAAGCGCATAGACTCTTAAAAAATTCCGTTGATAGTGATAATTATGTTTTAATTAGTGAGGACTTGCTGGAAGGAATTGAAATCCCTAAAGATTATAAAAGTAAATTATATCACTTTGAAAAAGGAAAGGACGAATACGATTCTAAAGTAATCAACTATTACTATTCAAAAATTGATGCTTCAAATTTACAGATCAACTCATTTGAAGAACCTCAATTGGTATCTTTTAATTCTCCTCCAAGCTTATCTTTTAATAAAGAGTTTAATGTTTCATCAGCACTTCTTTTAGAATATATTACCAATTATAAATATCGACATCATTGGGTAGATGGTGTTGATGAGTTTATATATGATGAAAATGAAGTAACCCGGTTAGGGTCCCAGCATGTTTGTGTCATAAATGGAAAACACCTTGATTTTGTTACCATTACTAAAAAGGGGGAATCTAACGAAATTGTATATGGAGAATTAACAGAGAGTCCACTTCCAGTAGATCAATTGTATCAATTTTATATCATAACTCCAATATCTGAATCTCAATGTACATTGCAAGTTGAAATATATTTGAAAGCTAAATCTCCTATTAAAAAGCTAATAATTTTCTTATTTGTGAAAAAGGCATTTAAGAAAAACACTCAAACCGCTTTAAATAAATTAGAAATGTTTTTGGAACAAGCAAAAGAATCCAAAAAGGAACTTACCAATTAAAAATAGTATGAAGCGATTTATAATCACATTGCTAGCAATATTTCTGATTGCAATATCTTGTAAAACAGAAGTGAAAACCAAAAATGATACAGATAAGGATTCTTTAATTCAAATTGTAAATAATATTGAAAGTCCCGTTGCAAAAAATAGTTCATTACCAAGACTTTATAGTAATGGGGAGAGTTTATGGATGTCATGGGTTCAAAAAAAGGATAGTTTAGCAATGTTAAACTACGCTGTTTTGGCTAATGGAAAGTGGGCTCAACCAGAAGAGATTGTTTCAGGAAATGATTGGTTTGTAAATTGGGCAGATTTTCCGGCATTAACAGAAAACAATGGTAATATACTAACGAATGTGCTACAGAAATCTGCAGAAGGAACCTACACCTACGATATTAGGTTGCAACTTTTTTCAAAAGAAAAAG
>JADGEA010000218.1 GCA_016744615.1 Flavobacteriaceae bacterium
TTTATCTGATTATCAATATAATATACGAATAATTAATAATAAAACAACTTAAATTCAAAGAAATTAACTTAAAAAAAGTGTGCGTTTGCCCTGTATATTTTCTAAGCTAATATCTCTTTTGCCTTAAAAATTAGTAGATTTGCATTAATTATCAATTTAAAAAAAGAAAAATGCAAGGGGTGAAATTTTTAACAAGAGATAAGACTAAGTTTTTCAGAACTTTAAATAAAAGGGTAAACGATTATTTTAAAGAAAATAATATTAAAAAAACTGGAAACTGGAGATTATATACTAAGGCTATTTTTATGTTTGCTTTGCTAATTGTGCCTTTAGTTCTTATTCTTACATTAAGAGAATCTATGCCTGCATGGGCGCAGATTTTAAGCATGATCACTATTGGAATTGGAATGGCAGGAGTAGGAATGAACGTGATGCATGATGCAAATCACGAATCTTTTTCAAGTAAAAAATGGGTAAACAAATTAATGGGAAGTAGTATTTATATTCTTGCCGGAAACGATTATAACTGGAAAGTACAACACAATGTTTTACACCATACTTATACCAATATTCAAGGTTTAGATGAGGATATTGATGCAGGAAGAATTATTCGTTTTTCCAAACATGCCAAATGGCTTAAAATTCATAAATTTCAAAAATATTATTCTTTATTTTTATACGGTTTATTAACGATTAACTGGGCTATCACAACAGATTTTAAACAATCTTATCATTATTTAAAAAGGAAATTATCTTATGGTAAATTTCCCAATCCTACTACACAATGGACTAAATTGATTATTGGAAAGATTCTTTATTATGCCCTTTGGATCGTTTTACCATTGTCTTTAGGTTTTGTTTGGTGGCACGTTTTAATTGGTTTCTTTATCATGCATTATACCGCAGGAATTATTTTGAGTGTAACCTTTCAACTGGCACATGTAATGCCAAATACCGAAATGCCCTTACCAGATAAAGATGGCAATATGGATCATACCTGGGCAATTCATCAATTGTACACAACATCAAATTTTGCACCAAAGAATAAATTTGTTGAATTCTTTACAGGTGGTTTAAATCACCAAGTGGAACATCATATTTTCCCGCATATATCACATGTTCATTATAAAAAGATATCTAAAATTGTTCATGAAACAGCTAAAGAATTTAATCTGCCTTACAACGAATATAAAACTTTTTTCAAAGCATTTGCTGAACATCTTAAACAATTAAATTACCTAGGTACGCAACCAAAAACTGTATAAAATCCCATTGAAAATTTTATATGTCAAACCTATTATCGGATAGAATTAACAGATTACCTGTTTCTCAAACTTTAGCAATGGCTGCTAAGACGAGAGAATTAAGGGAACAAGGTCTTGATATTATCAATTTGAGCATTGGTGAACCCGATTTTAACACGCCTGATTTCATTAAAGAAGCTGCTATAGAAGCAATTAATGATAATTATAATTCCTATCCGCCAATTAATGGCTATGCTGAACTTCGTGAAGCAATAGTAAAAAAATTCAAACGGGATAATAATCTAGATTATCATATAAATCAAATTGTAGTTTCTACCGGATCTAAACAATCCATTGCCAATACGATAATGGTTTTGTTAAATCATGGTGATGAGGTTTTACTTCCTGCTCCGTATTGGGTGAGCTACTCTGCCTTAGCTACTTTAGCAGGAGCAAAATGTATTGAAATTCCTTCCACTATTGAAACTAATTTTAAAATTACTCCTGAACAACTGGAAGCGGTAATTACTCCAAAAACAAAACTGATCTTTTTCAATTCGCCAAATAATCCTAGTGGATCAATATACACAGAAAAAGAATTTAGAGCTTTGGCTGAAGTCTTAGAAAGACACCCAAATATTTTTATCCTTTCTGATGAGATATATGAGAATATTAATTATGGAAAACAAGTTTTTAGTATTGCTAAAATAGAAAGCATGTATGACAGAACTATCACCATTAATGGAGTTGCCAAAGCATTTGCAATGACCGGCTGGAGAATTGGTTATATGGGGGCTCCGGAATGGATTGCCAAGGCTTGCACAAAAATACAGGGGCAATTTACTTCTGGTGCAAATTGTATTGCACAAAGAGCAACGATTACAGCTTTGGAAGCACCACCTTCCAAAATTCAATATATGGTAGATGAGTTCAAAACCCGTCGTGATTTAATCATTTCACTTCTTAATGATATCCCCAATTTAAAAACCAACACTCCGGATGGAACTTTTTATGTACTTCCCAATGTGTCCTATTATTTTGGAAAAACCATTAAAGGAACAAAAATTGAAAATGCAACTGATTTCTCTATGCTTCTATTAAAGGAAGCAAATGTTGCTACCGTAACCGGTGAAGCATTTGGCGCACCAAATTGTATTCGCCTTTCTTATTCTGTAAAAACAAAAGAAATTAAAAAAGCTATCAAAAGAATAGCTGAATTATTAGCTTAAATAATTATTTTATTAAAACAATCAAATACCTATGAGTTATAAAGTAAAATTTTCAACACGTTGGGCAGATTTTGACCCAAACAACCATATGCGACATTCTGCCTATAATGATTACGCTGCAGAAGCCAGAGTTAGGTTTTTTAGAGAACACGGTTTTTCCTTATCGGAATTCAATAAACAAAATCTTGGCCCTATTTTATTTAGCGAGAATACAAAATTCTACCGTGAGGTCAACTTGAGTGAAGATATTACTGTTGAATTATTTGTAAAAGGTTTGTCAAAAGATGGAAGAAAGTTTAAGTTTCAGCATAAGATTTATAAGCAAAACGAAGTTCTTGCAGCCGAAATTGAGGTTTACGGTAGCTGGTTAGATCTTTCACTTAGAAAATTAACCATTCCACCCAAAGAAATAATTACTACCTTTAATGCTTTGGAAAAATCAAAAGATTTTGAAATTATTGCAGGAAAGATATCATGACATTCTTTAAAAAAATATATTCTTTTAAATTATTTTTATTGCTTTTTTTATTGTGCTCATGCGATGATGACAATAATCCAGCAAAATCTAAGATAAGCAGTTTTAATTATTTACCCACAACTACTACTAACAGTATTGTTAAACATCAATACTATACTTTGTCTTATAATGAGAAATTCGAACAGGCTGAATGGGTTGCTTATCAGTTAAAAGATGAACAAATTGTTTATACCACCATTAAAAGACCATATTTTAAACAGGATTCGAAGGTGAAAACCGGCTCAGCAGATTGGCGGAATTTTAAGAATTCAGGTTATACAAAAGGACATTTATTAGCAGCAGCTGATAGAAAATTTAGTAAAGAAGCTTATTATGAAACCTTTTTAACTTCCAATATAAGTCCGCAAGTATATGATTTTAATGCAGGAGTTTGGAACAGGCTAGAAGAAAAAACTCGCTACTGGGCACAAAAATACGATGAACTCTATGTTATTACTGGTGGAATTTTAACTAATAACTTAAAGACCATTGGTTATGAAAACGTTGCCGTACCTAAATATTTTTATAAAATACTTTTAGATTATACGGAGCCCGAAATTAAAGCAATAGCTTTTTTAATACCCCACGAAGAAAGTAGTAAAGCACTTTATGAGTTTGTAGTTTCCATTGATAAAATTGAATCTCTAACCGGAATTGATTTTTTCCCAGCTTTACCAGATGGTATTGAAAATGATTTAGAAAGATCCTCTGATTATAAAAACTGGAGTTTCAGGTAATAATTAAGCAATTTTAGGATTCATCCATTTAAAATGGTGACTTTGTTCAGGCACCACAATGCGTTCTGCAATTCTTTGCATGATATCTGGTAATTTTATCAAATATGCTCTGGCTTTTTCAGCCTCTGGGGTTAAACCGGTAATCTTATCAATATTCCAATTGCTATTTAATGTTTTAATAATGTTAACATAATCAAAGCTGGTATATACTTTCATTCGTTGGGCAGCATCTGAAAAAGTATCAAACAACGAACCTTTTGAACCAAATGCCTCCCTCAAATGCATGGCCGGCATTACAATTTTATGTTTCATCATATGCAAATAAGCCAGCATCATCTCACTTGGATCAATGGCAAAAATCTGGTTAACAAATTCAGTATATGCTTTGTGATGTCTCATTTCATCTCCTCCTATTCTTCTACACATTTTTGCCAAAGACTTCATGCCTGCTTCTTTTGCGATTTTTGCAACATTGTTATGCGAAACAAAAGTTGCCAGTTCCTGAAAACTGGTATATACAAAATTCTTATAAGGATCTCTAGATGTGCCAATATCAAAACCATCTGCAATTAGATGTTGGGTAGTAATTTCAATTTCACGCATATTTACTCTTCCAGATAAATAAATGTACTTATTCAACACATCTCCATGTCTGTTTTCTTCGGCGGTCCATTTTCTAATCCAGCTTGCCCATCCGTTATCTCCATTCTCGGTATGCTGAGAAATACCTTCCAAATCAAGCAACCAAGACTCATATGTTGGCAGTGCCTCTTCGGTGATCATGTCACCAACAAGACTAATCCAAAAATCATCAGAAAGATCTTTTGAAATTTCTCTAATCTCTTTTACCTCATCCGTAAAATTATCTCCTTGCGGATTTGGAAGAAAATCTGAAGGCTGCCATATTTTTTCGGGTGCAATTAAAAATTTATCAAGAAAAACATCTATATTTTTCTCCAGGGTTTGCATAACTTCAATTCTAATGTTTTTGATCGACATGTTTTTTCGTTTTAGTAGACTGTAAAGTTAGTGAGTTTTTAATAAAGGCTAAATTTCTTTTCTTTTCGCGGAAAGACTATCCTTTTGAAAACAAAAAAAGACTGCCTTTACATGCAGTCTTTCTAAATAAAATTTATTCTTTTAGGCTTAATTCATAAAAGCAAATCCTATTGAAAAAGTAAATATACCTAGCGAATCTAAATCACCAGCAGATGTACCATATAAATATTTAGCTGCAAGATTTATTCCAGAACTATTAAGTCCCAAGGGAACAAACACACCTATTTCCGGTTGTACACCAAAGGCAAATGAATCAGCATAAAAAGATCTTAAACCAATTTCATTTCTTTGTTCTACCCATACACCACCTAATCCTAATCCTATATAAGGCCTTACATTTCCTGAATCAAAATAATAGTGTGATGTTACCAATGCAGGGAAAATATTTAAATAATGCATCTGAGTTCCAGAAATATCACCACTAATTCCATCCTCTTCTATCTCAATCGGAGGTAGGTCTGTCAGTTTTTCATACATAGTTTTCCAACCTACTTGTCCACCAACTGAGATATCGTCATTAACAAAGATTCTTCCATCAAAAGATAAACCTCTAAAATTTACATTTCCAATAAAATCACTTGTTTCACCTGTTCCCTTTGTTATATCCCAATTTAATGCCCAAAATGATTGTGCATTACTGTTAAACATCAACCCGATCAGCAAAAACGCTGTTATAAATATTTTTTTCATGTTTCTATTTTTAAGATATTTTTAATTTAAATAGGGTGATTGCTCAAAAGCTTTATTAACACCTGATACTGTTCTACTTCCATTACTTGAGGAAGAAAGTAATCCTCTCATTAAAGCAGTCCATGATGGATCTGAACCACTTTGAAGCTTAGTGTTCATTGTCAATATTACTGTACCAACACCATAGGAAGTCACACCAACAACAGGTGGATAACAATACCAGTACCAATAACCAGGTAAACACGGTGGATAAATAATTCCTACAGATGTGTTTTCTCTTAATACAATTGAAGGAACAACTGCAGCATCAACAGGAGGAACCTGCTCATTTCTTTTTATCACTCTAACACCTGGGTTACTTGGAACAGGAAAAACCTGATCATTATTGCTAAAAATATAAACCTGATCAACACCATATAAAGAAACTAAATTATCAAGTGTTGTGTTTAAAATTTCATCATCAATTTCGCCTTTATAGTCAATATCATCTCCGTCTTCTCCTTTTAACTGGGCAACATCCCAGTAAATAATTACAGATTTTGGCGGAGTGGTAAAATCTATTTTTTTGTAAAAAGTGCTTGTAGTATCCAAATCTTTAACTGTAATATCACCCCCAGGATAACAAGAGGTTAACACAACAGCCAAGGCTAGAACCATGACAAACTTTAATGCCGTTTTTTTCATAATTTTTGATTTTATAATTAATTCCCATATATAACAAAAAATATACCAATAATTGTTAAAAAAATATTTTTTTTAATGCACTAGTGTTAAAAACCTATCTATTTAAATTAAACTACTACCAGCTACAAGCTGGTAGATTTGATTTCCGCCTTAAGGCGGCTTAAGCTACTCTCCATCAATCTTGAAATCTCCATCTTTATCTTCCATATCTTGTTTCTCAATATATTCCATTA
>JADGEA010000452.1 GCA_016744615.1 Flavobacteriaceae bacterium
TTTCGCAAAAATATTATCCAAAAATATGAAGTTTCTAAAGTTTAACCACTTTTTTTTATTATTTACTTTTTTAGTTATTATTTCTTGTAGTAATGATGATGATTCAAGTATTCCTATTGACGAAACAAAAGCTGAAAACTTAAAGCCATTGGGGACTTCAGCTTCAGATTTATTATCATTAAACACTTACACTAGTTTGACCGTTGAATTAGCTTTTACTACTGGTTTTAGACCCAGCCAAGAAGCAATCGATGATTTCAAAACCTTCTTAGAGGATCGAGTTAACAAACCTGATGGAATTGTTTATGTTGAAACTGAAATCAACACACCCTTCGTAGATACACAAACCATTGAGGATATTAAGACGATAGAAGACGAGCAAAGAAATTATTATACTTTTGAAAATGATATTGCTGTTTTTATTTATTTCACTCATGCAAAAGCATCCACAGATACAGAAACTACTGTTACTTTAGGAACTGCATATTTAAATACGTCTATGGTAATTTACCAACAAACTCTTAGAGAGGTAAGTGTTTCTCAAAATGTAGATTTATACCTTTTAGAAGAAACCACCCTACAGCATGAGGCTGGCCATTTATTTGGCCTTGTAAACATTCAAGAAGACGATATTCATTCAGAACATGAAGATTTAGCTCATAAAAAACATTGTATCGTTGAAAATTGTTTAATGTATTATGAGAGCAATTTATCTAGTTCTTTCAGAAATAGAGTAAGTGTACCTTTATTAGATCCACTTTGTATTGAAGATTTACAAGCTAAAGGAGGAAAGTAATTTTTCATCAAACCATTAGCCGTAAAGCTTCCTGTTTACTTAAATTTTCTAAAGGTGTTTTATTTACAAAATCCAAAACCCATTTAGGATTATACCTGCTGTACTGTCTCAAACTCCAACCTATAGCTTTATTAATAAAAAACTCTTTAGATCCCAATAAGGAATTAATTCCATAAGCCAATAATTGAGTATCTACCTCATCTTTATATTTAAGCTGAAAGATTAATGCAGATCGTTGCAACCAAATATTACTAGAAGCGATCCATTTTTCAACATACTTTTTTTGCTGACTAGGAAACCTTTTAAAATAAGGTCCTAAAAGATTACTTGCTAAAAAATCTACCGTATCCCACCAAGATTTATGTGAGATCATATATTCTATTAAATTAATATCTGACTTCAGAAATTGCTTTTGGTATTTCTGAAAAAGTTCTTGTGCAAAATATTGAAATTCCCGTTCTGGTTTTTGCCATAATTCTTTTATAATTATATCCAATGAAACTTTAGAAGGTAAATAGTCTTTTGCTAAAAAAGGTTTCTGAATAGATCTTCTAATAGGTGAAGTCATTCCAAAAAATTCAAATTTATTTTTTAAATATGCTTTTTGTCCTTTAGCCCTTTCTGGATCTGAATTCTCCAAAAATCCTTTTTGTAATTCTTTTATAAAATTTCCCTCCATTTAATTCTAATATTTATGTGTTTTTCATTCTAAAAAGATAGATTTATCCTTTTTTACTTGCTAAAAAAATAGATTTTTAGTAACTTGTATACGTTTTACAAGATAAATTATATTATGAAAAATTCAAACCAAATTACTATCAAAACTATCTATA
>JADGEA010000219.1 GCA_016744615.1 Flavobacteriaceae bacterium
CCCGAAATGATTATTTTAAGTATCACTACTTTAATGTGGCTGCTTAATTTTGCCCTTCCTGCTATTATTGGCAGTTATTTTGTTTTTACATTTGAATTGCCAGCAACTGCAAAAGTTTTCGTTAAATAGGTGCTTATTTTATCTATATTCATATCAACCGTTTATATCCTTTTAATTGTTGATTTGGTGAGAGGTTTTAACCGTTTACCGGAATTTTTCCCTGAGAAAACAACTTCTCAAAATAATTTCACAATCATCGTGCCATTTAGAAATGAAGCAAAGAATTTATCAACTCTTTTAAATAGTTTTTCTCAGTTGAATTATCCTCCAGATATGTTTGAAATAATAATGGTGAATGACGATTCATCTGATGATTTTAAAGTTAATATTGATCAGTTTATTGTTGAGAATGCTGGTGTTCAAATAGAGGTAATTCAAAATAAAAGAAAAAGCTTTTCTCCTAAAAAAGAGGCAATAGAATCTGCAATTTTAAAAGCTCAATTTGACTGGATTATTACTACAGATGCTGATTGTGAAGTGCCTAATAATTGGCTGAATAATTTGGATTCGTTCCTGCAAAAGAATAATGTAAAAATGGTTGTTTCACCCGTTGCTTATTCCATTGAAAATAAATTCTTACTGCATTTTCAAAATCTTGATTTTTTAAGTTTGCAGGGAACTACCATGGGGAGTTTCGGTATTAACAGACCTTTTATGTGTAATGGTGCCAATCTTTGTTATGCAAAACAGGCATTTAAAACGGTAAATGGATTTGAAGGGAATGATCATATAGCCAGCGGAGATGATATTTTTTTAATGGAAAAATTATTAAAAGTTTTCCCTAATGAAGTGATGTATTTAAAAAGCTTTGGATCTATTGTAAACACAAAACCCCAATCCAATCTTCGATTTTTAATTCATCAAAGAATTCGATGGGCTGCAAAAATGGGATCCACAAAAAATATATTTGGTAAACTTGTTGGGTTAACTGTTTTCGTTACTAATTTTTATTTGGTTTTGTTATTGGCTCTTGCATTGTTACAAAAGATCTCTTGGCAATATATAGGACTCTTTTATTTGGTGAAATTGAATATTGATTTTGTTCTGTTATTTAAAACTGCCAGTTTCTTTAAGCAACAGCATTCTATGAGAAGCTATTTGATTAGTAGTTTTATCTATCCTTTTTTTAGTGTTTATATAGCTTTTGCATCCTTTTTTAAAGGTTATCAGTGGAAAGGAAGAGCATTTAAAAAGTAAGAATGATGAATTTCTATTTAATTTGATTTTCTTTGTGAACCTTAATTTTTTTTCGCGAAGTTTTGCGTAAAAGCTATAAGGTAGAGTTGCACAAAGAAAAGTTTGAGGTTACCCCATTGTTTTTAATCAGATGTATGCTTAATTTTTATGGGTAACTGAAACTGTACATCCACAGGAATTCCTCTTTTTAATGCCGGTTGTAAAATTTCGGGCAATTGTTTGATGCCATGATTGAGTAAACTATCCAGTTTTGGAATTGCCAGTAAAACTTCCGGTGATGCATTTATATTTGTGATATGAATCTTAGAATTTCTATTAACCAAAAGGTCTACAATTATAGTTTTAGAAATTTTTTTATCTACAGAAATTCTGTTTTTATTTAAACTTTTTTCCAGATGATTAACCAGCACACTTTCAAAGCATAAGTTTTGCTTTGTATTTGTGTCACAGCCATTGCAAACTCTAAAAAGAGGGTAAACATCAACCAAAGTGTAATCAATTTCGGTTTCGATAATAGACAGATTTTGATGTGTAGTATTTTCGGACGATATAAAATCGCAGCTTATCAATAAAGTAACAGATAATATTCCGAATAAAAGCCTAAAAAACATTGCAATGGTTTACAATAGGTGAAAGTACAAATTATTTTGAATTAGGGAGTTATTTGTTGAAAAGGTGTGAAAAAAAAAGCAAACCATTTTTATTATTTGATCTCAACCCCCTCCATGAAAAACTCTTTTTTCATATCCTTCAATCGTTTGGTGACATAAGCAGTCATATCTTTGTCTTTGGAATCAAATCGCTTCATGTAATTTTCAAAATGTTTTAAGGCTATGGTTTTATCTTTATAAAAATCATCGGTAGCTAAAGCCAGTTGAAATAAAGCATAATAATTGTTGGAATTATTTTTATAGGATTCTTTAAAATTACCAATTGCTTTTTGTAATTTTTTTTGTTCTAAATTAATCAAACCAATTTCATAATATTGTTTATCAACATCAGGCTTTTGACTCATGATAGAGAATAAAAAGCTAAACTCAGCTCCTTTTAAATCTCCTTGTATTTTTTGTAAAACCCCCATATTATAGAGCAAAGAAGCATCATCATAATTCTTTTTTAAAGCCTTTTTAAAATATTTTTCAGCATTGTCATAATCTTCTAATTTCATATAGGTTAAACCGAATAATTTGTAGGTAAAAATGGTTTTAAAATTGAGGTCTTCCAATTTTTTTAAATAAATAAGTACTGTTTGAAAGTCTTTATTGGTATAAGATTCATTCGCTTTAAGCTGATTAAAATTAATGCTTTTCGGATTTATTTTTAACCCCTTGTCAATAAAAACCATGGTAGAATCTTTAAAACGTATCTGTTTATAAAATTTACTTAACTCATAAATAGATTTTAAATGAGTAGAATCTAACTTATAAGCATCCAAAAAATAATTACCACTTTTCATAAATCCGGTTGCACCTTTATTTTTATAAATTTTTCCCAATTCGTAATAATAACCCGGATTTAAGGAATCGGCTTTGATCAGAGATTCTAATAAAGGAATAGCATCATTTTTTCGGTATTCTTTGGTGTATAATTTTGCCAGATCAAATTTTAAGAGAAGGTTGACAGTATCTTTTTTGAGAATTTCTTCATAAACATCAATTGCCTTATTTGCATTTCCTTGTGCTAAGTACGAATTACCTAATTCTCGTTTTACTTTTAAGGATTCTTTTTTCTGTAAAGCTTTTGTGTAAAATATAATGGCTTTGGAATAATTAGTTGTTTTTTGATAAATGCTTCCCTGTTTTGTCAAAACTGCAAAAGTTTGTGGCTTTACTTTTTTTAGTTCTTTTAAGACCTCTTTATAATTACCAGATTGATACAAACTATCTACAATAGATAAGCCTAAAGTTTGCCCTTCTATCTTAAAAATTAAGAAGACTACTATAAAAAATGATAAATACACTTTTTTCATATTTATTAAATTATATTGACTTATTTAGCAACAGTTCGTTATAAACTCGTTTAAAATATTGATTTTTTGGTTTTACACAATAAGATATAAGTCGCAGATTATCAATATATTACCAATCCAAAGAAAATAATATAAACACTTGATATTCTTAATTTTACGTGATTTGTAATTTTAAATTAAAAAAAACTTAACGAACTATTGATTTAGTAGATCATTTGATTATTAATCAACTACAAAAATAATTGGCAAAAAATCAATAACATATACTTTTTTGTCATGATGTATGCCTGGTTGCATTTGAGGTAAAATTCTTATTACCCTCATCGCTTCCTCTTCTAATTTTTTATGTGGACCACGAGATTTAACATCAACAACATGACCTGTTTTATCAATTTTAAATTTTACATATACTCTTATTTCACCTGGTATAAGACTTAAACCATTTTTAATTGAAGTATCTAAATTTAGAGCTACATGTTTCTTCATTTTTTGAATAAAGCATTCTCTTTGATTTTCGACATCTTCACAACCAGGAAAAACAGGAACTTGATCAACAACAGTAAATGGAATCGCATCTAAACTTAAATTATCTTCATTAGTCTTTTCTTCTACTGTTCTAGTAGTAGTTTTACACGAAGTACAAACCATTATTCCTATCCAAATAGAAACCAGTACTAAATATTTTAATTTTAACAAAACTGCTTTATTTATTTATTTATTTAATCAAAAATACAATTTTATATTTTGAATAAAACTATACTACATATCATTTGTAATATTTTAAGACTACCCTTTTTTCTTTATAATAAGCATTTAAAATAATTACCGATTTTTTAGATTTAGGGATGACTTAAAGTCACCCCTAAAAAAAATTCTTTGATATAGGAATATTTAAATTGTTAAAACTAAACTACAATTTGACCTCATAATAATTATCACTTATAATGACAAATTCAGCCGGATGCAAGTTTCTAAAACTAAAAACTAATGTTTCTCCTTTTTTAGCTATAATTTTAAAATTGCCATCAAAATTAGTATGAGACTTTCTGTTTGTTCCTTTAATAGCAATATTTACTCCGGGTAATAACTTCTTATTATTAGAAACAACTCCATAGATAATTCCTTCTTTTATAGAATTGTCATACTTTGAATTAATATTTGCCAAACGAGGTTTTTGTTTATTATCATTTTCTGATTTTAAACTGCTACTTGATGATTTTTGATCATTTGAAATAACCAAAGCAATTGGTAAAGTGTATTTTACCGCAACTTCTTTACCATTCTCTTTTCCTGGTTGCATTTTTGGTAAACTTGAAACAACTCTCACAGCTTCTTCTTCTAAATCGGTATGTGGGCCACGAGCTCTTACATCAACAATATTACCTGTTTTATTAATTTTAAATTGTACATAAACTCTTTTTTTACCAGGTTCTAAGCCTAAATTTTTACTAAGACCAGTATTAAAATTAGAATTTACATGTTTTGTGATTTTTTCTACCATACATGCTTTTTGATCTTTTACATCTTCACAGCCAGGGAAGATAGGAACCTGATCAACTGCAGCAAATGGAACTTCGTCAGCATTAGAATAGTCTTTTGATTTCCAACTTTTTTTTATCCCTTTCCAATCAACAATCTCTTGAATTGCTCTACTTCCATCTTCCATTTCAAAAAATTTAAACTCTTTAAATTCTTTATTTCTACTTAAATAATCATCCTCTTCGAATTCCATTTTTTCTATTGAAGATAAATCATCAAATGAAATCTCTTTACCTGAAGTAGGCTTTGCTCCCATAGTATATACATCCAAATATCCTTCCCTTTTAGTTTCAATTATTTTTTTCTTATCAATTGTTCCATCTTCACGATTAACTTTCCCAAAAACAAATTTTATAAATCTTTTTTCATTAACTTTAGATAGAGCTTTATCCGGTTCCGTATTTTCACACGAAGTATAAACTAGCATTCCCATCAACATAGGGATTATCAATAAATACTTAAATTTTAAAATTTCTTTTGATTTACTTTTACTAAACATAATAATTCGTTTTTTAATGATTGATTGTTTATTAAATGAATTGACAAAGGCCAGCTTGTCAACTTTAAAAGTCTCGGCCAAAAGACTCTGATAAAAAGTACTTTTCTCTTTTTTGTTTACCGTTTTATTATCGGCAATAAATTCATGAATTTCTGCTATTCTGTTTTGATACAAATAACTATATGGGTTAAACCATAATAAGACCTTTTGTATCTCAAAGAATAGTAAATCGATGCTGTGTTTTTGTTTTACATGAATCAATTCATGTTGAATGATCTCTTTTTTTTGATGATTGGTTTTCCCTAAAAAGATATAATGGAAAAAAGAAAATGCAGTATGCTGGGTTGGTAAAAGAACCAGATGATAATCCTTATTTTTTTCTTTGCTATTTTGATGGATCAGTTTAAATATCTGAAAAAGTTTGGTTGCAAATAGTAAACCTGCTATAACCACACCAATAATAAAAACCCATTGCATTCCACTAAATAAAGTAGCAGAACTTTCTACTTGTTTTTCGATAAATGTTTCCGGCGAAAGCATTACTTCCGGCAACATAATTCTGTATTCATGTGGTATATTTTCAGATGCCCCTGTAAATTTGATCAGAGGAATAATATATGCCAAAACAGAAGTGATGATCAAATAAGCTCTGTTCCACTGAAAAAAGGTTTCTTTTTTTAATATGAGATCATAAACTGCTAAAAAAACTGTTTGAAATAACAATACCTGTACAATGTAATTGATCATGATTAACTATTTTTAGATTTTTCTATTTCTTTCATTATGCTTTCCAGTTCGTTGATATCAATATCATTTTTCTTTACAAAAAACGATACCATACTTTTAAAAGAGCCACCAAAATAACCATCCATTAATTTATGTAAACTCTGGTTGGTATAATCGGTTCTTTCAATAAGTGGATAATAAATATAACCTCTTCCTTTGGGTTTATGAGCAACAATATTTTTGGTTTCTAAAATCCTTATAATGGTGGAAACCGTATTGTACGCAGGTTTGGGATTGGGTAATTCTGCTATAATTTCCTTAACGGAGGCTTCTT
>JADGEA010000453.1 GCA_016744615.1 Flavobacteriaceae bacterium
AAAAAACTGGACGTTTTCTCAAGAAGGAGACTCTTTATGGATGCCGGCAAATGTTCCCGGAACGGTACAAACCGATTTACTTTCATTGGATAAAATCCCACATCCTTTTAAGTTGACAAATGAAGATTCCATTCAATGGATTTCTGAAAAGAATTGGCAGTATAAAACTCAATTTTCAGTTTCTAAAAAAACACTACTTAAACAGAAGCATTTTTTAACTTTTGAAGGACTAGATACATATGCCATAGTTTATTTAAATGACAGCTTGTTATTAAAAACCAACAATGCGTTTAGATCTTGGGAAATTGATATTAGTGATTTCATGAAATTAACAAATGAATTAAATATCCTTTTTCACTCCACCGATTCCATAGAACAAAAAGAAGCAGACAAGCTTTCTTACGTTTTACCAGAGGCCCCACGTGTAATTACCCGAAAGCCACAATTTCAATACGGTTGGGATTGGGGACCTACCATAAAAACGATGGGAATCACAAAAGGCATCAGCCTTGTTTCTTATGAAAATACCCGATTTAAAGATGTTTATCTTAAAACGAAATCCATTTCAGATACGCTGGCTCAAATTTCTGTTGATTTAACAATTCACACTCAAAAGCAACAAGAAACAACCATTAAAATTACCAATAAGAACACAAAAGAAACGTTTACTTCCACCCTAGTAATTTCTCCAGATAAATCTGAGTACAGCATTCCATTTACTATTAAAAACCCCAACCTTTGGTGGACCCATAATTTAGGAGAGCCGTTTTTATACGATATTGAAGTAGACCTTTTAAATGAAGGCTATAAAAAGGAGTCGTTTACAAAAAAACTAGGAATCAGATCCATCGAATTGCTTACCGAAAAAGATTCCGTTGGAGAAAGTTTTTATTTTAAACTCAACGGGAAACCCGTTTATATGAAAGGCGCGAATTATATTCCTCAAAATATTTTTCTTTCAGAAATAAGTCAAGAAAATTATATCAAGCTCATCAATGATGTGGTAAATGCCAATATGAATATGCTTCGTGTTTGGGGTGGTGGAGTTTATGAGGACAATTTCTTTTATCAACTTTGTGATGCAAAAGGCATTCTTGTTTGGCAAGACTTTATGTTTGCCTGTGCGATGTATCCAGGAGATGAAGCTTTTTTAGAAAATGTAAAACAAGAAGCGATCGAAAATGTAAAAAGATTGCGACAACATCCCAGTATAGCGCTATGGTGTGGTAATAATGAAAATAGTGAAGGCTGGCACCGTTGGGGATGGAAAGATGGTAAAACAGAAGCCCAGAAGCAAGAAATTTGGGAAGGTTATTATGCTGTTTTTAACCATATTTTACCGCAAGTTATAGACAGTTTACATCCGACTGTTTCGTATTGGGAAAGCTCTCCTAAATATGGCCGTGGAGATCAACGTTACCAATTTGAAGGTGATGCTCACGATTGGTGGGTTTGGCATGATGGCTATCCGTTTGAACATTATGAAGAGGAAGTACCTCGATTTATGAGTGAGTTTGGATTTCAATCTTTTCCAAGTTATGAAGCCATCCAGTATTTTACAGAACAAGATTCTATTAATTTAAAGCACTCATCCTTTTCAACACACCAAAAGCATGCA
>JADGEA010000454.1 GCA_016744615.1 Flavobacteriaceae bacterium
CCTAAAACGCCAATTTTCGCGCCCGGAAAAAAGGATAATGAAATGTCTTTAAGTATTTGTCGCTTTGGAGGAACGGTTTTTCCAACGCGATTCATTGTGTAAATGTATTGAGCCATATTTTTTTATTTATTAAATTAATACAAAAATCCAAATAACCAAAGAGGAATTTTATTAGCAAAACCCATCTCTATATCATCAGCCACGACAAAAGAGTTTTTTATATCTTTTATCTGTTCAAACGATTTATTTTTACCACCGATCTCAACTGTATATTGGTTTGAAATAATAAAGTCGCCGTGAGAAGATAAAAGTATATTTTCATCTATAAGTGTAGCCTCATTATAAAAACTACTCTTTATTTGATTAACAAAAAAGGTCTCTCTTTGTGTACCTTTATTGCAATTTTGAGATATAGCATTCATTAGGTTAGTATTATACATAAAAAGTTTATCAGGTTTTTCTATAACGCCATATCCTCTTGCTTTTTGATTAACACTATTGGTTATACTTCCTAGTTCCAGATAATGAACATATTCTAATAAAGTTGGTCTTGAAATCTCTATGGCAGTAGCTAGTTTGCTAATATTAGGTTTCATGGGAACAGAAGTGCTTAAAAGATAAACCAATTTTTTTATTTTATCTATTTGTGAAAAGTTTATATTGGTCACATAAGGCAAATCTCCTTCTAATATCTGATTAACAACACCTATAAGCAGATGATTATAACTATCGTTGCCTTTTAGTATAAATGGATAACATCCACCACTAAGATAATCATTAAAATGTTCTAATGGTTTAATCTTACTGAGTATATCATTTGCAATAGCTATATGGTTTTCAAATATTTCTTGGGTGGAATATGAAGGAAAAATAGCAATATCTTTAAATATTAAATACTCTCTAAAAGATAGATTTGCTAAACGATAAAGCCTAATACGCCTACTCAAATCAGCTTCTTGAGTATGAATCTGTATCATAGATGAGCCTGATATAACTAACTTGAGTTCAGTTGCATCATAAATAGCTTTGATATGTGATGACCAATCTTTATACTTGTGTATCTCATCTATAAAAAGTATCTTGCCTCCATATTTATCAAAATCCGAAGCAAACTCATAAAGTGATATGGTTTTAAAGTATGGATTATCTACCGATATATAGAGTGCTTTAGGTGAATTAGGGTATTGTTCTTTGAGGTACTGTAACATTAAAGTTGTCTTACCGACTCCTCTTTGTCCTACGATTAGACTACACCGCTGATCCCAATTTATCTCTTTATAAAGATAACGTTTTACTCTAAGCTCAATACGCCGTAAAATCTTTTGTTGTTCTTGAAATAAAATTGTAAAATCTAACATTCAAAACCTTTACTTTTTTGTAAAGTGCATTTTACAAAAAAATAAATATTTTGTAAATCTACTGAGCCATAAAATTCCTAATTTAGTATAATATAAAGTCATTAAATCTTTAAAAGGATTAGAACCATGTATATCAAAATATCTATAATATTTATTATATCAAGTATTCTATCGCTAAATGCTTGCGGTGATCGTACTCATAGTAGTCAGAATAAAAATCTAGAATTAAATGCGGTAGCAGTGTCTCCAATGATG
>JADGEA010000020.1 GCA_016744615.1 Flavobacteriaceae bacterium
GGCATTGATCCAGACTCTGGAATTATTATCTTTTAACATTTTAGACAATTCTTTGGTGTAAAATTTTGAATCGATATGAACCACAGGAGGTGCATATCTTGCAATTGCAGAATCTGCCATTTGAAAAGAATAGGCTCTTGGCATGATTTGAGCTGAACTTTCCATTTCTTTTATTTTATCTAATTGATGGTAATCATTGTCAAAATAAAAAACATACTTATTGGTTTGCGTTTTTCGGACCATTTCAACCATTCCTTTTACATTATCTGTTTTCGTATCAATATCAACCATTATTTTCCCCTTGATAATCTTCAACGCCTCCTCAAAAGTCGGAATAGTTTCTTCACTTATTCTACCATAAGGTGCTTTTAAACGAAATGTTCTTAGTTTTGCAAGAGTCAAGTCTTCTACTTTTCCTTTACCGGTTGTAGTACGATCTATCTCTGAATCATGCATTAAAACCAAAAAACCATCTTTTGTTGTTTGCACATCCAGTTCAACTATATCAACACCTAATGCTATTGCTTTTTTTATAGAAGCAATAGAATTTTCAAAATTACCATTATGCGCCCCTCTGTGTGCCGTGACCAATACTGTTTTTGATGATGCATTATTAAATTCATCTAAAATATTTGATATTCCTGCATTATTAACTGTATTTGTACTTGAACAAGACAAGAAAAATACAGTAATGAATACTGCTACATAATTTAAAATATTTTTATTTTTTTTCATAATTAATTTCATAATTTCCTTTATTATAATGTTGTATTTTAATTTTTGTTTTTTGTTTTTCTTGATCGAATATCCAGTTTTCATCTTCCAATAACACTTTATCATCAAGAGTGATCTTATTTGGTTTAGTTTTAGAATGAATCGCTAAAATATGAGGGATTTGTGTTCCTCGCAGTTTTACTTCCAAATCTTTATTCTCTCTTAATTTATAGGAAATTTCCGTCTTCCCTTTTGTATCTGTATGGTAAAAAATAAAATCATTTTCCCCTTTTGGATATATCAAAATGGTGGTAAATCCTTTTGAATTTTTATCTCCAATATTTGTATAACTTCTTTCAATATTCATTGGAATAATTGCTCCTTCTTTTATATAAACAGGAAACTCATCCATAGGATATTCTCTTTCAATAGTTTGGTTGCCAGGAATCAATTCAACATCATCAAAAAAGTATCTCCACTGCCCTTTTGGCAAAGAGACTTCTCTAATCATTGAATCTATATAGATCGGTGCTACTAAAAAGTCATCTCCAAACATATACTGATGTAATCCCTTTTTCAAAACAGTTTGCAACCTTCTACCTCCATTATGTGCAGTTACTACATAATGATACATATAAGGCACCAGATCGGTATGCAACCATGAAAATTTTCGGATAACTTCCAATTCTTCCTGAGTCCTTTTCCATAATCTTCTTTCTCCATGACCTCCATTCATAAACAATCCACAAAAAGTGGAAAATTGTGTCCAACGCATGTATAATCGTGGTGGAATGGTTTTGCCAGAAAAACCGGCAACATCCGATCCAATAATATTATATCCAAGTTCAGCACTTTTTAAAACACTTTTAATAGCTGATTCAAACCCTTCGACACCTTCTAGAGCAATATCAACCTTCTCTTCTTTACTCTCATTCATCATTTCAGCAGTAAGCCATGCATGTTTCTGATCTCCCACCCAGTTAACAGGTGATGCATCAATAGGTGAAAATCCTTCTGGATGAAAACCTCGGTCAATAGATCTGGATAATGTTACAAAATCAGGATTTTGCTTTAGTCCGTGTTTATATTCTTCACGATAATAAAGGTCCATATATTTTCGGGTAGTCATTATTCCTTCATGAAAATTTTTATAAAAGAAAGGAATCCCTGCTACTTCTGTCCAGAATAATGTAGCAGTTCCATCCAGTTTCCAACCATCAATTCCGTAATCAAATACATCCTGCTGTAAACCCCGCCACCATTCCATGGCTTCCGGATTTGTATAATCCACAAAACCACCGTCTCCTTTCCACCAATGATTTGGTGTTTTTCCTGCAATTAAGTAGCCATTTTCTTTTGCTTTATGATACCAGTTCTCTGAATTTTTGATCTTCGTATCCTTACTAAAAATATTGACCATAGAAGTCATCCATAAAACCACCCGATAATCATCATCCTGTAGTTTTTTAAACCATGTTTTTGGGTTTGGATACAAAAGAGTGTCCACTTTAAAATCATTATATCTAAGTGACCACGGGCTATCTAAAATGATGGTTCTTACAGGTATATCATTTTCTTTATAGCCATCCAATAGTTCATCCACATATGCTGCAGTATTCACATCATCTTCCCACAACCAGTTTTCTAATGCCCATGCAGGAGTCAAAGGCGGATTTCCTTGCCTTTGTGCATTGAATGGCATACCCCAAACCGGATAAATAAAATAAAAATAAGCAATTGCAACTAATAGTATTACACTGATTAATAAGATTTTAATCCATTTTTTCATTGCTGATCAATTTCATTGCTTCCTTTCTTAAATCTAAGAAAAGTGGTAATTCCTGAATAGACTATAAAAATGGTTCCAACAGTAAAAAGAATTGTACTATACTCCATAAAAATATCATTTTCTGTGCCAACTAATACTTCAGCTTTTAAATAATATATAGCTCCTAACACTAGTATAAATAATGCACTCATAAGACCAAGCACAGGAATAATTTTATCAAAGGAAAAAAGATTTGATGATTTCTGATGTTCAGATATTTTATTACCAGCAATTAAAAAGAAAAACATCCAAATTACCCATGAAAGGATCTGAAATATCTGAAGTGTTCGAAAATAATTAATAAGAGTAATTATCGGACTCCAAAATAAATGATCAGGGGTATAATAGGATCTGTCATCATACAATAAAATTTTTAATTTACTCTGATCTCTGGATCTGATAATACTTAATATAGCCTCTTCTTTTTCAATAGGATCTAATTTATTCCATTCAGGTATCTCCATACCATTCCAAATAGAGCAAACATTTCCATAACCGTGAAAATCCAATCCTCCATTCATAATCAAATTATTCTTTTCACAAAAATCTTTGATCTTATGGTATAACTTTCGATTATACTTTTTTTCTAATGCCGTATTTTCAATTTCAAAACCGTCAACTCCCAAATCTCTATAATACTCCAGTGATTTATTCTCATCATCAAACCAATGATTTACAATAACAGCTCCTCCATTGGCATGTACTGCTTTAACAACTGTCTCATCAGACATACCTTTTGTCACAAATTTATTCTTTAATCCCAATAAACTTAAATGATTGGAAGCTGAATATTCTTCACCCGTCACCACCAACGGTTCAACGGCAAATGCACTCTTTCTTTGTTTTTCAACAAATTCAAAAGTTTTTTTATGATTGGCATGATCTGTTATAAAAAATGCATCAAAATTATTTTCTTTATGCCATTTCCATAAATTTTCTTGAGAGATTAATCCATCATGACTAAATACTGAATGCGAATGTGTGGTTACCAAAATTGTATCCTCAGCATTATTTACAATAGTATTAGCAGGAAAAAATCTGCTTAAAAAAACCAGAATTACAAAAATCGCAAATAATAACCCACCTATAACAGGTAAAACAACTACTCTTGCAATAGTAAGTTTCTTTCTTTTCTGTTTATTTTCTATCTTAAGTATTTTAACAACCGAAAAAATAACAAAAAAGATCAATGCCCAAATTAAGGCAAACTGGATCTCTTCAATAGGGTAGATTGATCGGTTAAAATAGAGTGGAATACCAATAAAAGGTTCAAACAAAGTTCTCCAAATAGAGATATGAATATCAAAATCTGGCAAGGCTTCTAATGTAAGGGCATCAATAATTTGAACTGGATAGTGAAAGAAAGTTGCTAAAATGATTATAAAAGCAACAAGGCTAAGCCATACCACCTTTTTAATACTACTTAATTTATTCATAAACAGTTAATTAAATAATTTTACATTTCTAATGTTTTCTATTTCAAAGGAATAACACTAGGAATCAAAATGCAAATACTATTTTATGTAATTTACATTAATTCTTAACCCTTTTATAATGAGAAATCATAGCTAATAAGTCAAAATAAAATAATACTTATTCTTTTTAATGTTTTCATTGGTTAAAATTTATACTGATAAGAATTATTTAATAATAGCCAAAACTCCCTGTGGTCTTGCTTCAGGGATAATTAATTTTAAATATTTTCTTTACTACTGTAGTTATATAGCTGTATTATAAATTGATACAACTACTACTCTTTTACTTTTTGATAATATCAGAAAACAATACAGTGTTTGGTATCTCCTCTTTCTTAAAATCATTGCTACTCCATTCCATATTTAAATTACTACCTCCACCCAATTGATAATAGTAAACTTTCAATTTATGATACCCTTTGCTCATTGACAGATTTACAACTTCTTCCCTATTACTGTGTGCTCCATCATTATTAATAGCAAGTTTATCATTTAAATAAAACCTACTTCCATCATTAGAGCTCAGGTAAAAAGTATACAAGCCATCTTTTGGGATTTTAATATAACCCGTGAAAATAAAAGCATAATTTTCATTAAAATTTTTATGAGAAAGTCCCAAATTAGAAATTTTACCAGAATTGATTTTAGGAAGATCAGCAATCTCAAATGTGTTTCTAACCTTACCTCTAAATTCTTTATAATGCAGCCCCATTTGTACCTTTTCACTCACATCTATTGCCTTTTGAAAAATATCTGATCCAACAGTTTGTGATATAATTTTACTCGAAGGAAATTTATTTTTTACAGAAATAGCCCTTAATAAAGTGGCTCTAGAAACTTTTATAGATCTGTTCTTATATGTGTTCCCGTTTAATACGGATGGAATACTTCCATCTAAAGTATATTTGATTTTTACGTCTTTATCCTTACATGATAATTTTATAATTCCTTCTTTATCAAAAGAAATATATGGTTTATCTACTCTTTCAAAACTATCAAATATATTCTTTAAGTTGGCAATTCTTGCCAGATAAATAGCAGTTTTCTCTTCATGAGAGGAATAGTAAGAAACGTAAAGAATGTTGTTTTTTATTAAAAATCCTGGATAGCTACAATCACCTCTACTGGGAAGAGTAAGCAACTTTGTAGTTTCTCCTTCAGGAGTTACTTTTACAATTATAGTATGTTCTGAAAAATCAGGCAAATATTCCCGGGTTGCACAAAGCATCAAATCATTTTCAAGAATGATAAGATCCGGACCACCCAAACGCGTTTCAAGCTGATTCCACTTCCATAATTTATACGGTGGTGCACTTATACCAATCGATCCATTTTTACTATCACCCCTTCTAACAACAGCAACCATTTCATTTTTATCATTAAACCTAAGGGTGGTTTCATTACCTCCTGCAACATCAAATGTTGTTATATACTTATAGTTAATTCCATCCGTACTTACCACCAACTGCACAGACTTCACTTTTGAAGGTTGATACACAGTGCCATAAGATTTTCCTTTATGCCATGTTGCACGCCAAAGCCAATCCATTCCTGTCTTGATTTCAGCATCCAATTCAATATTTTTAGGTTTTGAAAAATTTCTTCCCTTAGAATCCGAAAAACTCACCTTTGGGTTCATTGCATGAAGTTTACCTCCTACATAAACTGATCCTGCAATATTGAGCATGATTTTATTATCCGGAGTTATAGATAACTCTGGATCTCTTAAATCAACTCCAAGTTCAGAAATTAAAGCTACCGAATACCAGTTTTGAGAATCATCAGAAGCGATCACTCTGATAGATCCATTGATATCAGATACATGTCCATTACTTTCCCGAAAGGTGCAATACATTTTACCATTGAATTCTATCAAACTTGTAAAAGCATTATGTATAGCTCTGTCCCAAATTCTTTCAACCGATAAAATAGCATCATGTTCAGGTGAATTTTGGGAAGCACCATCAAAAGGAAATAATAAAATTAATATTACAATGAGAAATATATTCTGAGTTTTAAAAATCATTTTATGTTTATTTTTTTTATGTTTATCTTTTTAATCACTTCGTATTCATTCCATAGAAAACTCCATAAATCTTTCCGTAATTTGTGGTTTTACATGTTTTTTTAAATGTTCTGGGTAACCTAAATCCCATGGAGAAGGACCTACATATTCAGATTTTTTACCTGACATTTTAATATAACCTTCGGTTGATATTTCCACAACTGTATAAAGAGGATTCTTATAAGGCGCCGTATATTTGATCCACTTAAAATCTTTGTCAACCTCAGCACTATATCTAATATTCTCATACTCCTCACCAAGCCATTTATACGACATGGAATTTATAGTTATATACCAGATTCCGTTTAAGTCTTCAGCAAAATCATGGTGCGTATGCCCATTAAAACAACAAATAATATAACTGGTTTTATTCTCTCTGTTATGATCTTCAAATATTTTTCTTACTTCTTTAGAATTCTCAATGGAATATCTTTCGTTTGGATTATCAGGGTCAGTACCAATTCCCTGATGAGAAAAAATGACAATTGGATCTTTACTTATTTTCAATTCTTCTTTTAACCAACCTAATTGTTTTTCACCAATATAAGATCTATAGTCTTTTTGGCTTATCTCTTTCTTATCGTTTCCATCCAACACAATAAACTTAAATCCATTTTTTATAAAAGAATAGTATGAATTTTTCATTTTTCTATAAGATACAGCCTTTTCTAATGAGGTTCCTCCATCCATTTCATGGTTACCAATTACATGATATTTTGGTCCCTCAAATGAATTCCATATTTCAAAGTATGGTGTATACTCCTTTTTTGGAATACAAAAATCTCCCAGTTCAATAATAAAATCTGGTTTTGCAATTTGCATACTATCCATAAAGGAAGTAATTCTTTTTTCTGCATCATGCATGGTTGGTAAGTGAACATCAGAACACATTCCAATTTTAATAGTTTTTATTTCTTTTTTAGAAGAACAACTAAAAAGTATTAAAACTGAAACTGATAAGAGTAAATATTTATACACTCTCATTTTTAGTTTTTAATTGTAATGCTGTAAGAAGCTATAAAATTACTTTTTGAAGCCAGTTTGATAATCCCCTCTTTATTTTCAAAATTTCTATTGCTATCTACACTGTCAGCTATTCCCAACCATGGTTCAATACATACATAATCAGCATTTGTTTTAGCCCAAATTCCCAAATATGGAAAATCTTTAAATTCCATAGAAAACACATCACCAGATCTTTTACTTTTTAAGGTCACTTTTGATGAATTAAGGTTTTTAAAAACCAATGCATCTTTGTTGAAGATTTGTGAATGCAGGTTGATTCTGTTAGGTTTATCAAAAATAGGCTGTGTTTCATTGCCAATTAAACCATTTCCCAATACATTCCAGGTAGGGACTGTTTCAGGTTTTTCAAATTCCAGATAATACTCAGAATATTCTTCATCAGGATAGACCGGACAAGTAAACCCCGGATGCCCTCCTAATGAAAACAACATTATCTCATTTCCATGATTTGTAATGGTATGTTCAACGGTCAATTTATTAACTTCCAAAAGGTATTTTATTTGAAACTCAAATTGAAAAGGATAAACTTTCAATGTATCCTCGCTGTATTTTAACCCAAAAGTAAGACTGTCTTCTGTTTCATCTATAAGTAAAATATGATCATTATTTCTTATAAAACCATGCTTCGGACAAGCATATTCCTTGCCCTTATATAAAAAGGCATCCTCTTTTAAGCATCCTATAATGGGAAATAAATTAGGGGCATGAGATGCCCAAACATCTGGATCAGCAATCCAAATATATTCGATATTCCTTGATAGAGACTTGAAACTACATAGTTCTGCTCCTTTCTTTTTTATAGATACCTGAAATTTTTTATTTTTTATCGTATGCATTTCTTCTGTCATTTTACCAATTACTAATTTTATTGACCTTAAAAAAAAACAGATATTACAATCTCACACGTTTGCCTAGTCTGGCACTTTCCTTTATCTTTTCAATAACGATCATATTGTTAATAGCATCCTCCAAATTTACAGGGGTTTTTCTGTTCTCCATGATTGCAAGTGAAAACATATCTACCTGCAAAGAATACTGATCACATTTTTCAAATTCTATTTCTTTTTTTACCTTTTCCTTTATCAACCATATTTTTACCGGTTGATCATCTGGCGGATTGAATGGAATTTCAAATTTAATACTTCCTTCTGTTCCAAATAATTGTACTTGCTGGTTTTCAATCATTTGAATTGAACTAAAAAATGTGGAGCTACCTTCTTCAAATTCCAATATCACAGACGCCAAAATATCAACCTTAAAATCAGGATGGTATTCAATACTTGCGAAAACACTTTTTGGTTCGGAATCAAATAAAAACCTTGAAATTGATATTGGATAACATCCGATATCCATCAAACTTCCTCCACCATACTCTTCGTTGTTTACAATACTTTTTGGATTATCATCAAAAAAAGAAAAAGAAGACTGGATACTTTTTAATTTACCTATTTCATCCTTTTGAATCATCTCTTTTACCCTGATCCACTGTGGATGGAATTTATACATAAATGCCTCCATTATTTTGAGCCTAGGATGTTTTTTAACTTCATCCAATAACTCTTTAGCTTCAAGACTTGAAATAGCAATAGGTTTTTCTATCAAGACATGTTTACCTGCTTTTAAAGCTTTGATTGCCCATTTTACATGAAGATGATTTGGTAATGGAATATATACAGCTTCTATCTCTGCATCATCCAAAAGTTCCTGATAAGACCCATAATACTTTGGGATTTGAAACTTTATTGCAACTCTCTCTGCTTTTTTAATGTTTCTCGAAGCTATACTTGTTACCGTACTATACTCACTATGCAGCATTGCAGGCATTACACTATCTATTGCAATATTAGCCGTACTTAAAATTCCCCATTTAATGTTTATTTCCATGACAATTGTTTTAATTTATATAACACTCCAACGAACAATACCATTTATCCATACGGATAGAAGTATCTGTATCTAACCTTAGAGTAGAAGTGAAATATATTACCGAACAATAAATTCAATAGATGTATTTAAACCACCTCTTTTTTCATTTTATTTGCAACAACAAACAAAAGAGAAAGTCCTAATAAGCCTGCAGTTCCTACAGCCCCAATGATAATCGGATCTAAATTACATTCTAACCATGCATAATTTGGAGGAAGGTCTCTTAAAAAAGTTCCCCAAACAATAATCAAAACACTTAAAATAACCGATGAAATTCCTTGATTTCGTGTGATCTTAACTTTAAAAATAGCAAGTAAGAACAAACCTAATATTCCTCCACCAAATATTCCGGAAATTTGCCACCATATATCCAATGCACTTTTGGCATTGATTAACAAAAAACCAAACACTATCCCAAGAAAACCCCAAAGGACTGTTGTTAAACGTAAAAAATTAATACTGCTTTTTTCAGATGCATTTGGTTTAAAATACTTTTTATAATAATCTAAGTAAAGCACAGTTGCAGAAGAATTTAATGCAGAATCCACCGTACTCATAGATGCAGCCAGTATCGCTGCAATGATCAAGCCTTTAACTCCAACAGGCAATTCATTTGCTATAAAATAAGGAAAAACCTGATCTCCTTTAACTATGGAGGGATCTAAAACATGACCTCCACCTGAATAGAATGCAAACAAAGTAGTTCCAATATATAGAAATATTGCCGTTAATGGTAAGTAGATCAACATGGCAATCCAAACAGATTTTTTAGCCTCTTTTTCGGTTGCAACCGAACTATATTTTTGTGTATAATTTTGATCTGCCATTAAGTTTCTAATATTCTCTGTTACACCATAAATAATCATAACCAATATAGTTCTGCTTGATAATGAAAATGATGTATCACCCAAACTAAATTTATTATCATCAAAGGCTTTTTGAATCAAATAATCAGGTTGTGAAAAAACATTGGTGGTCAATAAATAAGCACTAAAAAGTAAACCTCCAATCATGATAACAGACTGCATTACATCTGTCCAAATAACAGCTTCCATCCCACCCATTAAAGTATAAGCAATTGTCATAACACCAATAATCAAAATCAACATTTGAATATCAATATCAACAAATGAGGTTAAAAGCAGAGATGACAGATACAAAATCACCGCTGTTCTCCCTACCATAAATAAAACAAACGAGAAAGAAGCGTAAATACGAGCCCATTCACCTATTCTATCTTCAAGATACCTGTAAACAGAAATAATTTTATTTTTTCGGTAATGAGGTATTACATATTGTGTTACAAACCAGGTAACAGGAATAGCTGTTAAAGCAAAAATTAAAGGATGCCAGTTTGAATCAAAGGCTTTTCCGGGTACAGCAATATAGGAAATACTACTGGTATAAGCACTCATCACGGCAATACCTGCTGCCCATGCTGGTATACCTCTACCGGCTACCATAAATTCTTCGGAAGTTTTAGTCTTCCTTAAAAAATATACACCCATTCCAACCATTACAATGCCGTAAACAACTAAAATTGCTGTATCTAAAAAACCCAATTGATAATTCATATTATTAATTTATACTACACTAATTTCTTTAAATTCTTCTACGTAATTCTTAATTTCATCTCGTTCCTCATCATTAAATCTACGAAGCGGAAGTGCCATATGATCATTACAAACTCCCATAGCATATAAAGCACTCTTCGTTCCTTTTGTAAATCTTGAAACATGGTTTCCTATATTATAAATAGTACTGTATAATTTTAACACTTTATCACGAAGTTCAAAAATTGCTACTTTATCACCTGCTAAAGACGCATCATAAAGATCAACAAATAATTTTGGAAAAAAATTTGCTCCTCCTGCTACGGCTCCATGACCACCATAAATAATGGTTTCAGGCAAATATAACTCCGTACCTGCTATAATTGAAAATTCAGGGGCTTTTTTAAACTCATCAATTAAAGAGTATAAATAAAATATATCACCTGAACTGTCTTTTATCCCTATAGCTCCCAGCTCTTTTGCTCTTTTCACAGTCTCAATAGAAAGATGCATTTTTGTACAACTTGGCATATTATACATCATTACTGGCAAAGGTAAGGCAGGTATTAAGTTTTCCAAATAATCTATCATTTCTTCCTGAGCAATAGGAAAATAATAAGGTGGCGCAACAACAACTGCATCTGCTCCGGCATCTTTTGAATAATTTGCTATATCTAAAGATCCCTCAAAAGAGGTATCAGTAATACCAACTAGAACGGGAACTCTTCCATTTATCAATTTACATGCTTTACTGATTAATTCTTTCCGTAAAGCGTAAGTCAAACTTGGTCCTTCACCATTCGTGCCGAGCAAGAATATTCCATGTACTCCTCCTGAAATCAGATGTTCAACTAACCTTTTTAATCCTTCTATATCTAATCCACCATTCTCTGTTAGGGGAGTGATCATTGGTGGAATAATTCCTTTTAAAGGTAAATTCATTTTTATCATATTATATTTAATACAAAGAAAATTGAATCTACCAATAGGTGCAAGTACAATATTATTGAAAATACATCAAATTTTAACCCTAATATCAATATTTTTTATATTTTTGTTAAAACACAGTAATTTTATATTAAATGGAGTTTATTTTTGAAAAAATATTTTTACCAGAAAAGCATTCCTTTATTTCAAGAAAATTGCCCTTATTGTCAAGAGCTAGGGTACATTCACATCAAAATTTTGAATTAAATTTTGTTTATTCAGGAGTTGGCAGAAGAATTGTAGGTGATCATATCTCAAATTTTGAATCAGGTGAACTGGTACTTTTAAGTCCTAATTTACCCCATTGCTGGGAATTATTAGATGCCGAGAATGGTGAAGACCCCGCTTGCATTGTAACCCATTTTTCTGAAAATATTATTAAGTCTGATTTTTTTAATTTACCTGAACTTGAGCAATCTGTTGAATTACTTAAAAAAGCCGCAAACCGAGGAATCAGATTCAAGATTAAAAACAATAGAGAATTAATCACTCTTTTGGAGGGTATGGTTGAACTGCAAGGGTTAAAGTATTATATTGCCTTATTACAATTGTTTGATTTATTGTTACATGTAAGAGATTTTGAGTTTCTTTCCAATCCTATTGATTCATCTGGTGTTTTTTCAAAAAACCTTGAAAAAATAAATGATGTATACGAATTTGTTTTTAAGAATATTCAGGAAGGTATTAAACTGGAAGAAGCTTCTGCAGTGTTAAATATGGCTCCAAGTTCATTTTGTAGGTTTTTTAAAAAGAAAACCAATGTTACATTTATGGAATATGTTGTAAGCGTAAGAATTGGGATTGCAGCAAAATTACTGGCCGAAACAGACAAACAAATTACACAAATCTGTTTTGAATGTGGCTATAACAACCTTGCCAATTTCAACCATTATTTTAAAAAGAATATGGGAAAAACACCAACCGAATACCGTAAGAGCTTTAGATAAAAAAGATAATTTGATTAAATCGATTTACTTTCTTCCCAATAAATTAATTATAAAACCAACAAAAAAGGTTAGAAATGATATTAAACTTATTGGTGGTAATCCCCCTTGCCATTTATAAACTGTGACCCATCCGGTATAGCCCATAAAGAAAAGATGAATACCTGTTAAAAGCATTCCATAAACAACATATTTTCTGGAAGTTATCCATTTTATTATTTTTTCATCCTGTTTCAAACCGGGTTTAAAACTGATATTATAAATCCACAAAAAAATAAAACTTAAAATACCTCCCAATAAACTTAATCCACCTCTTAACGAAAGCGTACCATCTGCAACAAAAAAGACCTTATAATACTTTGGGTTTAAAATAGATAAACTCATAAAAACATGGATCAACGCAAATAAAAATCCAGCAATACCCATTGATCTTCTGCTATTTAACCAGAAATCTGATATTTTTACTCCCATATTCTGCAATGGACCTAATGAAAAATTAATGGTCAGCAAAATCAATGACGATAGTGCAATTCCTTTGTTTAAAACAAAAAAAGGAAGGTCTTTCCATGGAACATCTCCAACAATATTATATCTTAAAATTGCGTAAGAAACAGATATAAATATTGAAACTAAAATGATATAACGGCCATATTTCATCTTAAAAAATATTCAACTTATTCTTTATTATTAAAATCACTTTCCTTATCCACATTTTGTATTTTTATTCTAATTTACAGGAAACCTGTTATGTGCCCCTCCTAATTCTCCATGAATCTGGATGGCAATTACAGCAAGAATTACAATAAAAATCAGGATAAGAATAAGATAAGTAAACCATTTTTTTGTATTTACTTTATCTGTAACAGTTTTATATATTGCCGCCATATTTTTTCTTAACAATATGAATATCAATATAATATTTACAATATACAAATGGTGATTAAATTCTGTTCTACCTGCAAATAGCCCTGTTACAGTATAACTAATAAAAATATAAACGGACAGATAAACAAAAAAGAATAACATCACATCTTTCTTTTTATAATTTCCATCTTTTAATTTCCAAAAGAGAAAAACTGACATTATTAGCATAATAATTGCAACTACAGATGTACTAATCGAGGCTACAACATCTAGATTAATCAGTTCACCCAAACGTTTCATAAGATATTCATAAGTCAAAGATTCTCTGTATATGATCAATGGTATAATAACGATAAGAATGAACAATGCTATACGGTTCACCCATATTTTAGGTTTTACTTCTTCCGTTGGCCATTTGGAACTAAATACGCCATATGCCATTCCCAAACCACCAAAAAATCCAATACTGTATTCCATCACATTCCACATATTGAATTCAATTTCAAGTACATTACCTGTAATCTGTAAAAAATTACCAAAAGCAAATCCAAATCCTCCACCAAGAGTTGAAAAAATTGCCACACGAATGGCTGAATTTCTTTTTTCTCTTGCCATATACCACAACATTGCCAGACCAGCTCCCAAAATAATTGCCCACGCTTCTGATCGCGGAGGTGTCATTTTAAAACCAATCTGTTCCACAAAGAAATAATAGCTAAGAATTCCTCCTGCCACCATTTCTGCCATGAGCGAACCCCATTTTACCTTATTCTTTTCTGTAGAATCTAAAACCAATCCAACCAATCCTCCACCAAGCAACCCAAATAAGGCACCTATAACAAACAGCATACTTAAGCCATAAAATGCATTGATAAAATTATCGGCATGACCGTAACCAACCACCACACCATAACTAATCATTCCTCCTGCACCCCAACCAATAGCTGAAGCCAAAGCAACCAAAACCATTTTGTTATACCAATCCTTTCTGTTTGATACCATTACAAGTGCCAGTCCACCAATAGCACCGGCCCATGCTGCACCCTGTTCATGACCAAACTGCCCCCTAATTGCCCATGCTGTAGCTAATGACATCGCTACAATAAGCATACTTATCCATTGTTCCTTACTTTTCATATTTTGTTTTATTAGTTACAAGAAAACAGTTCCTTAAAGAAAATAAACTCTGTTAAACTCTTAAAAATATTTTATTTTTATATAGATAATACAATATTGCCCATTCCAAACAAATGCTACCTAAAAGGATAATCACCTGACCAAAATCTCCTATAGGATTTGCTATAAATCCAAGAAAAAATTCTGAAATACCTTTGGAATTCATAATTCTATGCCCCATATATATTGTTATGGAATTCAATCCGATAACTCTAAAAAAGAATGTCCACTTCCTCCACCTTTTAACATCAATAACATAGTAAAATACTCCCATCAATACAAAACTAATACCCGAGGTAAGAAAGTTAAACGAAACTGTCCAAATATTCTTAATAATCGGATAAACAGGTGATAGCACTAATGCTAAGGAAATTAATACCGCTCCAATTATCAAAAGTGATCTTGTTTTTTTCTGCTGTGTGTAGGTCTTATTTCTAAGAATAAAACCTGCAAATGATCCAAATAAGGTAATTGCTGTTGCAGATACAATGGACAAAATTCCTTCTGGATCATATGTTCCATAAATTAATTTTCCAGGAAGAAAATTTTGATCGATCCAGGCATTGATACTTCCTTCCGGAGTAAGCACTCCGGCACCAAATCCAGGAACGGGTGTAAAAAGTTGTAAAATAGTAATTCCTAACAGAATTCCAGCTAACCAAAATATCCTAGCCTTTATGGAATTTGAATACACTACAATCATAGAGGCAAAAAAGTATCCAATTCCTATTTGTGATAAAACACTTAGGTAACGTGGGTTCTCAAATCCATGTTTTAAAACACCATTATAGATTAATCCAAACAGCACTAGCAATAGCATTCTTTTAAATACTTTTTTAAATAAAACTGATTTTTCAACCCCTTTCTCTACTCTACTTGTTAGAGCAAAAGGGATTGCTACACCCGAAATAAACATAAAAAGCGGAAATATCAAATCCTCAAAACGAAATCCTTCCCACGGAACATGATGCATTTGTTTTGCCAAAACTTCTATCCATCCCCATTCCGTGGCTTTAGCTAGAGCACCCAACAAAGCTCCACCACCAATGATCCAGAACATATCAAACCCTCTTAAGGTATCTAAAGAATAAAGCCTTTCTTTTTGATTTTTTTTTATTTCTACAGACATAATTTATTATCTTTTTTTATTTATTTTATTATATAACCATAAATGACAGAACTGGAATCAGCTCCCCAATTATCTGATTTGTAATGGTCACTTGACCCCTCTACTCCTACAGCGATATCAATTTTTTTTCCAACATGTATCAAACTATTACCATTTCTATCTTTAAGAAATCCTGTCATTTCTACCCTAACTTCGACTTCTGAACCATCAGGAGAAAGTGATATAATTATATCTTCACTTGTTCCTTCTGCATAATCTTCAGTTGTAGATCTTATACCATCTCTATGAACATATTCCATTTTATACCTTTCTCGTTTCTTACCTTCACTATCCGTTCGAGAATAAAAGGATGATCCCAACTCTAGTTTACCACTCAAAATCTCTTTTTCTGCTCCAATTCCGGTAAATCCAAAAAAGGTTTTTATAAACTTATTTCCAATAAATTCAAATTGAGCTTCAGAATCATCTCCAATAGGAATTCCAAAATAACAATTATCGTCTCTTGTAGGAGGATAGCCTGTTAACGGATTCCTATCAACATCTATATAAGTATACCAATAATACCTGCCTTTTTCCCCTGTTCTACCATGTGCTCCGGCAACTCTTGTGTAAAAATAAATAAATTTATCATCATTGCTAACCTTGAATTCAAGAAGATCTGTATCTGGATTTTTAAAAAGATAAGACACATAATCCCCTTGAATATCGCTTATTCCTTCAATGTTTCTCCAATCCTGAAAATCACCGTCTATTACGATTTTATCTAACCTTAATGATTCTGTTTTATCACTTGCATTATTAGCACTTAGAAAAAGATCTCCTTCCATTAAATCTATACTATTAAAAAATGTGCCCTTAAAAGTTAAGGAAATCATTTCTCCTTTTCCTTGCTGACTGGCTCCTGTTATCAATTCTGGCCGAAAAGCCACTTTACTTTGAACTATATTCGATTTTTGAATATTACAGCTTGCGATCTCTATCTTTTTACTATTCAATATTCCGTATAAAATCAAATTGGAGTTCTCTTCTTGATAACTAATTTCAAATTGAATATTTTTCAATAATCTTCCATTATTCCCAAAGAGATCTATCGGAAGATAATGACGTTTGTCTTTTATCAACTCTTTGTTCTCAGATAGTTTAAGTTTGATAAGCTTTTTGCTAAAAGGGTCGAATATAATTTGATCTGTAGGTGTTTTTAATATAGGAAAATCATTTCCTTCCGACACTTTGAATTTAGGAATGAACCTTCCTTGTTCATCAATTATTCCGATTGGTCTTTCATTATATTTTGACGAATATCCACCAACAATTATCTCATCATCTTCTTCGTATACCCTGCCATCCCATATAGGTATTGCTTCGTTATAGGATCGATACTTTGTATTTTTTTCAACATAAAAATCTAAATTAAACAAGCTCTCTTTTTTCTTTATCTGAACTTTTCCATTTTTATCTATAAGGTCATCTTTTAATATACTTACAATAAAATATGGATTGGATAAAATCTTTTCACTATTAGGGTTTAATCCATTCTTCTCTAAAAAAACCTCATGAGATTTATCCCCGTTTTTGTCTAGATATCTACTTTGGATAACCTCTATCTTACTTTTTTGAAAAATTCTGGACTCCTGAATCTGTCCGTTTAAGTTATCGTCTTGTGCATTGGAATGCATGGCAATAAAAAGCAACATCAAATTAATAAGTAATCTATTTTTCATCAATAGTTATTTAATTAGTTATCGTATTATGACCCATCGTAAAACATTCAAATGTATGTTATTAACAAGTATCTAATTTCGTGCATTCTGCTTTAAATACGTTAATTATTCACCTTCTTCTAATCAACCAGAACCCTTTTATATAGTTTAATATACTGAAAATGAGATAAATCAATATGAATTATCAGTATTAAACATTTTGAATATAAGTATCTGTCAATAAAGAATAGTTATCTATTATACGATCTGCTAATGTTAGTTTATTTGGATTCTCTGTATTGGAGATAGCAACACATTTCATTCCTGCTTTTTTTGCAGATCGAATTCCATTTTCAGAATCTTCAATCACCAAACAACTTTCACAAGCTACATTCAATTTATCAGCAGTTAAAAGATAAGGCTCCGGATCTGGCTTACCATGAACTACATCTTTTGATGTTACAATTACTTTAAAAAGATCTTTTATTCCTAACTGATTTACGACAACCTGTACCTCATCAAAAGTTGAACTGGAGGTAAGTGCAAGTGTATATTTTTTATAAAAATTTTTAATCAATTCAATAATACCAGGATATATTTTTAAATTGCCCTGAATTAATTTTTGATATTGAACTGATTTTTTAGTGATCAAATCTTCTACATTCAAACTATGGATATCAAATGTTTTAAACAGGTCTTTAAATGCTGTAATATCGGTTCTACCCAAACAAAATTCTCTATAATTCTTTGAAGACAAATCAATTCCTATACTTTTGAACACCTCTTTGGTTGCCAATTCATGAATATCCTCATCATCAGTAATCACACCATTCATATCGAAAATTATTGTTGTTATCATATTAAAAGTTTGATCTTATTTATGAAAATTTAACTCTCTTTTTTATTTCATTTTCATGATATAGTATCAGATCTATATGTTTATCAGCAATTTCCTGATGTAGTTTATCAAAGGGCAAAATTGGTTCTCGCACATTTGGCGTTGGATAAATTCCCTGGCGGAATAATAAACGTTTAAAAAAATGTATGGAAATATCTAAATGCTGGTTAGAAAATGCTAGTATTGGCAATATCTTATGAAACAAAACTTCTGCTTTTTCCATCTCACCCTTCTCAAACAATCTATAAATCGAAGTATAAATATAATGCATTCCGGTTGGCATAAATGCATGAACACCCCGTTGTAAACCTTCTATCATTTGAGATACAGCCCATCCACCACTAATATTCAATTTACCACTAGTCAATTTCAAAATTCTTGAATACTTCACTCCTGCCGGAACCGTTTCAATTTTTAAACAGCGAAAAGCCTCTACATTTTCAAATAGATCATATATCAACTCATCTTCCAACCCATAGCCAGAAGCATCCCAATCCTGTAGCATAATCATTTTGGGATCAAGTGATGCCAATTCCATAAAATGATTTTTAAATTGCTCTTCATTTTTAAATGGTATCTGAAACAATACATTTTCGCAACCTATATCTATATATGCCCCTAGGATCTTTTTGCTTTTTAAAAGATCCGTTTCCCCTGCACCAGCAATAACAGGAACTTGATCTCCTACAGCTTCCAGTACAGTTTCTATCATTTTCAATCTCTCATTTTCAGACAGTTTATACACTTCAGAAGCCATTGCCGGAACTAAAAAACCAGCAACACCTGCTTTTAAAGCCTCATTGACATTTTGTTTCAATGCCTTATGGTCAATTATATTGTATTTAGTAAATGGTGTATTAAGCACCGTCACAATTCCTTTAAGAGGAAACAACTGTTTTTTCACGAAATATAATTATTGATTAATTGTTATATTATTGCCTTAATATCCAAACATCAGTAACTCTTGATTGTTTTCTCCAGTTTAGGTGTTCTTCATCGGGTTTATCGAATGTTATCTTTAGTTTACCTTCTTTGATCAGATTCTTAGGAAGAGGAAACTCTTTAAACTGTTCAAAACCTTTTTCATATTTACTAGATTTTAGTAACACACCATTCGCTCTTAACAAAGCCTCACCATAACCCGAAACACGAATTAAGTAATCTACTTTGGGATCAAGTTCTTCATATTCCAGTACAGGAGAAAACTGAAACAATTGAGTGGAAAGACGTTTCCTACTTAAACCATTATTTTCCCATAAATAATCTATGGCATCATCGGTTTCAGATGTTACATGTTTGGCGTCAGCACTAGAAATATTATCATAAAAACTTCCTTCTCCCGGGGTTTCGTAATTTCTAATAAAATCGAGTTTATCCAACTTCTCCTCTTCTGTTTTAAACTCCCTGATCTTTTTAAATTCATCCTCTAACCACCATCTATTATTTAACGGGTAATCAATAAAATCAAGAATTGCTCCCCTTTCTGCTCCTCTGGCATTATATTTTTCTACACTGGTTTGTGCTCCTACAGACTGAAAAAGATCCTCAGCATATTCAAAAACTTTTTCTTTTAAATCTTGCGAAACAAATTCTGAATCTGCCTTTTGTACATAAGTTAATGCTTTATTCATGGCCTTATCTGCTCCAATCATATTTGCTTGGGCAAGAATCTTATAGGCTTCCATTTCAAGGTTTTTTTCATAAGTTAGCCTATCTTGAATATATGCATCATAATAGGCTCTCATTACCAACTGTTGCCATCTCCAGTTACCTGATATCTCTGGATTTTCCAACTCTAGCTTCTTCCACAAAACCAAAGTTTCACCAATCATTTTATTACCCAATACGGAGCCAACCCAGTTCTGTTCTAAAGCAAATATTCCATCTGTTGCCTTTTCAGCTACATCCGAACCAAAGAAAAATCGACTATATTCCAAAATAATATTTCTTATATCTTTTTTAGAATTCCATCCTAACTGACTCCATAAAATTTTATTCACATCATCATGAGATCCATCAGAGTAACTTATAAATCCATCTGTGAAAACAGCATCTCTGTTATGTATTTTAGCATAGGCCAGCGGCAGAGGATTACATGCTTCTCTTCCCAAAGTGAGCGCGAATGCCTGATCCCATCTTTCTACAGGATAAGAACACCTTACAGTATGTGTTATGTCAGGATAAGAACGATGCATGTATTTTTTTGGCAAGTACTCTCGCTCCAAATCAATTGGAGGACTACTGGGACCATAGACAAGACCTTTAAGCCAATCAGGACTTTCTGCTTCTAAGTATTTAAAAAAATATTTTACCTTCTCTTCATTAAATCCCTGTAAAGACACCCAAATACCTGCCTCAGGATGATACTTGTGCAGAATAACAGACAGATCTTTTAAGTAGGGAATTAAATGTGATGGATGATTTTCTCCAGGATCGCCACCTGGCACAAAAAGACCATCTAATCGTGGGCATTTAGCAAAGAATGCTTCTTGCTCTTTCAGACCTTGCTGATGTGCAGTTTCAACTGTTAAATCATGTGGAGCTGGTGTCCAAACCCAATAATCTGCATCATATTTATCACATATTTTGCTCATTTCAACCTCCATTACCTGTGGGTTTACTTTAAAATGAACACTTGACTCAGGATCTTGAAAAGGAATATTCTCAAAGCTATTTGCTCCAAAAATAATTTGTTCTCTAAAATGCTCATCAAACTGCTCAACAGTCCAAGCATCCCAAGAGTTAGCAGTATTTCTGTATCCAAATTGATGGCCCCGGAGAGCATATTCAGGAGAAGTTGAAAAATCTATTTTATTTGTAATCGTAACTTGATCATGACGCATTTCTGCTGTTCGTAACAGTTTACCAATTCCATAGAGAACACCTCTTGCATCAGCTCCTGAAATCCACAAAATATCCTTTCCGTTTTTATATTCATGAAAAATTCGATAGCCTTCTTTTTTGAACTCTGGTAAAGTATCTCCAACTCTGTTTGGTATAGGCACTCCATACAATTCTTCTTCTCCACTAATAATTAGAGCAATGATGGTATTATTGTTCCAGTCATCACTAATATCAAAAGTTATATTAGTTCGCTTTTCAATTTCTTCAATCAGAACATTTCCTGCGGTCTCTCGAACAGGTAATTTGATATTTGGTGAAACTAGAATGGTGGCTTCGGACAAATCTAGATATTTTTCTTTTGGTTTTGAACAAGATACAACCACTCCTACAAGAAGTATTATTACAAATTTTTTAAACATTATTTAGGCTTTAAAAATTACTTAAATCTATTCCAATCTATTGATTCTACCTTTCCTTTGATCATCTTTTGAAAAGCATAACCATTCTTTTGTAATTCTCTTGAATCGTTTTTGGTTAATTGATATTGAACAACTATTCTCATCGGATTTTTTAATACATGTACCTGTAAATATCCACTTTTAAAACTGTTTGCAATTGCACCAGTGTTTAAAGCCAGGGCTTCTTTAGCATTTTTATTATCTGAGATCTTATATCTTTTGTACTTATGTGTTGTTGCTCCAAGAAGGAGATCTGCTTTTTTTACAAGTACAGATCTTCTTTCAGGAGAAAGAAGATTAAACCACGATCCTGTATGAGCTAATACCACAATAATATCCTTTTTCGTCTTTTTTATTCCATTGATCATATCCATCAAATACTGTCGACTATTTTCATTAAATGCAACATTCGGATCATCTGGACTATCAGAAAAGTGCAGTTGAATGATATGCACTTTGATTCCCTCAAAGGATTCAATAGCATAATACTCACACTTGTTATCTCTTACTTTAACATTTTCTCTTTTATACAACCCTGCATAATCCAAAATTGGAGATCCGGCACCCCAATCTGACTGATCTCTTCCCCAAAATTCATTTTCACCATCGGCAACATTTGGATAAAAATGATTGTTCCATAAACTATCCTTTTTAATAAAATTTAAGAATGGATTTGTCCGGTTATCTTTTACATGATCTCCAAGTCCTAAAATAAAACGATCACCAGCCTCTCTTATCCATTGATCACATTTAAAAAAGTCTTTATTTTCAATCGAACATCCCTTATTGTCACTCATGATTGCAAAACTGAATTCTGCCATTTTATCAAGTTTTTCAATACTCATTTGAGCTGAAAGGACTTCAGCAAAAGCAAAAAAAACAAGTATTATAGATCTGATTTTTAATAACATATTCTTATCTAAATATCTTTGCACTAAAAATCTGATTTATAAGTAAATTTATCCCAGGTTTTACCATTGGTATCAATCATCTCAAAAGTCACTTTACCTCCATCCACTTTAACAGAAACTACATAAAACATAGGTTTATTAAGAAATGTCTCTTCTTTATTAGATGCATAAAATTTGAATTCTTCTGAATCCATACCCTTAATTCTTCCATAATAAGCATCACCAGTTATAGCATCACTTTCCCGTTTTAAATCGTAAATGGTTGCACCTGCACCGGCAGAAACTATATAATTAACTCCATCTCTTAGAGTTCTATAATAAATATGATCATGACCTGAGAAAACTGCATCTACTTTATATTTTGAAAACAATTCAGTTACAACTGTACTTTTGCCTTCTACATCTTTATAACTTTTATGCCCTACTGTATAATAGGGTCTGTGCTTAAAAACAAAAATGTGCATGCCTTGTGCTTCAATAAGTTCTTTCTCAAGCCATTCTAAGCGCTCAGGACTATTAGAAACTTTAATCCAGTCTAATGCTATAAATTTGGCATTTCCGTAAGTAAAACTATATAGAGGATCTTTTAAACCAAAAAAGTCGCCGAAATTTTTCACACCAGAATCGTAATTCTTCTGTCTTGTATTCTTCTTTGGCCCACCCACTTCATGATTACCTAAAGTTGGCCAGGTTGGATATTTTCTAAAAAACCATCCGGCATCCTTATCCAGATCATTATACAATTTTTCTCCAATATCTCCTCCTCCTTTATTTACCAGATCTGCTGTTGTTAAACAAAATTGTGGATTTAACTGATCTGCTATTTTCAATACACTTTTTAAATGCTTGCTCCCCTTTGAATCACCAAAGACTAAAAAATGCATTGGTTTTTTCAATTTTACTTCTCCATTCGACCTTGTTTTCTCATATTTATCCCTAAGTTTTTGCATTCCCGGTTCAGGATTATAAGGAGCTTTATTAGTTATAATACTAATTTGATTTGAAACTACTACATCATTCTTACTACTAGTAGTTTTTGTTGATTTACATGAATTGAATACTATTAAAAGTATAAAAATCATAATTATTCTAACTCTCATCATTTTATCTTATTTAATTATTCTACTTTTTTATTTGATAATCTTAAAACTGCAATATAGATTTAAAAGTGACTGTTCCCAAACCTATTGGAGATGTGAAATTCTTTACTGAAATTTCGTAAATAATAAGATCTTCTATCCGGTCAGGAGCATAAAAAGCTTGATAATTCCTTTTAAAGGAAAATATAGTCAGCAAAAAAACAAGTATTATTTATTTCATACTTTCTTCTAATAGCAGGATTTAGATTAAAATAGCAATACCAAATGAAAGAAAGAGGCTTATTTGGTCTTTCTTCTTTTTACAACAACGGTATCAAATTCAGTTCCGTTGATATCTATTACGTGCAAAACAGCATTATCTTCATTAATTTCTACATTTACAAAATGTTCTATTTTCTTGTACTTAACAGTTTCAGGCTGAATTGCATCAAATTTGTAAAGTGGCGCTCCTCCGCCTGCTGAAGTTATGAAATGTACATTGTCCTTCACAGCACGATGGTAATGATGATCATGGCCATTTAAAAAAACTTGCACTCCGTTACGAGAAAATATATCTCCCCAGAATTTACGTGCTATTTCTGCTTCTTCCACCCTATTTTTCATAATGCTATACAATGGTTTATGTTGAAATACAAATACATAACCCGCTTCCCTATTTAGGTCGAGTACCTTTTGTAACCATTTTTTCTGCTCCACAAAATAATCATCAAAAGCTTCATACCAGAACTCATCACTATTCTCTTCCGAAACAAAACTTGGCTCACTTATTTGAATCCCTTCACTATCCAACACAATGAAAAGTGCATCCCCTAAAGTAAAATAATAATACCGTTCATTATTTGGCAAATCAAACATATCATAATAATACGGTGAGTCTTTCTCATGATTTCCCAATACAGGATAATAAGGTGTATTTCTCATCAGTTCTTTACTCACTCCAAAAAATGCCTCCCAATCTTCAATTGCTCTTCCATTACGAACCAAATCACCTGAATTCACAATAAATCTAGGTTTTTTTGCCATAATTTTACCCAATATTTCACTGTGAACATCGTGTCTGTTTCTTGTGTCTCCAATAGCAACAAAATTAAAAGGAATCTTTTCATCTGGATAGGTTGTAAATTTTCCTTTTCCTTCATCAGAACCATCATTCAAAACATCATAGGAATATTCTGAATTAGGTTTTAAATCCCCTAGATGAATTTTATGGTGTTTATATTCTCTTACAAATTGTGTTTTTCCATCTTTATCGGTTATGGTGGGTTCACTTTCAAGAGTTGACCAGCAAATAGTTGCATCTTTTGTACTCATTTGTTGGATGTAAGGTCCAAAAGCAATTTTATCCGTTTTTTGTGTATACCCGATAAATATGCTAAAAAGTATAAGAATTGTTACGAAATTTTTCATGTGTTATTATTTTGACAAATACAATTATACAAAACAAAAATACCTAATAATTAATTCATTCATCAAGTTAATTTTATTCTAAACATATCATATATTAACCTTTGATTTATTTTATTAAATATAATTTTGTCATTATAATCAGATTTTAGTTTTTTAAATTATGCAAAATAAAATAGTATTAGGTATTGATTTTGGTTCTACAGCAGTAAGAGTACTTACTTTGGAGTTAGAAAGCGGAAAAGTTCTCCATTCAGTTGAACATGCTTATGAAAAAGGCGTAAACGGTGTATTTACTTCTGATTCAGATAGTTTATTAGCTCGCCAAAGTGCTACTGACTATATAAACTCCATGAAAATGGCTTTAAAGAAATCTGAACTTGAGAATAAAAAGGCTGGTATTGCAATGTCTTCCGTTACCGGAATTGGGGTCGATGCAACAGGTTCAACTCCATTGCCAGTCACCAAAAACATGAAGCCTCTTTCTTCACTCGATCAATTCAAGGATAATTTAAACGCCTATTCATGGATGTGGAAAGATCATACTTCCCATAAAGAAGCAGATAAAATTACGAAAACAATTACAAAAATCAGACCTCTATATTTAACCAAAATAGGAGGTGCTTATTCCTCGGAATGGTTTTGGGCTAAAATTTTACACTGCAGAAATATAGATAAAGAAGTTTTTGATACTGCATTTACTTGGCTGGAATTAAGTGATTTTATTCCTGCGGTTCTTGCAGGAATAACAGATGCCAATGAAGTAAAAAGAAATATTTGTGCAGCCGGACACAAAGGATTATACAATGATGAATGGGGAGGTTTTCCAGATGCTAAATTTATAGAGGCCTTACATCCCGATTTAATAAAAATATTAAAAACCTTACCTAAAAAAACATATTCCATTGAGTATAATAGTGGAAAATTATCAAAAGAATGGGCTGAAGAATTTGGTATGCCAGAGGGTATTCCAATTGCTATGGGTATTCTTGATGCACATGCTGGCGCTGTTGGATCGGGAATAAAAGATGGAAGTTTGGTTAAGATTATTGGTACTTCAACCTGTGATCTAGTTTTAGGTGATTTAGACAAAAGCAATTCTAATATTGAAGGAGTAGCCAGTGTTGCTACCGAATCGGTATTACCCAATTATTTTGGAATTGAAAGCGGACAAAGTGCAGTTGGTGATATTCTGGATTGGTACATCAAAAATATTTTAAAGAACAATCGTTCTCATAAAGATCTTACAGAAGAAGCGGAAAGCATTAAAGTTGGTGCAAGTGGACTTATTGCACTGGACTGGAATAACGGGAATAGGAGTATCTTATCAGACCCAATGTTGTCCGGACTTATTATTGGTCAGAGTTTACAAACCAAAGATTTTGAAATTTACAGAGCTTTGATCGAAAGTACTGCTTTTGGTGCAAGAGTAATTATTGAGGATATGGAACGCCAGGGAGTTGTAATCAATGATATTGTTAATTGTGGAGGAATTACGCATAAAAATCCACTGTTTATGCAGATCTATGCAGATGTGATCAATAAACCCATGAAAATTGCTGCTATCGATGAAACAGTAGCGCTAGGCTCTGCATTAATGGGTGCCTATGCTGCTTATTCAAAGGAAGGTAAAACGATCACCTACAATGAATTGCAGGACAAAAGTTGTACGGTAACCGAAAAAGTGTATCATCCAATTTCTGAAAACGTAAAGGTCTATCATAAACTATACAATATCTATAAAAAATTACATGATGCCTTTGGAATTGAAGGGAGTAAAATTGAATTATATCCTGTGATGAAAGATCTCATAAAGATCAAAAACGGATAATTACAACTGTTATTTTAAATCTTTTATTGTTAAGAAACACTGATGGTTGTGCTTTTGCACAACCATCAGAAATTCAATAATTTACAACAAAATTATATAGCCCAGATTGAATTATATAATGTTTGAATCTATTTGTTTCATCAATAAATCTTATGTTTTATAGGCTATTTTACTTTTCCACCAATTCTTCTTTATGATAAAGTACTGATTCTGGTATCTCTTCTTTTTTAAAATCAGATCCATCCCATAAAACTTTTAAGGATTTTCCTCCTTCCTTTTGAAAATATTTAACTTTTAATCTGTGTAGCCCCTTTCTCAAAGATGTAGAAACACTTTTTGTATAAATGCCATGAGCTCCATCATTGTCAATTAATTTATGATCATTTAAAAACAGTACACTTCCATCATTGGATTCTAGATAAAAAGTATATAATCCATCTTCATTAATTTTTATGTACCCATCAAAAACATAAGCAAAATTTTGAAGTATTTTACTCTCTTCTATTGAGAATTGAGAGATAACACCTGATTTTATGACTATTGAAGAATCAATTTCACTCGTTTGATCAAAACTATCTTCAAAATAATTGAAATATAATCCTTGTTTTAAGTTAAATGTAACTTCTTGTGCCGATTGAAAAATATGACTACCTACCTGTTTATATACGATTTTACTAGGAGTTTTATCCATATGAAATGCCTGCATATATAAAGGGGTTAAGCTATCTATAACTATTGGATCTCGATAGATTAAACCAGTATCCTCTGAAGGAAGACTTCCATCTAATGTATATCGAATTTGAGTATTTTTATCCGAGCATGTCAAAACAAGAGTTTCATTATCAAATTTAACTGTGGGCTCTGAGGTTGCTTCTTTATAGACCCAATCTAAACTTAAACGGGTGATCTGAGTAGTAGACAACCCATTGTTTGTTTTTGTATCTCCTGCACAATGTCCCAGTAAAATATGATTATCAGTAAAATCAATAGCGGTATAACAATACCATCCTGCAGGATCACTTTCTACTGTTTTAATTTTCTCCCAGGTTTTACCCTCATTTTTTGAAATAGCCAAACTAAAAGGAGTACGTTTTCCACCATCTCTCCCTTTTTCATAATTATTATTCCATAGCAATAACAGATCCCCGGTAGAAGGAATTCTTTCTATAGATGCTGGTGATAAAGGGGATCTGATATTTCCCGGTTCAATTTCAGACCATGTTTCTCCGTGATCATCAGAAAAAGAAAAATATTGAACACCAGATTCTGTTCTGCAAAACAACATCAGGTTACCATTCTTTAACTCAACAATTCCAGGCTCTTGTAATGTAATATTCTCAGGGTTAGCTACTTGTTCTGATTTTCTCCATGTACCCCCATTGTCATCAGAATAATAGGAAAAAATCTTGCCTTTTGACCATACAGGAGCTGTATGTAAAGATGTTGAAAAAATAATTCTTCCGTTTACCAGCTGTAAAAATCTATCATTATTTACTACATGATAACCCTGGTTGGGAATACATCTTTTTGGTTCACTCCATGTTTTTGCTTCATCTGTTGATATTCGCATAAAGGGAATACAATCTGTTTCTGAATTTTTTCTTAAATAAAATAAAGCTATATCATCGTTCTCTAATCGCAATAAGGAAACCGACATAATATTCATTCCTCCTTCATTGGAGAGAATTTTGACATCTTTGCTAGTCCAGGTTTTTCCATGGTCATATGAAAATCTACCTGCTAAATGTGCAGTTGCATTATCTCCTGTTCCACTTGTAAAATGCGTATACATAAATAAAATGCTTCCATCTTTTAATTGAATAAAATCACCTTCACTGTTTCTGGGGTTTCCATTACTAGGCTCCAGCCTCAAAACAATTTCCTTACCGGAATCTTTTTGACTTCTCTTGTTTGCACACCCCAAAGTAATTCCCACAAGAAAAAAACTAACAACAAAGCACTTAATGATATAGATCTTCATATTTTTTATATTTAACTTCTGTTTTACACAAATTATTCTTCCACATTTCCTATTTGACAATCCTTTCTTCTTTAAAAGATACATGCTTGATTGCTTTTTTATTTTCCTTTAAAAAATAAGAATAGGTTATATAAATTTTATCGTTTTTTGATTGAATTAGAAAAAAATAGAAGCATAGCCTCAATTACAATTGTGTTTTTAAACGAAATGCAAGCAAAAAAGAAACGATTTATATACGACATTATGTTGTTAAATTAGTATTACTCATACTTACTCGATGTTGTAAAATATTATTCATGATTTTCTATAATTGAAAAAAACCATTGATAATCTATTTATTATTAAATAAGTAAATATTAACCATTGTTAAATTCAGCTACTGGTTTAATCGCTTAATACCCATTTCTTCTGCAACTTCAAGCATTTGTTCAAGCTTATTCGTTAAAACAAAATCAACACCATTATCAAATAACTCCTTAACCTCTCTTTCGGTATCACCAAAATAATAGTTCACCTTGATCTTATTTTGTTTGAGTATTCTTATATTTTCTTGCAATCTATCGTCATTTCTCTTTTTCAACAATTGAATAAAAGGATATTTCTCCTGAATAGTTTTTTGAACATATTCATTTCTATCTGACTGACGCTCCATATTACAAATCAGAATTTTCTGACTAACATTTTTTACACCAGTAGCTGCAACTTCACCACAAGCTATAACTCCCTGATGCATTCTATCTTCAGCAACAAGAACTATGGCAGTCGCTTCCCCCAGCTCCTTGTTTCCCTTTAAATGAATATTGAGCCAGATGTTTTTTGGAAATACGGCAAGTGCTTCCTTTAAAGTAGGAACTTTTTCATCTTTAAACTCTTTTGATTTCCAGCTACCTGCATCTAGTTCTTTAATTTCTGCCAAGGTCAATTCACTAATTAAGCCCTTGCTATTTGTTGTTCTATCAACTGACTTATCATGTATAATTACCAATTTTTTATCTTTGGTAATTCGCACATCAAATTCCACCATCTGAGCTCCTAAGCGAACTGCCTCTTTAAATGCAGCCAAGGTATTCTCAGGATGTGTTTCACTTGCTCCTCTATGTGCACAAATGCCTCTATCAGGTAACTTTACCTCTCCTTGTGAAAACAGCAAGGGAGATTGCAAAAGTGATAATAATGTTAATATACCAATGATTTTCCTCATCCGTAATTCATGAATTATTTTTCAACAGGAGCACTAATTGCATCCACATATCTACCCATCCAATATGGCAATAACCAAATATATGGTGCCACTTCTTCACGGCCGGCACCATTAGAATTATTTCGATATGCACCATTGTGAAAACGAACGGGTTGTTCAGATGGTGGGAGCACTTCTTTATATGTTTGGTTCCTAAAATTAGAGGCTATTTTTTCAAGGTCTCTTCGCTGGGTATTATCAATGGTCCAAGAAATCAGGTCCAGTGGAAATTCTTGTAACCACCATACAGATTCATCCAGATCATAATCGGTTCCCCCAGTCATGGCGTATAAAAAATTCCAAACAGGGTTCTTTTCAGATCGCTCTATTTCCCAGTGACTTTTAGCAGCAGCAAATTGTTTCTCTTTTTGCTCTTCTGTAAAAGAATAATTCACAAAGGCAGGAATGGACAAAAAATACATTTGGTCATCTGAATGATTCCAACGATCACTTAATGGTTCTCCTTCCACATGTTGGATCACAGAAGCCAGGCGATTTGCATTATCACCATAACCATATTTATCCATTAATTCATAAGCCTTTTTTTTGTAGATCTTATCTCCGGTGAAGTGATAAGCTGTTTGAAGAAATGCCAATATAAGTGTAGAATTCAAACGCCTGTCTCCAACATTAATTGGGAAACTATTTACATATTCCGGGCTCCAGTTACCCCACCTGGTTGGTTTTCCATTCCAGGTTACCAAATGCCAGTCGTTTTCAATGATATGATCCATTTGAAGCTTGATCTGACGAATTGCTCTATCTCTCCAAACTTTATCCGGTGCCAGTTCAGCAAAAAGCGCATAAACAAAAAAGTGTCCAATTGATTCATCACTACTGGTAGAAACTTTCCATTTCCACCTACCTGTCTTATCAAATTGCCATGTTTTACCATTTTCTTTTTGCCAGGCAATCATTTGTTCCTCTGAAAATCCATTTGATCCTTCATCTAATTCAACTCCCTCTCTTTCAATAGCTCTAGCAGGAAAACCACTAACCCCTGAAATATCCGTAAGTCTTTCCATAGCTTCAAATGCATCATATGCATTCAATTTTGCATCTTCCGATTTAGTAACTGCATATCTAAACAATTCACCTGCCAGATACATTGAGGTCCAAAGACCGTCATTATCCGTATCATGATAAAACCCTGAAGAAATATCACCCGGAATTGTTAATGAAAGATTTCCTGTATATCCATGTCTTATATGTCTTGAACGTTGAATTTTCTGAAAATAATCTGCCTTTTCTGCCAAGGTCATTTTAGAAAAATTGATCTTACTTAATCCTTTTTTGGTAAGTATTAAAACACTGTTATCCGATCCGGCTGCAATATCAACAACCTCATTATCTACCAACCAACGTTTGGATGCGTAATAATCATATTTACCATCTTTACAAAGTTTAAAAACTCCTTTTGTAGAACCAAACCAAAGTTGACCATTTATATTTTTAACAGTTGTTATTTCTGTCCATGGTAATTTTTGATCGATCGTACCTGCTTTAAATGTTTTTCCGTTAAGAGTCAATAAACCATTTGTAGTACCGAGAATTAAGTTGTTTTCAAAAACAGTTATTGCTGTTAAGTTCTTACCGGAAAATACTTTAGAAAATTTATTACCAGAATTAAGTTGATATACCTCTTGTTTTGTCAATATCAAAAAACGATTGTTCACTTTATCAAAAACTACCTCAATTGGTTTAAAACTAGTCAGGGATTTACTCCATGCTTTTTTCTCATTTTGAAGTAATTTTAGCTGTCCATTTCCTACAACTAAGGTTTTAAAGTCTTTTCCTATAGCAAAATGAGTAGGACTTTTCATTCCGTGATCCATGTAAAACTTTCCTGCAAAAGCATTGCTTAAAACAGCCTTGTCTGTCAGATAAATAATCTGATTTTTATAGCTTGCGGTAGATATAACCTTCATGTTTTCAAAAGGACGGTAATGCATATCTTTTACTATTTTCTTATCCCAGGGTTGTAATAAACCATTGGAAGAAACAATACTTACATCTTTATCTCTACTACTTGCAACACTCCATAAATTTGCATTTACAGTATTTCCACTTAATTCAAATTTGTCTGCATAATCCTGTATAAAAGGTTTATCCGTGTGTATTTTCTGAGCTGAAATACTTAGCGAAATAAGAATACTAAAAAGGAAGATTATTTTTTTCATCATTTACATATTTAACAATTGTTTATTCTGACACAAATTTACAATTACCCATCTATAAGTATTTCGTGTTTTTTGATTATTACCTATGTTTATTTACCTTAAGGCAACCTCTATTAATTGATTTTTCAGAGGATGTTATCCTTATCAGAGGAAAATCTGATTTAGTATTTTCATTTTATTTTTTACAATTTATTCCA
>JADGEA010000021.1 GCA_016744615.1 Flavobacteriaceae bacterium
GCAGCAGCAAATAAAGCCAAGCCTATAATTGCATAGATCATATCAATACCCATGATAGTCTCAATTGCCAAACCTCCTAAATAAAGAACCGTTGTCAAGTTGATGAAAACATAGAGAGCCAACCAGAAAATTGCTAAAATAGTTTTTAAATTTGAAGAGTATCTTTTTTCGATAAACTCAGGAATGGTATAGATTCCTTTTTCAATAAATATTGGAAGAAAATATTTCGCAACTATAACCAGTGTGATGGCAGCCATCCATTCGTAGGATGCTATAGCCAAACCAACCACAAAACCTGAACCGGACATCCCTATAAACTGCTCTGCTGAAATATTCGCAGCAATCAATGAAGCTCCAATGGCCCACCATGGTAATGATTTACTTGCTAAAAAATAATCCTCGGCATTTTTTTCATGCCCTTTTTTATCGCGTGAAACCCATAAACCTACTCCTAAAATAAGTATGGCATAAGCAATAAAAACGAAATAATCCCAAAACCCAAATCCTGTTGTCATAATTGTATGATTAATTAAATATAAATATTTTTTGACTTTAAATTAAACCTGTTCCATCGGTTATTTTTACCGAATATATTTCTGGTTCTAAACCTGTAATCTTTGCGTATTCATTCTTAATACTCTCCGAAAATAAATTTATTTTTTCTTTTTTAACAATATTAATCGTACAGCCTCCAAAACCTCCACCCATCATTCTTGATCCAATTACATCATTTGATTTTTTTGCCATATCAAACAAAAGATCCAGCTCTTTACAGCTAACATCATAATCATCTCTTAATCCTTCATGCGATTGATACATAAGATTTCCCAAAGCTTTGATATTATTATTTGCCAATGCAGAAAAAGCCTTTTCTACTCGTAAATTTTCTTTTATAACAAATTCACATCGTTTATAAACTGTAGGATCAATCTCTTCACAATGCTTTTGCAACAATGACAAACTCACATCGCGTAAAGCGGTAATATTATTATCATATTTTTGGAGTATCTGCACTCCCGTTTCGCATTCTGCTCTTCGGGTATTGTATTCTGAGGAAGCAAGTTCATGCTTTACATTGGTATTAACAAGTAATATTTCATAATCATGCAAATCAATATTTGCATATTCAAAATCCAATGAACGACAGTCCAGTTTTATAGCATTATTTTTTTTACCGGTCATACTGGCAAACTGATCCATGATGCCACACATAACTCCTGCATATTCATGTTCGGCTTTTTGTGCCATTTTAATCATTTGAATTTTGCTCACCGATGCTTCCAAAATTTCTTTTAAAGCAAACGCAAAACCATTTTCAATGGCTGCAGAAGAAGAAAGGCCAGCTCCTAACGGAATATCCCCACCAAAAACACAATCAACACCTTCTAACTCATATCCGGCCTTTTTATATTGAGCTGCAACACCTAATAAATAATTAGCCCAAGAAGTATCCGATTTGGACAGATCTTCTACTTTCATTTCAAAACTTTCCTGAAGATCTAGTGCATAAAAACGAAATAAGTTTACATCATTCTTTGCTACTGCAAAATGGATTTCTTTATCAATGGCTGCCGGAAAAACAAAACCATCATTATAATCTGTATGTTCTCCAATTAAATTGATTCGTCCTGGTGAACGTACTAACAACGGTTCATTGTTAAAAAGATCTTCAAATTTCTTAACTATCTGATTTGAATTCATAACTTATTTTATAGAAAATTTGTAAACACAAGTGTACGCATATTTTTTGTCCGATTCCAGGATAGTACTTGGAAAGTTAGGATGATTTGGTGAATCTGGAAAATGTTGAGTTTCCAAACAAAAAGCAGTTCTTCGATGATATGCCTTTCCCTCTTTACCTACATCACTGCCATCCAGGAAATTACCAGAATAGAATTGCATACCGGGTTGATCTGTGAACACCTCCATATATCTACCACTCAGTGGTTCATGAACAGCTGCAGCTAAAACAACATTTTTTTGTTTATTTTTTAAAACATAATTATGATCGTAACCATTTCCAGATTTAAGTTGTTTATTTTTATTTTCAATTCTATTTCCAATTGCAGTAAACTCCCTGAAATCCATTGGAGTTCCCTCTACGATTTTGAACTCACCTGTTGGGATTGACTCTGAATTAATAGGAGTAAAAATATCTGAATTAATGAATAACTCATGATCTAAAATATCACCATTTCCTTCACCAGCAAGATTAAAGAATGAATGATGCGTTAAATTAATGATTGTACTTTTGTCTGTTGTTGCCTGGTAAGAAATTTTTAATTCATTTTCTTTAGTCAAAGAATAAATAACTTTTACTTTTAAGTTCCCTGGGTAATCCTCTTCCCCGTCCTTACTTAGATATTCTAATTCAAGAAATTGTCCTACACTATTTTCTATAAAAGTTGCATCCCAAACCACATCATTAAAACCTGTTGTTCCACCATGCAAGTGATTGTTACCATTATTTTTTACCAATTGGTATTCCCTCTCTTCCAATAAGAATTTTCCTTTAGCAATCCGGTTGCCGTATCTTCCAATAAGTGCTCCAAAATAAGGATTACCAGAAATATAATCATCAATATGATCATATCCCAAAACAACATCTTTAAATACCCCATTTTTATCAGGTACAATAATTGATACCACCTTCCCTCCAAAGTTCGTAATTTCAACTTTCACTCCGTTACTATTTGTAAGAGTAAATAATTGAATTTTTTTACCATAATGGTTTGTATTGAAATCACTTTTTTTCATAAGTTACTTTTTTCAAATAAACATTTTAATCTTGTTCTTATTTGATCTTGTTCTTAAATGAGTAATTGTTTTAAGCATGGCAATTTATAACAAATTTTAAAAACGACCAAACCAGTACCTACCAGTTTGGTGATTATTTTAATTTAATAAATCTACGAAGAAATGATAAAAACAAGATTTATTCTTTTTTATCCTTAAATTGTCACCTTTAGAACAGATTCATTAAATTATATTTTAATCTATGCTCAAATTCTTAAAGGCTCCACCTGGCAAACCACTTATTGCAGAGGAAAAAATTGATAAAAACTACAAAAGATTCCGTTTACAGGTTTTTTTAGGAATATTTATTGGGTATGCGGCCTACTATCTTATCAGAAAGAATTTTGCGCTCGCCATGCCCAATCTTATCAAACAAGGATTTACAAAAACCGAACTAGGTTTTGCTATTTCATTTTTGGCTATTTCTTATGGCTTAAGCAAATTTATTATGGGAAATGTATCTGACCGAAGTAATGTCCGATTTTTCATGCCTTTAGGGTTACTTCTCTCTGCTATTACTATGATCATTATGGGAATATTTCCCTTGGCTACAAGTTCTATTTTAATCATGTCTGTTTTGCTATTTTTAAACGGATGGTTTCAGGGAATGGGCTGGCCACCATCCGGAAGGACAATGGTACATTGGTTTTCAATAACCGAGAGAGGAACAAAAATGTCATTCTGGAATATTGCACATAACATTGGTGGAGCTTTGATGCCTATTCTTGCAATACTTGGAGTAGAATTATTTACCGACTGGCGTGCTAAATTCTATTTCCCTGGTATGATAGCAATTGGCATATCTATATTGATATTTTTTTTATTAAGAGATACACCTCGTTCGGTTGGTTTGCCCTCTATTGAAGAATGGAAAAATGATTACCCCGAAAATCATGAAGAAAAGACCGAAGAAGAGAAAAACAACGGTATTTCAGCAATGGAAATTTTTACCAAACATATTTTACCAAATAAATTATTATGGTCCATTGCATTAGCCAATGCTTTTGTTTATCTGGTTAGATATGGAATTCAGGACTGGGCGCCAACATACCTGATCGAAGTGAAAGGATTTACCGAGCAAGCTAGTAGCTGGGCCTATTCTGCATATGAAATTGCTGCTATTCCAGGTACATTATTAAGTGGTTGGTTAAGCGATAAGGTCTTTAACGGAAAAAGAGCTCCGGTAAGTATTATTTATATGGTATTGATCGTGATAGCTATTTTTGTTTACTGGCAAAACCCAGTAGGTCATCCTATTATAGATAATATATGTTTGATCTCCATCGGATTTTTGATTTACGGTCCGGTAATGCTAATTGGCGTACATGCACTTGACCTTGTAAATAAAGAAGCAGCAGGCACTGCAGCAGGGTTAACAGGTTTATTTGGGTATTTCTTAGGAACTTCTATACTGGCAAATATAGTTGGTGGTTATGTTATTGAAAATTATGAGTGGAATGGTTATTTTATCATGATGATTCTAGCTAGTATTGTCTCTATCTTTTTAATTGCACTTACCATACAAAGACCAAAAAAATTGAATATGAATTAATAACCTAAAAAAGCTATCCTTGGGATAGCTTTTTTAAATCTATAAACTTCAGTTTCCCTATTTTTTAGTTACAGGCTTTTTATTTGCATTTTTAAATATTTTCAAAGCTGCAAATTTTGCTGCTGCAATAGTTTCTCTATTTACTTTTTCAACAACAGTACCTCGGGTTATATCTTCTGTTAAAATATATCCATTTACCAGTAACATTTGAATGATCATATTATTAACTGTTGTTTCCGTTGCATACCCTTGTGCAATATAAATAGTATCTGCCAACTTCAGGAATTCATTTGAAAACTCCATAATATCTGGTAAATTCATCAATTGTGCATAGGTTTCACTAAAACTTGAAATCTCAATATTCAAATTTGGATTGATCAATAACGGGCTAAACTGCTTATTCTTCTCAGCTGGACTGAAACCTTTTAATTTTGAAAGATCAACAGTCTTTTTAGTATCATCAATTTTTACAAATTCAGCTTTTCGCATTTGTTCCATTTGCCACAACCAGAAATTATATCGATAAACTTCTGCATTGCCTCTGTTCTCATTAAAGATATGACCGTAATATTTATGGATCAAATTTTTAACTTCATTCTTATTTTGAACAATTTCAGGTCTAGATATACGTACTTCACGAATCAATTTACGCATATCTTCCGCTGCCATTTGAGGACCGGTAATTTCCTTTCCTTTTCGACCAATATCTGTACTTAAAATTCCGAGTTGAATTTTCTTTCCTTCTCCTGTTTTAAGAACTTCCACCAGATTATTTTTACCACTCAATTCACCTTCTTCATCAATAAAAGGCTGACCACTTGGTGTACTTGCCAATGCATCAAATATTTCATTGAACATTGCTCGGTCAATTATAGTCTTAATTTCATTCTCTTCATTAAATCCTAAAGCTGTAAATTTGTTTTTAATAATGTCAAAACTCACCTCTTTAATTGTAAATGACTCTTCATTTATAACAAACTCTTTACCCGTAAATATTTTATTTACGATGCCATCTAAATCAATTCTATCGATCATTTTATATGAGGAGCACATAAAGAATTTTCCTGTAAAGTCATCTAATTCCCAGTCAAGTATATCGTCAATATAACTTCCATGTGTATCTAAAACATCTACAATCTGTTTATCGCCAGGGTAGCGTAATAAAGTACGCTGGAAATGTGGATTATCACCACTGGTTGCTTTTTCCTTACGTTCTCCATGTGAATCACGATATAGAATAAAATTCTCCGGATTATCATATCTGGTAATTCCAGCTTCTTCACGTGCATAATTACTTGCCGTTAAAATGATATCAATTTTATATGGCATACGCACATCACAAAGTCCGCTAATGGTACTACGTGAATTCAGATCTTCCACATTACTATCTGCACTACTTTCAAATAATGAATAGTAGAATTTGATATACTCCGGATCAAAATCTGTTACACGGCTAAAATCTCCAACCTCAGTTCCTATTCCGTAAAGATTTCCTTTGGAATCAGGAAAAACGTGGAACATATCGCCTGCAATTGTTTTGATAGAACGAATTCCGTTAAGATTTTTCTTCATCCATTTCAACATCATTGCTGCCAGCATTTCAGATTTTCCTACACCACTATCACCAGCAATTTGAACTACAAAAATAGCACCATCTTCCTCTTCAACTGCAAACATAGATCCATGCACAGGAATACCTCCCATTTCTTTCACTTTTTCGTTCATCACTGTTAAACGTGGCTTTTTGATATTACCGTAATAATCACCTTTTTGTGTTAATGGTGTGACTATGGTTTTTATATTTCCTTCAGGTCCTTTGATATCAAAATAACCTACTCGTGGAAACGAAATAGCTTTTGCCGGGGCTCCATAAAAACAAATGGTATCCGGAATAAAATTCTTAACTTCCTCTAATGACACATCCTGCAGATCAAGCAAACGATAATTATCTGCCATATACTTCATGTATGATTTATGGAAAATAAACAATTCGTTCAATAATCCACCATTGAATATTTTACAACGATAATCACCCATATCCATTGTGTTGGCCAATTTTCTTAACCTGTTCACAAAAAATGAGCCTAACGGACGTGTATCAAGTATTTTGATATATTCATTTGATCTTTTATCAGATAAAGTTAAAGATTTCTCTTTCACTTTTTTATCCTTATCATTTTCTACTCTATCAATTCTATGGAAAGGATATTCTCTCTTTTTTGCATCTGTTGCTATTCGGGTATGTGTTTGAATGTTTTTTTCTGCTCCAATCACACCACATTGATTCATGATATCTGCAATCCATTTTAATCTTCCATTGTCATATTTTTCCAATGGATTATCTTTTAAACTATAATTATTATGAATAGTAATACCGTGCTGAACCATTTCATTGATCGCTGAATTTTGCTGAGCAAATTCAGCTTCGGTCAATCGCATGATCGAATGGGTATACCTGTCATAATGCTCATTGCTCTTGGTTTGATTCATTAAATTGACGATAAACAAAGTGAATAATCTCACTTCTTTATGAACATCATCGGCACCAATATTCTGCTCTCCACTTTCAAGAACTCTAGTCCAAACTTCTTCCATTTCTCTTGGCAGAGATTTATGTAAGAAATCACCTATGATTGTTTCCATTTCAATGTCATCAACCTCTTTTAACTGTTTATTGAATCTACCTAAAAGATCAATGATATGATTTTTAAAATAGTCTTTTCTATTCAGAAGATAAAGATGAGTAACCTTATCAACCGGACAAATATTTGCACTTGTTAAATTATTTTGGATCAATTTTTCAATTTCACCAAAAACCTTTTGCCCAAGGATATTGTTTTGATTAAGAAGATCATTGTAAATTCCTGAAGTAATATTTTTAATAAAATAGTCAACATTAATATCCGAAACTTTCTTACCTACAACCAGTTCAAATTTTTCAATACCGCTTTTAACCAATTCAACCAATGCCGGTTCAATTTGATATTTTTCAAACGGAAGGTTAAAATGAAGCATCAACTCCTGGATATTCTTACGCAGTAAAATATTAATTCCTTCTAAACGAGCAATGTCATCATTATTTCTTTTCGAGCTATTGATCGCCAACACTTTTGTCTTACTTGGTGAAAACAAAACACTTTCCATTTCAAGCAATATTTCAGACATGATAATATTATCTTCCGGACCGTCAATAACATAGTCTGTTGGTTGATAATCTAATTTATTGGAAATATATTTCAATAAAGTAGCTTTACCATAACGAGCCAACACTGTTCCAAAATCAAGATGTTTGATCATTGGAATACTTTTATAAACCTGTGGCAACAGATTTTCATATACCGAAGTAAAAGCAATGCTCTGGATAAATTCAGGAAGTGTTGCACATTTACCTACCTCTTCAGAAAATTCAATTACTGAGTTTTTTGAATCACTAATAGTATTGATACTAACACCACTCATTTTAGGAGAAGCATTGTACAGTACCCATAAATTATTAATTCTAAGTGAATTATTTACTGGTTTACTCAACGTTTTTATCACATTGAAGTCATTCAATACCTTGCTAATAAATTCTCTGTCTGAATTTGTTGAGAATATTTCATTCAATATCTCATCGGTGCTTAATTCTCCTTTTAAATCAGAATTTTTAGCATCGTAAAACTGCACCCAATAATTTAATACAATCTCCAACGCGTTCTTAAATTCTTGTCGGAAAATATCATAGCTCTTAGCAGTTCCATCCAAATAATCACCCATAGAGAATCTTAAAAATCCTGTTTGGTAGGGAATTACAGCAATACCTCTGGATTCAGCAAGTTTCTTGGTGAATTTTTCCAAATCTTGATAAGAGAAAAAATGTTTTAATTGAATATTGAACAAAAATGAACCATCTGATGCGATTATTTTTGCGTGTTCTTCAAACTCTCCTTTTAATAATTCAGTTGCAGTTTCTTTGGCTATCTTTAAACGAAGTAATGCTTCATTTCTAAAATTTTTGTTTACACGAAAGGTATTAATCTCCGTTACAAGTTGCTTTTGATAGTACCTAAAGAAAGGTTCATTTTTATACTTAAAATCATCAGGTAATTCCAATACATCCAGCTTATCAAGTGCTACCAATTCATTTAGTAAAAAGATATGCAATGGTGACCCTTCAAAAGGTGAAAAACGCAATAATTCTTTTGAATTTTTTGTTTTTTGTTTTTTATTATAACTTTTAATCTCAGCAATGATATACTGTTCTATTCTCAGTTTTATCTTATTACGAGATGCATTCTTTGGCAAACGCTCTTCCAGATTATCTTTAATTGATTTTGCAAGCTGCGCATTCTCAAGAATATTAACCAGCATAAAAAGAGAATTTGTATTCCCGTTTTCTATACTATTTTGACTTCTGGCAAAATCAATAACTTCCTTCTTTGCGGGTGTTGCAATAATAGATCCCAACCTATCTCCTGTAGCTCCCAGATTTTTAGTTGTTGAAATGGATGAAACCAAATTCATACGTGCATACTGCTGATGCAAGTTATTCATTACATACCTAGAAATAGTTCGCCATTTTGGCTCATCATCACCTCCTGATTTTATCGAATCATTATAAGCCTCATCTAAAAATAAGGTAATCTTACTGCTACTGATAAATTTAAGGAATCGTAAAAGTGTTTGGTTATTAAAATCAGAATATCCCGAAGGGTTTGCCGGATCATTGATCACGATAGTCAAATTTTCACAAAAACTATCCCATAAATTACCTGATTCATCAAATAACTGGAATGTTTTTTTCATTCGATCTAGCCTGCTGGTCAACCTGTCATAATCAATTCTTCCTTCCTCATTGATACCAATTTCCAGATCAAACGGATTGATATCAAAACGATCTGTTGGGAAAAGATCCATATACTCCCATGAAGAATATTTGTTAAATAAAATATATGGTTTTAATACTTTATCTTCTTTACCAAACAACACATCACGAATGATCATTTGCACATCATCAGAAATAGATGTTTTATTCAAATTAGATAAACTGCTTAAAAACTCTTTAACAGAGTCTTTATCTTTTTTATTTAAAGCGTCATACTTTTCATAAACTCCCAAATCAATCAAAAAGTTGATAAAACGACCCGTATTATCTGCTTCGTTCTCTGCTTTTATCAAATAATCTTTATACTTTTCTAAAAACAAATTGATTCCAAAATTCTTATGGAAATGGTTTTTTAATGTTCTTTGATAAGTATTTGGGATGATATCTAAAATAATTCTACAACGGTTTACAATAGATTTGCTAACCGGTGTTAATTTTCGTTGCAGCAAATATTCACCATAGGTTTTAATTTGATTTCTACCACCACCTTCAACTATCGTTGCAATTTCAACATTTTCATTTTCGGCATAAAAATACTTTTTTGTTCTTTCTTCAAATTCCTGAATCAATTTTCTGTTCTGTTCCTTTAAGTTTTCAGGTACAGTACAATCCAATATCATTGTTAAATAGTCACGTAACTTTTCTAATGCATATTTATCTTTCAATATCTGACGAGAAAACTCATCAAATTTGAACAGCACAATGTCTTTTTCAAGATTATTTGTTTCACCTAATTGTTCTTTTTTAAGCTGATCAATCTCCTTTTCATAATCTGAGATCTGATTTTCGATCAGTGCTTTAAAGTGCTCCAGATTTTTGATGCTTACTTTTTCAAGGATCAATCGCAAATTCAACTGACTGTTTGCCAAAGCACCCAGTTTTTTGGTGTGTACCTTGTTTAAAGTTTGAATGATCTTATTGTGCAAACAAAAAACCAGACTGGTGTTTGTACTTTTAGAGATGGCAGAAGAATCTATAAAGATCATTCTTGTTAATAGCGGAAACCATTTTCTGTCATTAAATACATTCTTTCGTAAATGAGCTATCCGGATAACAAAAATACTTGTTTTATCTTCGTTGATCTTTTTGAATAAAGAATCCTCATCTGTAAAATCAATATCCTTAACAATTTCAGGATTAAAAAGCTCTTCTTTGATCAATTTAATGGCTGTATCAGAACTACCACTTACCACTGTTTTTAAAAACCCGCTTAACCCTTTAAAATTTACTGTTTGAACAGATCGGGTAAGAAAATCAGATTTTTCTGCAGCAGTTGTATAGTGAGAACTTTGTACCACCATTTGATCAAAAACATCTAAAAGATATTTCCACTGAGCTTCCTGAATATCGTCATTTACTCCTATCACTTCTCTGAATTTACGTAATTCAGATACTTGATTTCCTAAAAGAATAGAATACCTAAAGTTTAAATTTGTTTGGGTAACAGGAGGCGTTCCAACGGAATAATCATGACAATTTAGTATGTTTTTTGCCTGTTTTTGTTCCTCTTCATTGATTGCTTCTGTATCGATTAAAGAAATCAACCGCTGATGAAATACATTCTTTTTTGTTCTATATTCAAATGCTTTTGATTCATCATGCGGAAAGAGCATTAAAGAAACATCCGAATAACCTGGAATTGCCTCTTTTAATTCTAAAAGTAGAAGATCAATCTCTTTTTGCTGAATTGCCGGATCATCAGGCTCTTCATAACACAAACGGGTAAACCATTTTAAATTATCAACAATATGTCTGGGTAAAAAATTCTCGGCTCTTTGTCCTAACGATAAATATAGATCTATAAAATCTCTTGCATCCTCTCGCAATTTAAGTTTTGGTTTACCAACTAATCTCATAACTTATTTTTGTGTAATTATTTAATTCTTAAACATAAAAACATGAAGAGACCTAAACAGGATTTTTAACACAGTTAAATTTCCTTTTTTAAACCACTTCAAAATACGAGAACAAATTTATAAGTTTTTCTTGTACTTTACCTTATAATGTAAAGAATGAATAGTAATATTATTGATAATTTAAAAAATTAGGCATTTTTCAAAGAATTTATAATAATTCTATTAATAAATCATGTTTTGATATTTTTGTTACTTAAAACAACAAATTAAGAAGACAAATTACTGATTTTTTACAGTATATATTTTCATGATTAAGCTGAATTTTGTAAAATTTAAAACAAACCACCCCTTTTAGCATCCTTGTAGAGGTGAATACCTCATTTTTGTATAGTAAAAAACCAATTGAAAATATTTAATTTAGTAAATATTTAATCATTGAAATGGAGTAATTTCAACTGTAAATATTTCTTTTTCATTTGAAATTCTTAAATTTTTTTTGGAATAAGATTGCTTTTCAAGATCTGGATAATGAGTGATAGGTTCTATACATATCATATTATTGAACTCTGTCCAAAGCATCATGTTTTCAAACCCCTGGGCTTTGATTTTTACATTATATCCATGTTCTTTGATTAAACTAATCTCATCTAAATCATAAAAAGGAAAAGAAGCCCCCCCTTTATCAATCACGTTTTGAATAGTAATCTTTTTGTTATTTACCAAACAATATTCGGTAAGGTTACCCGATAATTTAAATGCAGGATGGTATCCCAGCATAAAAGGCATTCCATTTTCTGAAAGGATTTCAAAATGAATCTTTAATGACTTGTTGTTAATTTCAAAGCTCTTTTTAAAAATAAAATCATAAGACCAAAAAACAAATTCTTCTTCGGATCTTTCAGGAAAGTGATTATTCTTTATTTTGGTGTTTGCTTTATAAGTTTTTTGATAAATAGCTTTATTTTCTGAGCTGTCTAAAACCCTGTATACCAACTCTCTTAAAAAACCATGCTGATCTTGAATACAAACTCCATTTTCTGTATAAACTTTGTTATGGTTTGCAAACGTTGGTCCTATAATTGGAAACATTTCTGTATCCGTGTTTTCCCAACCTGGAGATCCTTTTTGATGCATCAATTCCTCCATATTAAACTGATAACTAATCAATTCACCTTTTTCAATTGTAACAATTGATTTTTGATCTGTACTTTTAAGAATAATTATATCCTTCATGCTTATTCTATTTATCTTTGACAACAAAAATATCAAATAACATCTATTCTAAATTCTATTTCAAACATTATTTTGTCCTACATGAATCAAAGCCTCTTCCCCTCGTGGTACAATACCAACAACATCATAGCCTAATTCACTTAATTGTAAAGAAATATTCGCACCGATAATCATTTCATCTTCAACAATGAGTATTTTAATAGGATTATCCATTTTTAATTTGTTAGTAATTAGTGGAATATACTGAATCTTATTGAACTTTACAAAAAAACATTCAAATGGTTCAAATCGAAAAGATATTTGGTCTATTGTATCAATTTATTTTTCTGTTATTTCTTAAAAAACATTATTTTTGTTACTTATAATTGATTTTCATACTTATGAACTTAGACAAAGCCAAAGAAAACATACTAAAAGCAGGATTTTTAGATATTAAAACATCTGATAAAATTGATTTTGTAAAAGAAATCATCAAATTAAAAAAAGAAAAAAATGCAGTTATTTTAGCGCATTATTATCAGGAGCCTGCCATTCAGGATATTGCTGATTTTGTGGGAGACAGTTTACAATTATCTTACAAAGCTGCTGAAGTAGATGCAGATTTGATTGTTTTTGCCGGTGTTCACTTTATGGCTGAAACTGCTAAAATTTTAAATCCACAAAAAAAAGTAGTTTTACCCGATTTGAATGCAGGTTGCTCATTGGCAGATTCTTGCCCAGTAGAAGCATTGCAAGCTTTAAAAGACAAACATCCCGATCATATTGTAATTACTTATGTCAATACTTCGGCAGAAGTAAAAGCGATTAGTGATCTGTGCTGTACTTCTTCTAATGCCAAAAAAATTGTTGATTCTGTGCCTTTGGATCAACCTATCATTTTTGCTCCCGATAAAAATCTTGGAGCTTGGATTCAAAAAGAAACTGGAAGAAAAATGTTATTATGGGATGGAGCCTGTGTGGTTCACGAAGCGTTTTCTATTGACAAGTTGATCAGCACCCATAAATCTTATCCAAATGCAAAAATAATTGCACATCCTGAATCGGAAGATCATATTTTAAAAACAGCAGAATATATTGGATCTACATCTGGGTTAATCAATTATGCTAAAAATAATCCTGCTAAAGAATTTATTGTTGCTACCGAAGCGGGTATTTTACACGAAATGCAAAAGGAGGTTCCTGATAAAAAATTGATTCCTGCCCCTGCAGTTGAAGACAATTCCTGTGCTTGTAGTGAATGCCCCTATATGAAAATGAACAATATGGAAAAATTATATTTGTGTATGAAGTACGAATTGCCAGAAATTAATGTTTCTGAAGAAATTCAAAAAAAAGCCCTGATACCAATCCAAAGAATGTTAGACATTTCTTCAAGGAAATAAAAGATATTAAACCCTAGTTCATCCAAATAAATTGGGAGAATCTAATAATAAGAGTTGACCTAAAGAAAGTCAAAAAAATAATTATGAGTATTTTTAATATTGACACATTAATATTGGGTTCGGGAGTTGCCGGACTAACCATTGCGATTAAAACTGCAAAAGCCTTACCTAACAAAAAAATATGTATTGTTACTAAAGATGAGCCCATTGAATCAAATACCAGATATGCACAAGGAGGAATTGCTTCTGTTTGGGATAAGTTAGATTCGTTTAAAGACCATATTAATGATACTATCATTGCTGGAGATTATTTAAGTGATCCCGAAATTGTAAAAATGGTAGTGGAAGAAGCTCCAGCATGTATGCGGCAACTCATCAACTGGGGAGCAGATTTTGATCAAAATAAAGAAGGTAAATTAGACTTAGGTAAAGAAGGAGGGCACTCAGCAAATAGAATTTTACACCATAAAGATATTACTGGTTTTGAAGTTGAAAAAACCCTTTTAGAACAAGTAAAATCTTTGACAAATATTACTCTTTTGGCTCATCATTTTGCCATTGATCTGATTACCGATCACCATATTATTGGTAAAGAATATGATAAACATGATATCAACTGTTACGGGGCTTATGTTTTAAACGAAAAGACAAAAAAGATCGATACCTATTTGGCAACTTCTATTATTCTTGCCACCGGTGGTACTGGTCAGGTATATGCATCAACTACTAATCCGCTGGTAGCAACAGGAGACGGAATTGCGATGGCATATCGTGCAAAAGTAAAGATTGAAGATATGGAATTTGTACAATTTCATCCAACCTCCTTATACCAGCCTAGTGAAAGTCCGGCTTTTTTAATTTCAGAAGCGGTTAGAGGATTTGGCGCATATTTGCGGAATAAAAAAGGGAAACGATTTATGCTGGAGGTAGATAAAAGAGCCGAACTGGCTCCAAGAGATATTGTTGCCAGAGCAATTGACAGCGAACTGATCAAAAGTGGTGATCCTCATGTTTATTTAGACTGTACACATTTGGAAATGGATGCTTTTGTAAAACATTTTCCTAATATTTTTGAAAAATGTAAAAGCATTGGTATTGATGTTGCAACACAATATATTCCGGTTGTTCCAGCGGCACATTACATGATGGGTGGGATTGTTGTTGACGAAAAAGGATATTCTTCCATCAAAAATTTATTTGCTTGCGGCGAATCTTCAAAAACCGGATTGCATGGAGCTAATAGATTAGCATCCAATTCTTTATTAGAAGCTTTAGTTTTTGGAAGTGAAATAGCAAGTGAAATTGCCAAAAATAGAAAAGATCTTATTTTTAATAAAGATCTAGATATCCCGGAATGGAATGAAGAAGGTACAATGGAGCCAAAAGAAAAAGTTTTGATCTCACATAACCGAAAAACCATTCAAAATATCATGACAGATCTTGTGGCTATTGTAAGATCAGATGAGCGTTTAGAAAAAGCCTTGGATCATTTGGATTATTTATACCAAGATACGGAAAAAGCCTATGCTAAATCTAAATTATCACCTCAAATTTGTGAATTAAGAAACCTAAATGCCATCGCCTATTTAATTGTAAAGTATTCTATGAAAAGAAAAGAAAATAGAGGTGCTTTTTATAGTTTAGATAATTTGTAGAATGAAACAATCACAAAAATAGATAAAAATAACACTTCTTTGTAAAAATGTTGCAGGTCAATCAGGAGCTAATTGTAGTCGGTAGTCAGCTATGAAATACCCCTATCATAAGAAATCACCACATCGCTCATACTTCGCTCCTACCTATGGCAACTCAAAAAATATCACTTTTTTCCTTTTTTAAAGATAAAAAAGAAAGAAAAAATCATTTCCTGACAGAGGTCTTTGCTTCGCATCGGTCACTAATTACTTGATTATTAAAGGTAATATGAATATGATCTCATACCCCCTTTATTCTTCTTCTTTACTTTGGTCATTGTGACCTAATCCTGCTGTCAGGATCGGTTCGCTTAGCAACATTTATTGAATATATTTTGATCCTTGTTACGAAGCAAGCTTAATTGATAATACAATCCTGATTATCATCATCTCATTGAAGGTTTTGAAAAAATATTGGATCTCGTGAAGACGTAATAATCATGACGCGTCTTCGCGAACGTAGTACAACGAAGTGTGGCGATCTTATAATTGAAAATAAAAACATCGAGTTCACTATTCTACTAATTTCACCCCATCTTTATACAATTCCACTACTTTTTGTTTATACAAATTACCCAAAGATCTTTTAAAAGCTTTTTTACTTAAACCCAAAACAAATTTGATATCTTCAGGTGAACTTTTATCCGTCAGCTCTAAAAAGCCATCATTTTCATTTAGTGCATCCAGAATGATTTGTGTATTTTTATCAATACTTTTTTTATAACCCAATGGCTCTAAAACCACATCAATTTTACCATCTTCCCGAACCTGCTTTACAAAACCTTTGATCTTATCACCCGGATTGATGTTTTTATGAATATCAGATCTAAAGATCAAACCTTTGAACATATTATTTACAATACAATTTATTCCAAGATCTGTTTGATTATATATCAACAAATCTACCTCATCACCCTGTTTTACATCAATCTCTTCAAAAAACACAAAATCATTTATTCTGCGCGAAAGGATCAATCTTCCTGTTTTATCATCCAATAAAAGAAAAAACAAATACCAATTTTCTTCTTCCAGTCTCCCGGTTTGCTCAGCAAAAGGAACCATCAGATCATCATCCAAGCCCCAATCCACAAAAGCACCATATTTATTTACAGCTTTTACCTTTAAAAAAGCAAATTCTTCTAATTGAATAAAAGGTTTTTGAGTAGTAGCAATGAATTCATTTTCTGCATCATTATAGACGAAAACATCCATATCATCTCCTTCAGATAATTCATCCTTAACCTGATCTTTCCCTAAAAAAACCTCTTTATCAATTCCGTCAGATAGCGTATATCCATTGTCTTCTATTCTACTGACCTTTAGTTTGTTTATTTTTCCTAATTTCATTGGGCAAAGGTAGAGAATAAAAGGTAGGATGTTGCTAAGTATAGAAAAACTCCAAAAATACTCAGTGAAATCTATTACTGTTTAGTTAAATTAAATTTATGAGATGTATTTACACCTCCATTTTTAGTCCAATATTTTGATGTACCACTAATTTTATTTCCTGATTTATTCATAATTATTTCTTGCTTCACTGAGTACTGAGTAATCAAGATATCTTTTATGTTATTTGACTTGCATATAGCGTATCCAAGTATATTTAGCCATCCCCCATTTTTTTAGTTGAACATCAGATTTAGTTGTCCATTACTTATATCCGGAGGTATTTTTATTATATTTTGTTTTGTTCTTATTGGCATTAATAAAATAGAAACCACTTTAGACACTTTGTAATAGATGAAATTAGTAAGTTCTCTCACGGTATGCTTGTTAAGGTAATTGTAACTGATATCAAGTAATAAATCGAAATGTAATGAACTTATTTTTCTGTAAATCATATATATAGCAACAGTTAGTACAGAAAGCATAGATTGTAGTCCGTCAAAGGTTTTTATTTGAATATCCTCCAACCTGTATTCTTGTTTGACATGTCTGTGGTATTCCTCTATCTTCCAAGGAAAACCATATCCTCTAAAGGCCCATTTCGCTACTTCTATTGCTGTTGACAACTTACTCTTAACAAGTAAATAAGCAACTATTCCATGCTTTTTATTTCTTGAAACAACTAACCATAATGGATGTGTGATTCCTTTTACCGTATAACTTATTGGTATCACTCCTAATTCGTAATGTTCGGCGTAATAGCTCATTCCCTCCTACTAAATCACAGCCTATTCGTAGTATAAGAACAGACGCACTCAAATCTTTTGCTTTGAATGCAATTTCATTTAACTTTTTTTTACCAAATCTGATCAACAATTAATATATTTTTCATGTGCTATCTGAAAAAATCAATCTTGATCTCACTAAAGATTTATTAAATCACAACCTACAAATGTATTTTAATAATTAAATATAGCACTACTCAATGTTAAGTAAAAATATACTCAATATTGAGTAGTCCGTTTTATTAAGTTAAAAGTACTTTTATTATAAAATTATTCTTTCATATTTATTGATTAGAATAATTGTTTATTAACCCCTAAATAAGCCGCTATGAAAATAAATTATACTCCTCTAAATAATCTTCATTTTCTTTTCTTACCAATTTTTTTATTCAAAAATTGAATTAATAAAAATAATAATTCTTATTAACTATGAAAAATGAATTTACTTTTAAGTCAATTAATATCCTAATTATTTTTTATCTAATTAGTCTATTATTTATTGGCTGTGGAGAAAACAAAAAAAAAATAAAAGAAGATACACTTTTGTGCAACATTTCTAATACAGACTCAATTAAAAATGATTCATTACAAAAAGAAAGTTTACAAAATAAAATTAAAAATATAAATTTCTATTTTGAAAACTCTGGAAGTATGAAAGGCTATCTTAAAAGCTCTAATTTTAAAGATGTTGTTTCAAATTTAATTGTCAAGCTAAACGGAAAAGGAAGCAAGGACTCCTTAAAACTTTTTACTATTGCAAGTGATATTTTTTTATTCGAAAAGCAACCTGATATATTTATTGAAGAATTAGCAAATGGAAATATTGGATTACAGGGTTTTTCTTCTATGCACGAAATTTTTAAAGTCATTTTAGGAGATTCCAAACCAAATGATATTAATTTTTTCGTATCAGATTGTATTTTATCCTATTCAAATGATGATATTAATAAAAATTCAGAAATAAACAAAGAATCTGTTTCAGAACTTAAAAATCAATTATTAAATGTTGTTCAGGATCACGTAAATAAAAATGATCTTTCTTTCGCATTATTTGCCTTTAAATCTGACTTTAATGGAACTTATTATGATTATCACAATACACACATTATAAATGAATTTAATAAAAGGCCTTATTATATATGGGTGACGGGTAAGAAAAATCACCTAAATAAATTGATTCCATGGATAGAGTCATTACAAACATTCAATAATCATTTGGAAGAAAAAATTCTATTTAATTTAAATGATTTTTTGGCAAACGATTATCGAATCATTAAAAAAAGAGTTAAACCCGGTTATAAACTATCTAAAGACAAAAAATCTATTAAACATATTGAGGCCAATACCATTACTTTTTATGTTGCAATGAATTTAGAATGTTTACCTGAAAAAATTAAGGATAAAGATTATCTAAAGGATAATTTGAAAATTAAAGCTTTAAAACACAGCGATAAATCAGAGGTTTCCATATCAAATGTATATAATTATAATGAGTTAATGGAAATTGAGAATATTAAAAATCCCAACCAAAAAAAGATATGTGAACAAGCTACACATTTTATTCAGGTAGAAATAAATCAAGTTATAAGTGAAGAAACATTAAGAATTACTTTACCTGAGTATCTTCCTACTTGGTATAAAAAATGGTCAACAATGAACGATACCAATATTAATGAAAATTTTGATAAAACCTTTGGTTTTGAGTGGTTTGTAAATGGAGTAAAAGAAGCCTACACAAATAAAAATAATAATAATTTAGATATTTTAATTGATATTAATTAAGAACAAAGAACTATTATGGAATCAGTATACAGAGTTTTATTTTTTCTTGTTTCAAAAACTTATGAATGGGATGACTTTTGGGATATATTAATTGAAGAAGATTTATGCTACGAAGTTTCGCTATATACATTAATCGCAGGAATTTCAATAAGTTTTATTTTTTATATTGTAATTGGAAGATTGACAACAAGTTTTCAAACCATACTTCATTGGGCAATATTTGCAGTTTTGTCTGGTTTGGTTGGTTTCTTAATTGCTTTAACTAATGTGAAATCTAAAATTTATACAGGTGTTGAAATTGAGAACTTTGGCTATTTATTTTCTTTGAGTAATGTCATATGGCCAATACTTTATTTTATAATATCCTCATTTATTTTTAAATACCTTTCATTATATGCAAGGAGAACACCTTTTTAATAATATTAAATCATAAGTTATGAAAATATATTTATTTGGTATTGGTGGAACAGGTTCAAGAGTTGTTCGATCAATGATTATGCTGTTAGCTGCTGGATCCAAACTTCCAAAAGGGACATCAGTTATTCCAATGATTGTTGATGTAGACGTTCAAAATGGAGATACATATCGAACCGTTGAATTGATGAATCTTTATAGAAAAATTAGAAATAGAGCTTATTCTAACTCAGTAGAAGATGGATTCTTCCATACTAATATTGAAACATTAGGATTACAAAAAATTGAAGACACAAAAAAAATAAAAGATTCTTATCAATTAGATTTTGGTAATATCGATGATACTTTTTATAATTATTTAAAAATCGATCAATTATCCAAAGAAACTAAAAACTTATTAGAATCTTTGTATGATGCTTCTCCAAGTGCTAATGTAAGCGCCGAACTTAATCTCAAACTAACAAAAGGATTTAAAGGCAATCCAAATATTGGAAGTGTGATTTTTAATGAGTTTTCAAGTACTGAAGAATTTAAACATTTTGAAAGAGTTTATACAGAACAGGATAGAATATTTATTATTAGTAGCATCTTTGGAGGAACAGGCTCTTCTGGTTTTCCTCAATTAATCAAAATATTCAGGCAAAAATCTAAGAACTCTAATGTAAGATCTGCTAAGATTGGGGGTATCGTTGTAATGCCATATTTTACTGTATCAGAGTCAAAAGAAAGTGCCATAGATTCGATGAATTTTGTATCAAAAACTAAGGCAGCTTTATCTTACTATGACAAAGAATTAGATAAAAACATAGAAGCTATGTACTATATTGGTGATAAAGATCCTATCACTAATTATGAAAATCATGAAGGAGGTCTTGAACAACAAAATTTAGCTCATTTGGTGGAGTTAATTTCTTCTATGAGTATTCTGCATTATGCAAATTTAGATGATGAAGATTTAAGATCTGGTAACACAAATTATTTTGAATATGGAATGAAAAATCATAAGAATGCGGTTGATCTTTCTCATTTCTTTGAAAGCACACAAGATAATTACTTAAAGCCATTGACCTATTTTAAGTATTTTGAAAAACTTTTATTAGGACATGTTCCAAATAATTTAAATCAAGATTACTCAAAAGATTTAAAATTAGTTAATATAAATTCTGAGAAATTTTACAAAGCTGTAAAAGAATTTTTTATTGATTATTTCTATCCTTGGATGGAAGAACTCTCAAAAAATAAACCCTCATTTAGTCCATTTAGATCTAATGAAGATTTTAACAAACTTATTGTTAACAAAACTATAACAACAGGCTTATTTAATAAAGGAATTAGTGAGAATGCAATTAACAAAATACTAGCAAAAAGCAATAAATATTTTGGAGGAAAGATAAATAAGCAAGAAGAAAAATTTCTGAAGGTTTTTTATGAAGGTAGTGTAAACCTTTTTAATAATCATATAAAAGATTTACCATCGTAATATTTAAAAATTAATAAGGAAATGGATAACAGCAGCAATAAAATTTTTAGGATACATAAAAGTGGAAGTATTAGTTTAAAAGGTTGGGACAAATCTTCAAAAATTAAAAGTGATGCTTTAGCGACAATAAAAGATACATTAACAAATAACATACAGGCGAAGGTTGCCACATCAATCCCAACACCTTTTGCCAGAATTCACCTATTTGACACCGCATTTAGTGTAGTTGGTGATAATCATTTTGGACAGTCAATGTATCATAAATTAATTTCAGAAGTATTTGATGTTTTTCAACTAATTTATAGAATTGGTGATAGCACTAGGATTAGTTTTGTTGAATGGAATCGGGAAGTTAAAATTGAAGAATTAAAAACTTCAGCAAATGAAAAACATGTTTTATTAGGAGAGGCTTTTGAATTATTTTTTGAAAGTTTCTACAATTTTGATAAAATCTATTTAATTTTTTATGACGGTATCCTATTAGGTGGGACTTCTCCTCTAACAATGTTTTACACTTCTCCAAACTGGGAGAGAGAAATGAACAATAGAGGATGGGTTTTAAAGTCTGTTGGAGATGCTGTATTATTTGATAATACACCTCAACCACTCCACAAGCGAGATTTAGATTTTCAGGAATTTATGCATAAGTTTTATATTGCTTTTCGTGGTGAACTATCAACTAATTATTCCGGTTTAGCCGAACATCTAAGAATTAATTCATCCAATTTCAGCAAACATCTATTGCAAAAGGAAAATACAGTATGGATTAATTACTCAAAAGATGATTTTCTTGACGAATTTGTACAAGTAACCTTAAACACAACTGGTGGTGGCTTTATTTGGAGTGGCACTATACCTATTACTAAACAAAAAACTGAGAATATTACCAATATAATTACTAATAATAGTGAGTTCGTAATAAATAGTACAAATGAGTTTTTTAGAAATTATAAAGATGATAAAGGGAATGACATTGTATTACCAACTCCTCTTGCACTTGTAAACGGAAATCACCAATTAAAATATATTGATTCTGTCTGGAACTCTAAAACCACAGTTCCTGACATTCCTTACATTGATTTACATGAACGCGAACTACCTGCCAGCGGCAAAAAGAAATATCCATATATTACAATAGGTGATTTCTTGGAAGATGCCATTATTCAAATGCCTTATCATATTAATAATCAAAGCTTTGTTATTGGTTATAGTGGAGATTTTCAATATTTATTACCTATCAGAAAGAATTATTTTAATTTTTTTAGTGTAAAAGACCTGGAGGATAATCTTGAAGTTAAATTTTTACAGGACAAAATAGTTGTAAAACTAGATATTCCAATTAAAAACAATAAAAAATTATCCTTTGTAAAAACATATGATAAAAACAATAAGGAAGAAGTAGTTTCCGGTAAATTTGGTTTAGGCATATTTCCTTTTTACAAAGTTATTGATAACCCGGAAATTAATAAGTATAGTTTAATGCAAATTGAAGATTCAATGTCTGATAGTGAGGCTAAATTGAATCTTTATAAGATGAAAGATATTGTATCAGGAAAAAGTGTTCATACAGTATCTGAAACTCGTGTTTCAAAAGAGGAAGGAAGTATAATCGGAGCCTATTCAATTTATCATCAAACCGAAGATAATGATAATTCATTTGATATAATTGAGGCAAAATTAAATGATGGAATATATAGTGGATTGATTATTCCTAGATTTCCAAACATTAAAGTTAATGATACAAAATTAGACGATTTTAGATTTGCTATTGATTTTGGAACATCTAATACTCATGTTGCTTATAGTTCTGACAGGAATCCAAAAATAAGATCATTTGACATTTCTAAAGATGATCTACAGGTTGTTCTACTAAACAAATTTGACAAAGATGCTCCTACTCTATCCAAACAATATGATGAAGGATTTGGTGAATTACTTGAGATCTCAACATTGCGAAAGATGGAATTTATGCCAAGTATTATTGGTGCTGGTAAAGATCCTGATATTGAATATCCTACAAGAACAGTTGTATGCCACGGAAAAGGTGTAGACAGATATTCAAAAGTATTTGGAAATATTAATATTGCCTATAATGTAGATGATGTAATTGTAAGAAAACCAAATGATTATTTTTCTAATATAAAATGGGGATTTGAAGATAATATGGGAAATGATATTGCCAGAAATCGTGTTCAGGCATATATTGAACAAACATTATGGATGATCAAAAACAAGATTATCTTAAATGATGGATATCTTCAGCCAAAAATTGCTTATTTCTTACCATTAAGTATGAAAAAATCTACAAAAGAGCAATTTCATGACATTTGGGAAGAAACGTATAAAACAACTTTTAATGCCAAATCATTAAAAGATCTATCCTTTGTTACGGAATCAGTTGTGCCATTTTTTGAATTAAAGAACAATAAAGATCTTAATTTCTTTACATCGCAAGATCTTCTGAACATAGACATTGGCGGAGGTACATCAGATATACTTTTCTTTGTAAATACCGAAAAAAAATATTACAGTTCTTCATTTAGATTTGCAGCAAATGAAATTTGGGGAGATGGTAAACCAGGACAAAAAAGCAAAAAAAATGGTTTCTTGCTAATGATGCAATCTTATATAGATAGTGGCAGAAAAAAAGTTCCGGAAGTTTTAGAAGAACCTTTTGCAAATAACTTAAATAATGAGAATTACAGCTCAGCAGATATTATTAGCTTTTTATTTAAATATGATAAATATTTTAAATTTTCTGACAGTATTAAAAACCATAAGTATTTAAAACTTATACTGTTATTACATTATGGGCTAATTACTTATCATATTTCTCAACTAATAAACTATATAGGTATTAATATCCCTATGTATATATCTTTTACAGGTAAGGGGAGCGAATATATTAAGATTCTTTCTAAAAGGGAGATTACAGGTATTACCAAACTAATGATCGAGAAATTCACAGGTAAGAAAACTTCACCTCAATTTGAAGTTATTTTAATTGATAATCCAAAAGAAATAACAGCTAAAGGCGGTGTATATAGATTTAGTGATAAAGAGGCCGATTCTATCAACCCCGCTCAGGTAAAACATTTTGGTTTTGATGATGACAATACTGTAGCTGCAGGTACAAATGACAAATTGGAAGAGAGTGAAAATAATCAACACTATACCTATGGTGATATAATTAGCAAAGATTTTGAAAAAAATATTCTTTCAAACATTTTTAAGTTTCTGGATATTTTCTTTAATGATAAAGACATTAGTAAAATTATAAAGAAAGACCTTGAAATAAATACTTCAAAAGAAGAATTTAGCGCCCATGAATTTTTAAAAGAAAATATTAGTTTATGCTTTAAAGAGTTATATGAACAAGTGCCAAATGATGAATTGAATTCTGATATTGAAGAAACACTGTTTTTCTGGCCTTTTAAACATGCCCTTTTCTTATTGTCTCAAAAATTACATGAATTAGAAAAAAATTAAATAGAAATTTATCATGAAAAAAATACTATTTGCTTTCAGCTTTATCTCTCTTTTTTTAACTGGTTGTAGTGACCCGAAACCTGAAGACCCTAAAAGTGATGCTACTATTAAAAATGAAACAAAAAAAGAATCCATAAAAGCAGCTACAGATATTGTTTATCAACTGTCAGATTATTTGTATAAAGATGATTTAAATAAAGGTGTGTCAAAGAATATAGATGCTGACACTCTAAAAATATTGGATGATAATTTTAAAGAGTTTAATAAAAAGACGGAAACAGATATAGAAAATAGAGCAGAACTTTTGGGGATAAAACCGTTATCATCAGTTGCTTCAGAACAAATTATTAAAAAATACTTAGTTAAAATGAAAGTTAGTGAAACAGTATTAAATATTGTTGATTTAAATAAAAATATCACAACTGAACTAGAAAAAAATAGAACAAGCAGGGCAGATGATAAGGTTTACTTATCTTTCAAGGATGATATAATATTAATTAAAAATGATCTGGAAAGTATAATTAAAAAAAATAAAGATGAAAATGATAAAGCTTATGAAAGATATAAAAATTGGGAAGAAAACAACCCTAAATCATCAATCCCAACCTGGCTTTATACAATACTAGCAATTTTATTTGCATTGTTAGTTGCTGCAATTTATTTTATTAAAATGATCTTTGATAGTTTAGAACGGCTTAAAATAAAGAGAGACAATGATAAGCAAAAATTTAATGATCTAAAATATAATCATGACAGGCTAAACAATAAAGTTGCAGTAATTAATATTGATGCAGTAAGAGATGAAATGTATGAGCAGATGAATATTCTTGCAGGAAGAATTAATGATACGCAGAGTGAACAGGTTCGTGATATAAGATCAACATCTCAAGCTAAACCTGAACCAAAAATATTTTATGCACAATACCCTGATTCTGCAGACCCTGTAGGTTTTAAAAATATTCAATTTGAGTCAAATTCAAAAATGGTTTATAGAATAACCCGAATAGAAGGTAATAAAGCAAGATTTATTATTCAACCTGATGAAAATACACAACAATATGCAATTGGGAATCATGGTAAAATTTTAAAACCTGTTTGTGAATATTTAAACCAGCCAAGCTCAATGAACAGAACGATAAAAGTTTTTAGGGAAGGCAGACTGGAAATGCAAAATAATATTTGGATTGTAGTAGAAAAATTAAAAATTAAATTTGAATAAGTTCATATCTTATATCATCTTTTTTATTTTCCTTTTTCTTGAATTTTCATGTGGAGGTGGCAGTTTTCACAAAAACTATCACAGAGTTATTGAAATAATAGATGGAAATTCAATAAGAGTCAGAAATGGAGTAACAATTCATCTAATAGGTATTGAGAATACCAAAGACTCTTATCAATACCTTAAACAAAACTTGTTAAATGAACAGATTAGAATTAAATATGACAGCAAAAAGAGAAGCCATGTAAATAATAAGCATGATGAAGTTTATGCTTATGTTATTTATAAGAAAACGTCAGTTAATGGTGAAATTTTAAGATTAAAATTATCTGGTATAAATGATCAATATTTAAACGACAGTATTGTCGATTTTGAGAATTATTATTATGGAGTAAATAAACAAAATATAAATAATCCAATACCTACTCCAAATACTGAATACAGACGTGATGATTCTAAAATAATGAGTTTACAAGATCTTGTGAAACAGACTGAACCATCTGTATTTCTTGTTATAACGTATAATGAAGATGGAGAAGCAATTGCTACAGGTACAGGTTTTTTTGTAAATAAAGAAGGTATAGCTTTAAGTAATTATCATGTTTTTAAAGGAGGAAGCAGATGGAGAATTAAAACAAAGAATGAAAGATATTATGATATTAATGATGTATTAGATTATGATAAAGAAAAGGACTTTATAATTTTTAAAGTTGGTGGTATCAATAATGTCTCATCATTAAAATTAAGTAATTCTTTACCGGGAAAGGGAGAAGATATTTTTGTTTTAGGTAATCCACATGGATTAGAAAGTACCGTAACAAAAGGAGTAGTTTCTGCTATTAGAAGTTGGGATTCAAAAAATGACTTTATACAGATCGATGCACCAATTTCTTCAGGTAGCAGTGGTAGTCCGGTATTAAACATGAAAGGAGAGGTTGTTGGTGTTGCTACATTAAAAATTATGGAAGATTGCGAGAGTTGCAATTTTGCAATAAATATTAATCTTGTTAAAAGAAAGTTGAAAAAATATTAAAAGTATAATTATGAAAAAAGATACTGAAAATCTGATTAAGTACATTCAAAACAAACTTGTGAAAAAGGTAACTTTTGATATTGGTATGGAGCTAAAAGACAAAAACATTAGGTTAACCAATAAAGAATATATTGAAATTGAAAAAGAAGCTGAAAAGTATGAAGTTTCAAAAAACGTACTAAATGAATTAATTCAAGAATCTATTGATAAAATTTCATTAGGCCCAAGAATTGAAGAAGAATTTAAAATTTTACCAAAAGATTTAACCCTGGGGCAACATATAAAAATATATACAGATGATGGAAATGGTGTTGCAATTGAGGAATTAATTTTTATTGGTGATAATCGATTTATATTAATAAATCACGAAAGAGGATCATTACTAATTAATGATGAACTAAAAAATTTAACATCACCATGGAATATTAGTGGTTATGTAGATTTTGAAGTTTATAGAGATGATAAAAAAGTAATACAAGATAATAAATATTCTATTTATAGAACTCGGAAATTAATTAAGATCCAATTATTATTTCCTCAATTTGATTATGATTCCCTTGAGGATGACAGCGATGAATAATATCTATAAAATTCAATATTAAAATTGAAACATTTAAAATTAAATGTTAAAGGCAACAGAGATAAATTGATAAACAGATGAAAGAATTTATTAAACTGATAAAGGAATATAAAACAACAAAAAACAAGAAATCTTATTTTTTAGTTCTTTTAGAAAGGTCAGTGAAAATACACTTTCCAATATATTCTCTTATTCAGTTATTAAATTCAATTAGTAATGACTCAAATAAAATTATATCTTCTGAAGGTTGGATAGAAAAGGATTTCGGTTTAAAAAAAGAAAAAAAAGATTTTGAAAAAGAAAAGGCAGAATTAGTAAAAGCTAAAAGCAACTTCAAAAATGAAAAACAAAAGAATTTACTTTTAAAAAGAAGTTATTTAATAATTCCGGTAGTTGTTTCTGTTTTTTTGATAGTTTTTTTTGTGATAATTCCTATTTATAAATCATCGGAAGAAAATAAATATTGGGATAGAGTTTGCATAGAAAATACAATGGTTTCTTATGAAAAATATATAAACCATTATCCTGAAGGCAAGCATGTCAATGAAGCGTTAAGAAAACAAGATGTTTCAAATGAAAAGGAAGATGAAAACACATGGAACAGAGTAGTTAGAACAAACACGAAAAAGAGTTATTTAAATTATATAAATAGCAATAAAAAAGATGCTAAATATAAAGAAGATGCTAAAGAAAAGCTAGATGAAATAGACTGGACTATTGCCCAAAATCAAAATACGTATGTTTTTTATAAAAATTATATAAACTTATATCCAAATGGAAGGCATGTAGTTGAGGCAAATATTAAAAAAAATAGAATTGCTATACAAGATATTAATCTTGTTGTTATTTCATGGATTAATTGTTGGCAAGAAAAAGATTTAAATTGTTTTAATTCGTTTATTTCTAATGACTATACTTATGAAACAGCAACTGGAGATAAAAAAAATCAATCACAAGACAAATCCAAACGTCTATCTAATTTGAAAAACCAATTTGATAAAAGATCTTTTATTAGAATTACTGTTAATAATATGAAAATCAAATTATTGGAAGATAAAATGGCTATTGCGAATTATTCCCAAAAATATGAATCAAACAATTGGAATGATGAAGGTTTAAAGACTATATATTTAAAATTCATAAATAATGAATGGAAAATTTATAAAGATATTTTCGAAAAATAATTGACATGGATAGAATTGTAAAAACCATATTATTCAATTTAACAATATTTCTATTTATTTCTTGTGGAAATACACCAATTGAAGATCTTGTGATAGAAGAATCAAATAATTTTACAATTAGCGATACAGTTATTAATCACATCCAAATTCCAAGGGATACATTGTCAGTAGTTTTTAAATTAGAGAATGATAAAGTATTTTTCAAAATTTATGAGTCTAAAATTAAGAATACTATTTATTTCAATATTCATGACAATGAAAACACATCTGTTGAAGCGGCGCGGAGTGTCTTCAATGAAATTGGAGGTACGTTAATTGAAATACAGGCACAGGGTAAAAGATTAATTTCATTTAATTCAAACAAAAATATATATAAATTTGATCCTAATAGAATTTTTTCAAAAAATGGTATAAAAAAAACTTTAAGCGCATGTGGAAGATACTCACAAAATAGCCATATAATTATTCAAGAATTTGCTAGTTTCATCGTTGATAGTCTTCTTATTAATGCTGAAACTATAGTAACATTACATAATAATTCAAATTTAAGATACTCAATAAACAGTTACAAAAAAGATGGAAAATATGAAAAAGACGCACTTAAAATAAATATTAATCCGAATCATGATCCTGATGATTTTTTTTATGTTACTGATGGCAATTGTTTTCAACTATTAAAAGAAAAGAAATACAATGCTGTTTTGCAGGACAATAAAAATGTTAGTGATGATGGCTCATTATCAATAAATTGTAGTAAAATGAAAATTCAATATATAAATGTTGAGGCAGAACATGGGCATCTTCGGGAACAAATTGATATGCTTTTAGTTTTACAGGAAGTATTAAATAAAACTAATGAAAGGTGAAAATTCGCTTGAAGAAATTAAATAATTTCTTTTTAGGTCATGCTATATTATACATCCTTTAAAGAATGAATTAAATAATTAGGCTAATAGCATTTTTAATTTGATAAACAGATGAAAGAATTTATTAAACTGATAAAGGAATATAAAACAACAAAAAATAAGAAATCTTATTTTTTAGTTCTTTTAGAAAGATCAGGAAAAATTCAGTTTCCGATGTACTCTCTTATTCAATTATTAAATTCAATAAGTAATGATCCAATTGAAATTATATCTTCTGAAGGATGGGTGGAAAAAGATTTTGATCCACAACAAGAAAAAAAAGTTTTTGAAAAAGAAAAAACCGAATTAAAAAATGCTAAAAAAGTCTTCAATGATAATAAAAAAGATAATTTTTCTTTTAAGAAAAAACATTTATTAATTCCTGCTATTATTACTGTTTTACTATTAGTATTTTTTGCTGTTATTCCAATTTTCAAATCAACAGAAGAAAATAAATTTTGGAATAAAGTATGTTTAGAAAACACGATGGTTTCTTATGAAAAATATATAAATCAATATCCTGAAGGCAAGCATGTCAATGAAGCGTTAAGAAAACAAAATATTGCAAATGAAAAGGAAGATGAAAACACATGGAATAGGGTAGTTAGAACAAACACAAAAAAGAGTTATCTTAACTACTTAAGTAATAACAAAAATAGCACCGAATATAAAAAAGAAGCTAAAGAACGAGTAGATCATATTGATTGGAATGAAGCTCTGAAAAAAAACACCTCTGAAGGATATGCCTTTTATATGAGAGAACATAATTCATACGACGGAAAGTTTTATTATAAGGCTTCAAGTAAAATAGAGGAATTAAAAAAAATCGATTCAGAGATAAAAGATGAAGAAGAATGGAAGGAAGCAACTAATCTGAATTCGAAAGAAGCTTATGAAAAGTATTTAAATTCTAATCCTAACGGTAAGTATAAAATTTCTGCTAATGAGAATATTTTGAAAATCAAAAATAACGAGATGGTAGCATCTAATGATGAGATTGAAATTGATTATTCTATAATAATACGAAAATTTATAAGTGCTGAAGATGATAGGGATTTTGATAAAGTCTATTCGCATTATTCGCCAAATTTAAAAAGGTACTGGTCAATGAAAAACCCTTCTTATTCTAAACTTAAAACACAATATGAAGGTGCTTGGAATTCTACCAGCTATTCTAAAAATCATATTGATAAAATAGTAAGAATTGATGCTAATACATATGATTTGTTTACCCAATTTGAATATTTTAGGATAAAAAAAGGGATAACAAAAACCACTGAAAGTCAGTTACGTTTTGTTTTTGACAACAATGGAAAAATCAGCAAGTTGTATAAAATTAACTAAAAAGATTTTTTTATCATACTTAAAATTGATAGTAAAATTAACATATTTAGAAATGTAAATAACAAAATTACTAATGGAAGAATTAATTAAATTGATCAAAGATTATAGGTCAACAAAAAATAAGAGAGCTTATTTAATGATCCTATTAGAAAAATCAAAAAAAAATGAATTACCAATATATTCTCTTCTACAATTATTAAATTCAATTAGCAGTGAATCAACTGCTATAATATCTTCTGAAGGTTGGATAGAAAAAGATGTTGATTTACAGCAACAAATAAAAATCATAGAAATAGAAAATGTAGCTCTAAAAAAAGAAAAAACTGATTTTGCAAATAACAAAAAAGATAATTTATATTTTAAAGGAAGTATGCTGGTAATCTCCTTCATTGTTATTGGTTTATTTTTATTCTATTATGTCCTCCCTAATTCTAAGTTAAAAGGAGAAGAAGAAATGTGGAAAAATGCACTAATTGAAAATACTATGGCTTCTTATAATAATTTTATGATTCAGTATCCAAAAAGTAAATATTATGAAAAGGCTCAAAAACAGAACAGAATTATTAAAGAGAAAATAGAAAAAACTAATCCTTTAATGGAATCTTCCACTATTTCAGCTATTAAAAATGGGAAAAAAAAATCTCCAACAGATAACTCGAAAATAAAACAAGAATATAAAGAAATAGAAATTAAAGACTTTGCTGAAGAGCTCTATATAGCAAATGATTATTACCATAATGCAAAAATAAATTATAATAAAAAAGATTATAAGTCGGCACTTTCTTTAATTGATTCCGCATTAAAATATTACCCAAATAATAATCAATATATAAAGTTCAAATCTGATCTTATGAATCAACAATTTGTGCAAAATGGTAATAGTTTTAATGAGAAGGGTTCTTCTAAAAATTCTCAAATCGTTTTTCATATACAAGATACTGATGGATGGTCAAACATGAGGATATCACCAGGTGGTGAGATAATTAGAAAAATCTATCCAGATGAAAAGTTTATTATTCTTGAAACTCAAGATAAATACAAGTATATTGAATTTCTAGATGGAGAGAAAGGCTATGTGCACGAATCAAGAGTTTTTCCAATTAAATAGAGTGTTTATTATGAAGAAAACTGATTATATAGATGTAAATCAATTCAATAAAAATATTACTTTTATTATCGGTTATACAATTCTATTAGATGTATTAAAAACTAATTTTTATTATGAGTTTTATATAATTTAAGGATGTCACAGTTTATTAAGGAAATAAAAAAATATAGAGGTCAGTAGATAAATACATATCTTAGTATCCGATAAAATAAGAGATTTATGGAATTATTTAAAGGACAAAACCTTCTAAAGTTTACTGAACGC
>JADGEA010000220.1:0-2273 GCA_016744615.1 Flavobacteriaceae bacterium
TTGCAAAAGCGAATGACTTGTGGGCGGATTGGGAATATGATGGCAAACCAGAGGCAAATTTTACCATGACTCCAGAGAATGCCAATCTGCCACTAACTGTTAATTTAGACGCAAGCGACTCAATTGGTAGAGATGCTAAAATTAAAACTTACAACTGGTCAACATCTGATGGACAAACGGCTACAGATAGCACTACCAAATTCAGTTTCAATAAACTTGGAACCTATAGCATCACCTTAACTATAACTGATGATATAGGTAACAAGGTTAGTCTGAAGAAAGCACTAACAGTGGCAGCGTTTAGCATGAATCCTGATAAAATATTAAAATAGGGGCATTCTACAAACTATGGGCTGAATTTTATTATCAATCTTCGTATCAATTACATGCTGCTAATATTAGTTTAATAACTAATTTCTCGTTCCCACGCTCCAGCGTGGGAACACATGTGCAGACGCTCCAGCGTCAAGTCACTTTTTCTCGTTCCCACGCTCCAGCGTGGGAACGCATGTGCAGACGCTCCAGCGTCAAGTCACTTGATTTTTTGCTACTGGACGCTGGAGCGTCCATACATGCATTCCCACGCTGGAGCGTGGGAACGAGAAAAAAGACTGCGTTCTTATAGATTATATTGGTCAGAAAAGACAGATTGTGAAAGAGCATTAAATGATTATGCAACTTATCATTTAAGTAATTAATAATCTTGGTATGATTGACGCGCTAATTGCGGAATTAGCAGTTGGTCTTAATGTTAAATTAGCAACATTTAATACAAAACATTATGGTGTTATAAAAAATTTACAAATAATTCAACCATACCAGAGATAAGAATAAATGTCTTATGATGAGAACTTGCCTATAAATAAAGTTCATAGGAAATAAGGAAAAAGTTTTGATCAAATATTTTACAATAAAAAATTTTCGTTCAATAAAAAATGAAAATATTCTGGAATTTATCTACAAAAAGAAATGATGATTTAATGGAATTTCTAAAGCCAGAACAGCTTTGGTTTGCCGAAAAAAATGACCAAGGGCAGACAGAATTATTTCCAGCATCAGCGTTTACAGATATTAAGGATTTGTATCAAAAAGATTTAGAAATACTTTATCGTGTTGGCAAATTTGGTGCCAAACCCCGAGAGATTTAGTATGGCAAAGCGAAAAAAGATTTCTCCACGAAAAAGTAAGCCTGATAAATATTTCTTTATTAATATATTCCTAATTATGATAAAAATAATTGTCTTCTATTAAAAAAATATATAAATCAAAAAAATGTAGAACATGCTATTCATTATTACCCAGATATTGGGGTTATTCCTAAGAAATATTTTATAAAGGATTTTAGATCTTAAAATGATAAAAAATTATCTCAAAATTTGAACTGTGATTTATGTGATTTTTATCAATTTTGTGAGAAAATCACCTCATTTCAATCACATAAATCATACTTTAAAATGAAAAAACAAGGACAATTAGTTAGTTTCGATTGGGCAATAAAAAAATTATTACGCAGTAAAAGTAATTTCGGTATTTAAGAAGGCTTTTTGAGTGAATTATTGGCTGTAGATATACAAATTATCGAAATTTTAGAAAGTGAAGCTAATCCAGAATACGAAAAAAATAAATATAATCGCGTTGATTTAAAAGTTAAAGATCAAAATGGTGAGATTCTTATTATCGAAGTGCAATATAATCGAGAGTATCATTATTTTCACCGTCTTTCTTATGGTTCATCTAAAGTCATTGTAGAACATATGAAAGAAGGTCAAGCTTATGAGGAAATCAGCAAAGTTATTTCCATTAGTATTTTATATTTTGATCTAGGTGCTGGAGAGGATTATATTTACAAAGGTAGAACCGTTTTTACTGGAATGCACTTAAATGATGAACTTGATTTAAATCAAATACAAAAAAGTAAATTTAATTACAATTCTGTGTCTGATATTTTTCCTGAATATTATTTAATAAAAATTAATCAGTTTAATGATGTAGCCAAAGATAGTTTAGATGAATGGATTTATTTTCTGAAAAATGAAGAAATTAAAGATGATTTTCATGCCAAAGACTTAAAAGAAGCTAAAACAACCTTAGATGTTATGAAAAAGTCCAAAGACCTGACAGGTTTTAAAAACCTGTCAGGTCTAAAACCCGACACTTGAAAGTTGACGAAGTACTAGCGGCTATTATCGTAGGTTCCATACCTAATTCTTTATCAAAACAAGAATCTTACTTAAAATAGTACATTGTCAATAAGCTACAAGTCCAAAGACCTG
>JADGEA010000220.1:2373-6199 GCA_016744615.1 Flavobacteriaceae bacterium
CTTACTTAAAATAGTACATTGTCAATAAGCTACAAGTCCAAAGACCTGACAGGTTTTAAAAACCTGTCAGGTCTAAAACCCGACACTTGAAAGTTGACGAAGTACTAGCGGCTATTATTGTTGGTTCTATACCTAATTCTTTATCAAAACAAGAACCTTACTTAAAAGCTTCATCTTTAGATGGAAAAAATATACATTTAAAAGTAATTGCAATGACTGTTGGGCTTTCTTTTGTTAGCCCAACCTACGAATCTATAAAAATTCCATAACCCCACTTAAATCATAAGGCGAATTATTTGCCCAACTGACATCTGGTAAATTTGGATCATACTCAAAAAAACTATACAAATCAAACAACGATGGCTGCTTTCTACTAATAAAGGCTTTGATAATGTTAGCAGTAGTGCCAACTGCGGCGCGACTGGATACATGTAACTCTGTTACTTTTGGAATATCCATCCAAATCACTTCTTTATTTTCTGTGTCTATCAAACAAACTAGCATCTGTCTGATATCATCAGCTTTTTTTAGCTTAGTACTAAACAATAATCTTGCAGGTTCAAAAGCTTTGCCATTCATGGCAATGTTTTTCAAATCGCTATCATACAAGCCATCGAGGCGCTGCGCGTTTATAATGGCATGGGAGGTTTCAAAGCTATTTCCGGCGTACAAATTTAAGAATATAGCAACATAAGTTAAATCATATTTACAAGCTTCATTTAAATTAACATCAATAAACTCAGCTGCGCCATGTGGTTTTGGAGCATCTGTTAAATCTCCACTGAACACGCTAAAAGCCTCTTTATAAGATGAATACCATCCAACCGACTGACTTTGACTAAAGTCTTCATTGTAAAATACACCAGATAAATCAATATCAGTAGAATCATCTTTCTCATTAAACCAATGTACACCAAAACGCAAATACTCAATCTCACCCAAGGGAATCCGAGTACCAAAAGGCAATTGCGTACCATCTGAAGATGATCTCATGTTCAAAGGTAAAGGCACTTTCTTCATAGCTTCATCAACTTTACCAATCTTAAATTTAGAATAACGGTTTTGGAATTCCAGTTTGATAATGTCAATTATATTAATTTTTGCCTCAATTGAGGCTAGAGTAGAAATTGGTTCCAGAGAACTTATAACTCGAAGTTTCCCCGTTTTTAGACGGATAATCCGCTCACTTTCAATATCCCGGTTGATAAAGTAACCATACAATTGCCATAAAACCCTATTGGATATTTTATTGATAGTCTTTTTAAATAATGATAAGTCAAGACAGCCTTTACAAAGTAATTCATTTAATCGCCGTGCTAACATGCCCGGTTTTCTGCTAAATAACTCAGTTAATTTTTCCTGATCTTGTAAAGCTATGGCTTCTTCCAATTTGCTCTCATAAGTTCTTAACTTTAATTTATAATTTTTGCTAGCAAAGCCTAACAAGTCAACACATTTAGGACAATTTTTGCGTGGCATTATATGATGTAATAATTTTTGCCAACGCTTAGCATTAGCAGCCATATCTTCCTCAAAAGCTATTGGATTCAATACTGCTAATGATTGCAATCTCGCACAAAGTTCACGCTTTTTATTTAATGATAGCCTAAATTTAGTGTTCTTTACTAAGGTATAATCACCATCTGAAAGAGCCGATGCTACTCGTAACACATCAGTAACAGTGTTACATTGTTGTATGGCAAACAAAGCTTGTTTTTGAGCTAAGAAAGCTAATGTTTCTTTAAACTGTATCTGATATTTTTCCTCTTTCACCAAGTCAAAATAAGTCAAGATTGCGTCTTTTTGTTGTTCAGACAAAGACACACCTGATTCTATCCATGACGCAATGATAGATTTTAATTCATCAGTATTGATTAATTTTAATTCTTTGAATTCTTTAGGAAAATAATCAGTACGATCATATTCTTTATGTGGTGGAATAAACTGCCCACCACTCCAGTAATGGATAATAGCATTGATAAACAACTCAAGCTCAGAGGTTTCAACTACTTGTTGTGGAAATCCGGGATACATAGGCTGCCAGTTTCTGTCAGCACCGGTAAAATCTTTTAAAGATTTAATGAGGTTTTGTGCAAAATCATTAAAATTTTCACACTGAGATATGGTATGGATATCCTTTTCGCTAAAGATATATCCTAATTGCATGATATGCGCTTGTAGAGCATAAGCTTGAGGGTTTACAAACTGGCTTTGATTGCTTGTATCTATTAAAATGAAATTTTGTGAGATCAGTGCTTGATGTTGATTCATTTTTCATTTATATCAATTGAGGGTGTGTGGTAGGAGTTGAACCTACGACCTGCGCGTTGAAATTGAAGGAAGTCAATCCATAAAAAAAGAGATCAACTAAAATAGGCGACGCTCTACCACTGAGCTACACACACCAAGTAAAGGAAGCAGCTATAGATATAAAGCGACTAGCGCTTTGAGTTTTAGAAGGAAGCTGCTTCATAAGGATTTGGTATGACCAATATTCTATTATATCAATACTCTGTATATAATGCTACTAGTTTTTTAGTATGCAAATAAAATGCCTATATATAAAACAGTTCGTATCTCAGAATTACGCCAATCTTTATCAGACAAATCAGCTATGCTAAAATCTTCAGATAAATTAAAATTACAATCCTTTAGAAAATCTCAAAAATGAAAATGCTAAAAAAATTTCCAATTATCTTAATCACTTACTTCTTATACAACCAAGCCGCACTAGCGGCTATTATTGTAGGTTCTATACCTAATTCTTTATCAAAACAACAAGCTTACTTAAAAGGTTCATCTTTAGATGGAAAAAATATACGTTTAAAAACAGGACAATCACTTAAACTAGCACTATCTAATGGCAAAATACGCACAATTACAGGCCCTTATAATGGTAAGCTAAAATCGGTAGAATCTTCCAGTTTTGGACAACGATGGTTAAGCACCATAAAAAGACTATTTGCAACTAATCGTGTTGGTCACAATTTACGAGGAGACGAGGACTTATTATGGACTATAGATCTATCAACAGCAGTGACGATTAATTGGCCGCTATATCAAGACACTTTAAGTTCGCCTTCAAGCTTGCCGCTGGAATATGATACTCCTTATACCGCTACAATGGATGAACAAATAGTAATCTTTTTTAATAATACGTACAATCGAAGAACCACGCAAAATAGTAGGAACAATAAAAGCTACATCATCACGCTTAGAAAAATCATCAAACCAAGCTGAACTTAATTGCAAAGTGCGAGCAGGTTTAATTTCACGATTAACAGGATCCTCAATTAACCGCTCCCGCATAGTTTCAATGGTGCCATATTTCAAACCTAATAGAATTAGCAAAGGTGCCAATACAGCAGCAATTGCCAAAACCATACATCAGGTGAAAATCCATGCTAACCCATTCACACACCAATGTCAATATGACACGTGCAAACTATAAATTTGCCAAATTATTATAGTTATCTAACAATGTATTAAAGCTTTTTTCACCTAAACCTGCAATCCGTTTAATTAGTTCATGACGCGATTGAAAAGGCTGAAAGGATGGATTTTGTCTTGCCTTCAGAATATTTTCTCGAACCTTTTTACTTGCTTTTATCTGTTCCAATTTATTATTAAGTGGAATAATATCTAAAGTATTGATCTCTTCTAATAATTTATCTTCTGCTTGATTAGAGGCTATTATAGTTGTTGTTGGCGTTTGTACCGGCGGAGAGATAGGCTGTAATGTTTTTATTTGTTGTTCGCTTATAATTTTATGCAACATATCTTCTATAGCTGCAAGACGCGCTTCAATACTGCTCATATCACTGGA
>JADGEA010000221.1 GCA_016744615.1 Flavobacteriaceae bacterium
GATCCAGTCATTGCTCTTGTGATTTTTACTAAACACAACAACACCTAAAATCCATATTTGCTCGTACCTCGCAAAAACGTATCTTAGCTAACCGTTAGCATACATTAGAACCAAATCCCACGAAATTATGAGATACAGAAATAGAATTAAACTTGCTCCAGGTTTGAATATAAATCTTTCAAAATCTGGAATTAGCACAACTTTAGGTCCAAAAGGAGCAAGTGTAAATATTGGAAAATCTGGTACGTATTTGAATACAGGAATTCCCGGAACAGGTTTGTATAATAGAACAAAAATTTCAAGTTCTGAAAAAAACGCAATTAGCAATAATTCTATTTCTAAAAATCAAACACAAGTCGGAGTAAAATTAGATTTAGATGAAAATTATCAACCAGTAGTTGAAATATATGATAATAGCGGAAAAAATATCACATCACAACAAGTAATTAACAAACTTAAAAGAACACCCGAATACAAAGCGAATCTTAAAAAAATTCACAATCTATATTATAACCAAATAATTGAAGAAACAACAGAATTTACGGAATTATATAAGCATATTCTTAAACCTATAACTAAAAAGGAAATTCAAGATAAAATTGAAAAATTAAAACCTCAAAAATACGCAAAGAAAAGATTTGAAATTTTAGAACCTACAAAATCTTCAATTGAAAAGGAACTTTTAAAAGAAGCTAAAAGCAAGTTTAACTCAATTTTATTTTGGAAAAATAAGAAAAAAAGAACTGAATTTATAGCAGATAATTTAGAACAAAAATTGAAAAAATCTGTTGAGAATTGGAAAATAAAAAAAGAAAATTTTGAGAATTCAGAATTAAGTAAAGAAAAAGATATTAATCAAAATTATCAGATAACTTTTGAACAAAAGAAGGAAAATTTATTTGGTAATTTAAATGGAACTGAAAATTATGTTATAAATAATTTTGAAACTGTTCTCAAAGAAATTGACATAAAACCTGAATTTTTTATAGACTTTGAATATGATGAGAAAACTAAAACATTTTTTATAGATTTAGACTTACCAGAAATAGAACATTTACCTAAAGAAACTGCTTCTATTTTGCAATCTGGGAAATTGTCTGTAAAAAAGAAAAGCGAAAAGCAGTTGAAAGAAGAATACGCAAAATGTGTAACTGGACTTGGATTATTAGTTACAGGAATTTCATTTATGTCTTCAGCTGGAATTGAAAAAGTAGATATTTCTGCTTATACCCAACGAGTAGATAAAAAAGACGGACAAACTAAAGACGATTATATTTATTCAATTCAATTGGATAGAGAAAGTTTTGCTAAAATAAATTATCCGAAAATTGACCCAGTAAATGCTTTTCAAAATTTCAATCATAAAATGGAATTATCAAAATCATATATATTTAAGACAATTGAAATAGAAAAATAACGTATGCTAACACCGTATAAAAAAAATTGCTAGTAAACGCCTACTTACGAAAGTCCTCGCGGACTTTCTATCTGTGATTTATTTACTAACTTTAGTGTTTAAACCACGCAACTTTTCTTATACAATCACGTTGGCATTCATTACAAACACATACTAAATTATAAATAAAGCATGATTCAAAATTTACCTAAAGAGATTACTTTTTCACATTTACAACAATTTGATTTTGGAGATATTGAAGCTAATAATGATGATTTATTAGTTCATAGTATTTGTAGAACTTCTGCAATTATTGAATTTCTTAGAGGTAAAAAAAATGTTGTTTTAGGTGAAAAAGGAACAGGGAAAACAGCAATTTACAGATTATTGAAAGAACATAAACTGAACTTTAAACCTAAAAATGGATATTCAAATATCTTAATACCTATTGCCGATAATTTTCAATATAAAAGTATAAAAGATAAAGTATTAAGACTCGTTAAAACAGATATAAATGAAGAGAGTTTTAAGTACCAGGTTGTTTGGGAACTATTTATCTTCTTCAAGATTATTCAGAAGATAGAAAGTTTAGATTCCGAATTAACAACATTATTAAAAGAGGCAAAAGAATTATTAGATAGTATTTTTACTAGGAATGGATTAGATGGGTTGCTTAGAAGTAAAAAAACAATTGGAGTCAAATTATATGATACACCCACAAGTATACTTCCAGATTTTTACTTAACAAATGAACCCGTAGCCCAAACAAAAAACATTAAGGAGAGTGCTATTGAAAAATTAGAAATAGATCTAGATTTATATAAATCAGAAATAAATTTATTTCTTATAAAAAGAAAGTTAAATGTCACACTTATAATAGATAGATTAGATGAATTTGTAAGTCAATCAGAAATTGATATTCAATTAAAACTTCTACAAGCATTAATTTCTGTAGAGCGAGAATATGAATCTTTATCTAATATTGAAATTAAATTTTTTCTCAGAGATGATTTATTTAATCAATTATCTTTTGAAAATATTGGGGGATATGACAAAGTTATAAAAAAAAAGATTGAATTATATTGGTCTGCTGAAAATATTAGAGAGTTTATTGCTAAGAGGATTTACTCTAATTATAACCATATCTTTAATATTGCTAAATTAAAAGTATCAGTAGATACAGAGAGTTTAGAAATAGATACATCTATAGATAACCAACAAAAAAATAAAACATCATTTTGGAATAAGGTTGAGAAACGTTTTTGGAAGAAGTTTAAACCCAATGAATATGAACAAAAATTCCCGAGAAAGATAAATTTAGATGATGATATAAATAAGCAATTAATTACAACTTTATTTCCAAATTATGTAAGTTTTAAAAATGAAGAGGGTAAGCTAGAGAGGGTTTCTTTATTTGATTTTTTAGCAAATAACTTTAATCTTGGAACAAAAAATTCAATACCTAGATTAATTCTTTTATTTTTAGAAAATTTAATATCTGTGACAACTGAATATTACTTGAAAAATTCAGATCAGTTACCTATTAAGCAAAATGAAGAAAATCGTTTTGAAATAGTTAAGGAAGGTTTTTTTGAAAAAGCATATTGTGAATTTAAAAAAGAAATTTATATAAATTTCTCTAAGCTAAATCCTGATTTTGAAAAAACAATGATCCTTTTTAAAGAGAAAATAGGAAATAGATACGCATTTAGAGCAAAAGAGCTAAAAAGTATTTTAAATATAAAAGATGATAAAGATCTATATCATTTTTGTAACTATATGATTCACATAGGTGTATTTGAAAGAGTAAATAGCAGTTCAGCAATAGAAAATATGAAATTTGAGTTACCAATAATCTTTAGGAATGTAAAATAACGAAATGCCAACAATGTATATAAAAAATAAGCGAAATAGCAGTAACATCAAAGCTTGTAGCCCGCTTCACCTTTCTCGTAAGTTGAAAGATTTGTGCTTCGAAATCGCTTACTTTTCATATACTAAACGTTGGCAAACATTTGAGAAACAGACTTTAGAACACAATGAACAATACTGAAAATCCAATTACTTGGTACGAAATTACTAAAGATATAATTATTCCAATTTTGAGCATTTTAGCTACTCTAATTATAGGAATTATTATAGCGTTAATCTTAAAACGGAGAGAAGAAAAAGGAAAATCAAAGCAACTACTTATAGACACTTATATGGATTATATCAATAGAAGAATAAATAAGTATTCTTACGATTGTGTTGCTATAACTTATGATATGTACATAGATATTTTTATTAATTATGCAGATTATTTTGAAGACCACGCAAATTCTCATTTAGCGACAAACTTGGTAAAACGAAGAAGAGAAAATTATCTAAAAAAAGTTGAGGAATATAATTATACTGACATAAATTGGAGTTTCTATTCGATTAAATTTAGCTTATTACTTGGTAGAGAAAAATATAACAAAGAGGCAAAAGAGTTAGAACGGAATATAAACCAAGAAATAAATTCGGAACAATCTCAAATGAATTTTCTATTAAAACTTAAAAAAGAAATAAAAGAAAATGAGAGGATTTGCGAGAATATGAATGCATCGAATACAAACAAAGTTGAATATGGACTTGATATGATTGAAGCTTATATCACGAAAAAATATAATAATTATCAATTGGATTTATTTAAGCCATATGATGATAAAGTTGCAGATTTAATTAATGAATATTAAAAACGATTTGCCAACACCGTATAAAATTAATTGCTAGTTTCTAGCTTGCTTACGAAAGTCCTCGCGGACTTTCTATCTGTGATTTATTTGCTAACTTTAATGCTTTAACACGCAACTAATCTTATACAAACACGTTAGCAAACATTAAAAAACAAAAATGAACAAAACATTAAAAATTATCGGAATTGTATTAGGTATTATAATTCTTGCTGGTGGATTATTAGGTTATTCTGTATGGAAAACAATTCAGAAAGCAAATAAAGCACAAGAGTTGGCAGATAGCGTAATTGAAAATTTAGATACGGAAAGTGTCTATTCAAAATTTCCTGAAAAGTATTTTCCAAAAGAACAGATTCAACCGATTCTTGGTGGAATAAAACAAAACTGTGATTGGAAAAATCGAGATGGAAAATTTGTGGACTTCTTTTCTCAAAAGAATATTGGCGGAATTGACCAAACCGCATTTATTTATGAATATTATATGAAATGTGATAGTTTGAGATTTATTCTATCGGTAAATATGGAAAATGAACCAGAATTAATGGGATTCAATATTGAACCGTTAGAGAATGAAAACCAAATGATTTTGTTTCCTGAGAAGCAATTGAAAAACAGATAAAAAACGTTAGCTAACACAATGTATAGCGCATTGGGCGAGTTAGTCAATTATTGAAAGTTCCTGCTTTTTTAGAAAGTCCGCAAAGCCAAAATTATTTGCTTGCGAAAAAGTAAATTAAGCAAATAATTTTGGCTTTGCTCAGTACTATATTGAAAGATTTTACCAATTTAAATCGCCCAACGCGCTATACATCTAACGTTAGCAACTATAAGGGAAAAACTGAACGTAATTGAAACGGAAAAGAATTTTCAAAACTATTTAAGAGCTTATTTACTAGCTTATCGGAAACACCAAAAATTCAGTTTATAACCGAAAATAGAACTGTGAAAATTTGAACAGTTGCTAACAACGGCTAAAAATTTATAGCTAATTTTGGCTTAAACCAAAGGGGTTTGTATATTTATAAAAGTAATTTAATAGCGGAAAATAAGAGCTTAGTTTAGCCGCTACAAATCTTAGCCAAACCGTTGGCATTAATACTATGAGAACACTGCATAAAATATTAACATTCTTGATTTTGATTCAATTTAGTTGTTCAAGACAAGTTTTATATGTTCCAGATTTTAGTGAATATATCGACTATGAGACAAGAGAAGTAAAATATTCTGGAAACGATATGACTCCAGAGAATGCAATTAATTATAAATTCTTTACTCAATCGGGACAACTGATAGAACAAGTTGGTCATGAGTATAGGATAAAATATTACTATGATTCAGTGGGTGATTTGACTGAAAAGTATAATTGCCGAATGTATAATTGTGAGATTGGTTGGAGAGATTTAATGATTTACGATGATACCAAAAACTTGATTGGGATATATAGAACTTTAGAAAAGGCCGTTGATTTGGATACTGCAAAATTTGAGCAGGTTAAGTTTTATAATGAGAGCGGTAAATTATCCAGAGAATTAGTTGATAGAGGTTCAAACATGCAAGGCGATAAGTACGAGATTTGGAGAGAGTATTCATACAATGAGCAATTGATTACCAAAGAATTTGATATTAAAAATGGCGACACTACCTGGATAGGAAATTACAACTATGATAATGAAGGGAATTTAATAAATGTTACTCGGATTTTGGGGAAACTTAGAGAGGAGACAAATTTTATTTATAACGAAAAAGGACAGCTAATCAAAGAAACAATTGAAAGCAACGAATATCCTTTGACTGAAGATTTATCTTTTAGTGTTAAAAATAATACGACAACGTACGATTTTGATTCCATAGGCAGATTGATTAAAGAAGTGACGTTGAATCATAAAGGAAAGGTTTATCGGACGTTTTTATATAGCTATGATTAAAAAGTACTAATGCCAACACGCGGTATAAAACATTGGGGTTTAAGTGGTTATGTAGGCATTCTGCCCCGCATTAAGTTCGGTGTAACTGGACAGGAAAGTAGCCCGCAATCCCCAACGATTTCATACCGCCATCCGTTG
>JADGEA010000222.1 GCA_016744615.1 Flavobacteriaceae bacterium
ACGTGCCACAGGAATTGGAGATATCATTGGAGATGCTTTTTCCGGTTATAATTTAGGTTTATTTTTACCTTTTTTAATTGCAGCAATTTTAAAATCAGCCCAAGGATCATCAACGGTATCTATAATTACTACAGCAGCTATTATAGCTCCTATATTACCATCTTTTGGTTTAGATTCAGATCTTGGTCGTGCATTAAGCGTTCTTTCCATAGGAGCCGGAGCAATGACAGTCTCTCATTTAAATGATAGCTTTTTTTGGGTAGTAGCACAATTTACTGAAATGGATACTGCTACTGCTTTAAAAAGCCAAACGATTTCAACATTGCTTCAAGGACTTACAGGGATTTTAGTGGTGATGTTTATCGGCTGGCTGTTTTTAACTTAGGCTATTTATTAAGAAAAACTCCATCAAAAGTAACATTTAGTAAATCGTACAAAAACAAAAAAAAGCTCAGTGGGTTTTGGCATATGGGGCAATTTAATAAAGATTATAAAAATAGTTTTGGAAAATTGCCTTCGGATACACTTAAAAAAAGTCTCTAGGAGATAAATTGCTATTTTTATTAACAAGTATAAAAAAAGGGATGGAAAAATAATGTGTTTTAGATGGATATGGAATAAATTTTCACTCTCTCATTATGAATCAATAAAATCAACTGTTTTTTAAAAGATCTAGCTTTTGAAAGGTACTGTTTACTTGATAGAAATACAGCTTTAGAATATAAATCATTAGCTGCATTATTATCCCTTAAATTTATGATTTTTAATAGGTTAAAGAAAAAATACATCTCTTAACCAATGATCCATTATATGTGAGAACCATAATTTTCTATCTGCTTTTTTGAGATCGAATACTTTCGATCACAACTGTTGAAAGTATTAGTAAACCTCCCCAAAAGGTATTCCAGGTAGGGATTTCATTTAAAAAAAGATAAGCAATAATGATTCCAAAAATAGGCTGAATACTGCTAATGATACTTGCTGTACCTACCGAAAAATATTTTAAACTATGCAAAAATAAGGTATGGCCAATGGCTGTGGTCAATAATGCGAGTAATAAAACTGCAGTAAATTGTGTTTGAATTCCCGATGTGTCCATCGTAAAAATTACAGGTAACATAACAATACTTAAAATTGAAATTTGATAAAACATAAGCATAGATCCATGATACTTATCGGTATACTTTTTTAACAATAGCAATCTCATCGAATAAAACAAAGCAGATATAACTCCCAATAAAATACCTTTTACCTGTGTACTTTGCAGGTCGAAATCGGGAGCAAGTATATAAATTCCCAACAAAACGATTAATCCCAAAAAAATATGAAAAAAATTCAATTTCACCTTGAAAAATAAAGGCTCTAGCAATGCTGTAAGCACCGGGTAAGTAAATAAAGAAAGCATTCCTAATGCTACGTTTGAAAATTTTAAAGCATAAAAATAGGTGATCCAGTGAACGCCCATAAACAAAGCGCTTAATATGAAAATAAACAGATCACGTTTAGAATCAATTCGTAAAGAGATCTTTTTAAATCTGATAAAAATATAGATAAATATGGCTGCTAAAAACGATCGCCACCAAACCGTAACCGGTGGTGGCATATCAATAAATTTACCTAAAGCTCCTGAAGTACTGATAAACAGGGTTGCTAGAACAAGCTCGAATAACTGCTTAAAACGTTGATTCTTCATTAAATATTTTTAAGGACTGACAATGCCTTTTTAACAGAATCAATTCGAATAAAAGTAATCAATAATCGCAAACCTTTTTTTGTTTCTTTTTCCTTCATCACACACATTTTATTATTTTTTTGCACATAGGTCAAAAAATTTCTAAAAATATCACTTTGATAATAATCACTTTGCTGATCGGAAATAAAATAACCAACCATTCTTTTCTGTTTTAAAATAACACGCTCTAAACCAAGATTTTTAGCAAGCCATTTGACACGAACACTATCTAGGAGGTCAACTGCCTGTGTTGGTAATCCGCCAAAGCGATCAATCAGTTTTTGCTCAAAACTCAACAATTCTTCTTCGGTCTTTAGTTCACTTAATTCTTTGTACAAACTCAGCCTTTCGGTAATACTATTGATATAATCATCAGGGAACAAAATCTCAAAATTAGTATCAATTTGCACCTCTCTAACAAAATCTTTTGGCTTATCATTTTCTTCTTTATACAGATCTTTAAACTCATTTTCCTTTAATTCTTCAATGGCTTCATTTAAAATTTTCTGATAGGTTTCAAATCCAATATCGTTGATAAAACCACTTTGCTCTCCACCCAAAAGATCTCCTGCACCACGAATTTCAAGATCTTTCATGGCAATATTGATCCCATCTCCCAAATCAGAATGTAACTCTAATGCCTGAATTCTTTTTCGTGCATCATCAGTCATCATATGATATGGAGGTGTTATAAAATAGCAAAATGCTTTTTTATTGGATCTCCCTACCCTACCTCGCATTTGATGCAGGTCGCTCAATCCAAAGTTATTTGCATTGTTAATAAAAATGGTATTTGCATTCGGAACATCTAAACCACTTTCCACAATAGTGGTAGAAACCAGCACATCAAACTCATTATTGATAAAGGCAAGCATCAATTGCTCCAGTTTTTTACCATCCATTTGCCCATGGCCAATCCCAATTTTAGCATCCGGCAACAAACGCTGTATCAATCCGGCAACTTCTTTTATATTTTCAATTCTGTTATGGATAAAAAAGGTTTGACCCCCACGTGAAATTTCATATCGAATAGCATCACGAATTATTTCTTCGCTAAAGCGGATGACATTTGTTTCAATAGGATGACGATTTGGCGGAGGAGTTTTGATTACCGACAGATCCCGTGCAGCCATCAGTGAAAACTGCAATGTTCTCGGGATTGGAGTTGCCGTTAAGGTTAATGTGTCAATATTTTCTTTAAGCGTTTTAAGTTTGTCTTTTACAGCAACACCAAATTTTTGTTCTTCATCAATAACCAATAAGCCAAGATCTTTAAAAATTACATTCTTATTTACCAACTGATGTGTACCAATTACAATATCAACACTTCCATCTGAAAGTCCTTTAAGGGCTTCATTACGTTGCCTTGTGGTTCTGAAACGATTTAAATATTCAACCGTTACCGGAAAATCTTTCAATCTCTCTCTAAACGTTTTTGCATGCTGAAATGCCAAAATAGTGGTTGGTACTAAGATAGCAACCTGTTTACCGTTATCTACTGCTTTAAACGCTGCACGAATAGCGATTTCTGTTTTGCCAAAACCTACATCACCACAAACCAGTCTATCCATAGGCCGATCTTTCTCCATATCTGCTTTTACATCTTGCGTTGAACTGAATTGATCAGGCGTATCTTCATAAATAAAACTTGCCTCCAGCTCATGTTGCATATAGCTGTCACTACTATATGAAAAGCCTTTTTGTAATTTCCGTTTGGCATATAATTCTATCAAATTATAGGCAATATGTTTTACTCTGGCCTTGGTTTTTTGTTTTAATTTTTTCCAGACATTAGATCCCAGTTTATGCACTTTTGGTGCTTTTCCGTCCTTGCCGCTGTACTTAGAAATTTTGTACAATGCATGGATACTGATATAAAGAATATCTCGTTCACCATAAATCAATTTAATGGCTTCCTGCTTATTCCCTTCTATATCTATTTTTTGAAGTCCCCCAAATTTTCCAATCCCGTGATCAATATGTGTAACATAATCTCCTATTTCCAGATGGGTCAACTCTTTTAAACTAATCGCCTGTTTTTTGGCAAAACCACTTTTCAACCTGAATTTATGATAGCGCTCAAAAATTTGATGATCGGTATAGCATGCAATTTTCAGATCCTTATCAACAAAACCTTGATACAATGGTGATGTAATGGTCTTGTATTGTACCTCTTCTTCAACATCATCAAAAATATCGTGAAAACGTTTTGCCTGTTTTTCATTATCACAAAACAAATAATTGGTAAAACCATTTTGTGTGTTCTTGCTAAAATTTTCGATCAATAAATCAAATTGTTTGTTAAACGAAGGTTGCGGAATAGTTGAAAATGATATATTAAAACTTTGATCTTTTACAGAAGTAAACCCTGTTTTTACCAAACTAAAATCATTAAATTGCTGTAAGATCATTTCTCCATTGCAAAATAATTCTTCGGGTTTGGCTCTTTTTAATTCACCGGTTAAATTTTGAAATGCCTCTTCTGCTTTTTTAAAGAGTTTGTTCAACCTGTCATTAGCTAGTTCAAGATCTTTGGCAAAAATGACTGTTTTTGAAGAAATATATTTTAAAAAACTCTCTCGTTTTTCTTCCAGCATTTTATTCTCCACATTGGGCATGATCTGGATTCGTTTCAATTTTTCAATAGAAAGCTGGGTTTCAATATCAAAAGTTCTGATACTATCCACCTCATCACCAAAAAATTCGATCCGGTAAGGTTCATCATTTGAAAAGGAGAACACATCAATAATACCTCCACGCACAGCAAAATCTCCAGGTTCTGTTACAAAATCAACTCTGTTAAAGTTATATTCATGCAGCATTTCATTGATAAAATCCAAAGAAAGCTCTTCGCCAACATTTAGTTTTAAGGTATTTCGTTTTAATTCACTTTTTGTGATCACCTGTTCAAATAAAGCATCTGCATAGGTGACAATAATGGCTGGTTTTTTTTGCGAATTAATTCGGTTTAAAACCTCGGCTCGAAGTAAAATATTAGCATTATCGGTATCTTCAATTTGATACGGACGGCGGTAAGAACCGGGATAAAAAAGCACATCATGTCTGCTATTTGTTTTTTGATGAACTCCTAGTAATTGCTCCAAATCATTTAAATAATATGCGGCTTCTTCCTTATCATTTAAGATCAGTAAAAAAGGGTTTTCAAGTTTTTTAAAAACGGAGGAGACCACAAAGGGCAATGACGATCCTACCAAATTAGAAATTTCTATTTGGTTCTTTTCTTTTTTTAATGCTTTTACAATTTGATCTACTTTATCAAAATGCTGGTATAGGTCAACAATCTTTTGTCTGCTCAATAGATTTATTTTTTGCAAATATATGTTTATCCTATTATTTTAGGTTATAGTTACCTTATCTTCTTTCAAAATTTGGATAAACTATCTTTTTAAGACAAAAAAAATCTTCTAATGAATTATTTCGTATCTTTAGAAGTACTTCAAAAACATAAATTATGGGAATTTCAGATTTATATATGAGTATTGGTCTAAAGCGTAATATTAGTCATTTTGCTAATATGGTAAAAGTTGCAAAATCAGATAAAATAATTACGCCTCACGAGTTAGAACTTCTCAAAAAAATTGCCAAGGCATATAACATTAGTGATAAAAAGTTTAAAAAGATTATAAAGAGTCCAGAAAAAACACCAACACTCGCTTATTTAGATTGTGAAGAACGAATTGAAAGATTTTATGACTTATTAAAAATGGTTTCTGTTGATCACAAACCTCAAACCAAAGAAATTTCTGTTTTAAGAAGAATTGCTGCCGGATTGGCTTTCCCAATACAAAATGTAGATAAAATTGTAGATACAGCTATACAAATAGACATTATTAATTGTGATATGGATACGTTTAAGAAAAAGATATTGAAAGCCAATCAATTTTAATCATATTTCAGACTTTTACTAGCCTATTTTTTCTGCATTTTAGATGATTATTAATAATTATTTTCAGGAAAGTGTTTTTTTTCATTGAATTGATTATTTTTAACAATAATTTCATACTACAATCTGGTAATAAATGAGGCATAAAAAAATAACGGGTATCCAACAAATTGGTGTTGGAGTGGAAGATGTACAGACAGCATGGAAATGGTATCACCAATATTTCGGAATGGATATTCGGGTATTTGAAGATGAAGCCATCGCAAAATTGATGTTACACTATACCGAAGGAAAAACACGTAAAAGATATGCTGTATTGGCAATGAATATGCAATCAGGAGGAGGGTTGGAGATTTGGCAGCATACCGGTAAAAAACCTGAAAAGCCAAAATTTAAACCACAACTTGGTGACCTTGGAATTTTTGTAGCAAAGATTAAAAGCAAAAATGTAAAAAATGCTTTTGATTATATGAGATCCGAAAAACTAGATATTCTTGGAGCATTTGAAAAGTCACCAGATACGAAGCC
>JADGEA010000223.1 GCA_016744615.1 Flavobacteriaceae bacterium
GATATAAAAGTTTTGAGATTTGAAAATAAAATGGTTTTAGAACAGCAAGACATTGTTATGAATGCGATAAAGAATGAATTTAAAGAATAAAACCACCTCCCCCTTTGGGGACTCCTCCTTTTAAGGAGGAGAGTTGATACGTTTTATGAATCACTATTTAGGAACACGAGAATGTTCCCCTCATTTTTAAGGAGGGGTGTCCGAAGGACGGGGCGGTTTTAGAACATTTGCCATAAAAAATATTATTTTTTAGACAATCATATCAATTAAGTGAATTCACACATCTATAAAGCTCACAAAAACTAATTTTAAAGCTCAATTAATGCTTTTTTGAGCTATATTTACTTTGTTAATGAGCTTAAAAGTAAAAAAATGATTAACAGTAAAGAGCAAGAGATTCTTAAACTTCTTAAAAATAATTTATTGCTTTCATCAAAAGAAATTCATGACGGATTAAATTTTGATATAAGTTATGCTACTGTAAAGAGAATTTTAACCAAATTAATTACAGAGAACTTAATATTAGTAGAAGGAAAAGGGAAAGCAACACGATATTTTATAAGTGAATTCTATGCTTTAATTTTTGAAATTGATTCTGATAAATATTTTTTAAATGATATAAACGAAAGAAGTATTAACGAAAAATTTATTTCAAGAAATTTTTATGAAGTATTAAAAACACATTTTGTATCTTGAAATATACAAAAAATGTATATATTTGCATATTGCAGAATACAAATATTAAAAATTGGAAAAACTAAGATTAAAACATATCCATTTTGTAAACAATACAAGTTTAACATTTAAAAGATATTTGTTAGATCAACTACCGTGGCAAGAAAGATTAATAGGTATAAAAGGAGCAAGAGGTGTTGGTAAAACTACCTTATTGCTACAATATATAAAGCAAGAATACCATTTATCGGATAAAGCAATATATATATCATTAGATGATTTGTATTTCTCAGAAAATGATTTGGTTACTTTTACTGAGAATTTTGTAAATAATGGAGGAGAACATTTATTTATTGATGAAGTTCATAAGTATAAAAATTGGTCGATTAGCTTAAAAAATATTTATGATACCTATCCAAAACTTAAAGTTACTTTTACAGGTTCCTCTTTATTAGAAATTCTGAATTCTCGTAGCGATTTGAGTAGAAGGGCTTTGGTTTTTAATATGCAAGGTTTGTCTTTTAGAGAGTATTTGAATTTAAATTTAGGTACAACATTTAAGCAATTGAGCTTAAATGAAATCTTAAAAAATCATGAAGAAATAGCGATATCGATTATCAAAGAAATAAAGCCAATTAAAGAGTTTAAAAATTACTTAAAAATAGGATACTTTCCCTTTTACGATAACAATGATTTTTTGTATTATAAAAGGTTACAAGAAATAATTAACATGATTGTTGAAATAGAATTGCCCTTATTGCGAAATACAGATATTTCAATAGTAAATAAGATAAAACAACTAATATTTATTATTAGTCAATCAGCTCCTTTTAAACCTAATATATCGGCATTATCAAATAAAATACAAACCACACGTAAAACACTACTTGAATATTTAATTTATTTGAGTGATGCAGGTGTATTTAAAATGTTGCATAAAGATTCTTTTGGAGTTAGTTTGCTCCAAAAACCAGAGAAAATATTTTTGGAAAATACAAATTTTTTATATGCCATAAAATATGCAACTCAAAATATAGGAAGTGTAAGAGAAACTTTTTTTTTAAACCAATTATCTCAAAATCATCAAGTAACCTATCCTCAATTAGGTGATTTTTATATTGATGAAAATTATTTATTTGAGGTGGGTGGAAAAAATAAAAATAATAAGCAAATTGAAACAATAGAAAATTCTTTTGTAGCGGCAGATGATATAGAAATAGGATACAAAAATAAAATACCTTTATGGCTATTTGGTTTTTTGTATTGATAATAAAAAAATAAATAACCTCGATAAGGGTACGAGGTATTAAATAGAAATTCCATTTTTTATCTCGACGCAAGCGTCGGGGAAATAAAAATTTCTTAAAACCGTAATAGTGAATAGTAATTAGTAGTAATTAGTAGTCACACCAAACAACAAATCACCAATTAGAAATTACTTATCACCAATAATACATGAAAACACATAAAGATTTAAAAGTTTGGAAGAAATCTCTTGATTTTGTAACATCAGTTTATTTAGTCACAAATAATTTCCCAAAAAATGAACTTTATGGATTAACTAATCAAATAATATCAATTTAATTTTATGATGTCGTGTAATTGAATTGAATTAATTTTTGCAAGATTGAGGCAAAATATTTTAGTATAGCCTTAGTTATAGTCAACTATTTTAACGAAAATATTGTGAAAATTAAACAATTTCAATACGACATTGTGATGTTAAATCGGTATAAAAAGAGCTTCAGTTTCTATTTCTTCAAATATTGCAGAAGGTGCAGCTAGAAATCACACAAAGGAATTTATACAATTTTTGTATTATTCACTTTCAAGTGCTTCAGAAGTAGATACTCAATTACGAATATCTGAAAATCTGAAGTATTTAGAGAAGGAAAAGTTTAAAGAATTAATTAGCGAATTAGAAAGTATTTCAAAAATGCTACAAGGTCTAATCAGATCCATTAAACAATAATTAAGAGCTATAGTTTGCTGAGAGTAATAAATTAGTGAATAGTAATTAGGAAATAGCAGCTACTAATAGCAAATCACCATTAACCAATTACAAATAACCAATAATGAAACAAATATTGCAATCCTTTAAAACAGGTATTACCGAGTTGGCTGAATTGCCATCACCAACGGTTAAAAAAGGACAAGTTTTAATACAAACAACACGTAGCTTGGTTTCTTTGGGAACGGAACGTATGTTAGTTGAATTTGGAAAAGCCTCTTTAATTCAAAAAGCACGGCAACAACCAGATAAAGTTAAAATGGTTTTGGACAAAATTAAAGCAGAGGGTTTAATGCCAACTTTAGAGACTGTTTTTAATAAATTAGAACAACCATTACCCTTGGGATACTGTAATGTAGGAAAAGTAATTGAAGTAGGAGAAGGTGTAAAGGATTTTAAAATTGGAGATCGCGTTGCTTCGAATGGTCAACATGCGGAGTTTGTTGCTATTCCTCAAAATTTAGTGGCTCACATTCCAGATAATGTAACGGATGAAGAAGCTTCATTTACTGTAATTGGAGCAATTGGATTACAAGGTATTCGTCTTTTAAATCCAACCTTTGGAGAGACAGTCGTTGTTATTGGTTTGGGTTTAATAGGATTGCTAACCGCAGAAATGCTTTTAGCCAACGGATGCACAGTAATTGGTTATGATTTAGATGATGCAAAAGTGGCAATAGCTAAAGAAAAAGGAATTATTGCTTTTAATCCTGCAAAAGGAGATAACCCAGTTAAGTTTGTTCAAAATAGAACAAATAGTATTGGAGCTGATGCCGTTATCATTACAGCTTCTGCCAAGAGTAATGATATTGTTTCAGATGCTGCCAATATGAGTCGTAAACGAGGAAGGATAATTTTAGTTGGTGTCATTGGTTTAAATTTATCTAGAGCTGAGTTTTATGAAAAAGAATTGAGTTTTCAAGTTTCTTGCTCGTATGGACCTGGTAGATATGATGATAATTATGAACAAAAAGGAATAGATTATCCATTGGCATTTGTAAGATGGACTGAAAAGCGAAACTTTGAAACCGTATTAAATGCAATAGCAACAGGTAGATTAAAGGTTAAAAATTTAATTACAGAAACAATTGAAATTGAAAACTACCTAGAGATTTACGGCAATATTGGAAATTCAAAATCAATAGCATCTATTTTAAAATATAGTGAAGATAACAAACCTGAACATTCCATAGTTGTTGCAACAAAAGAAATATCACAATCAAAGGGTAAAATTGCAATTATTGGAGCAGGTAACTTTTCAAAAATGACTATGCTTCCTGCACTTAAAAATACGAATGCTGATATTCAGCATATTGTTTCTGCAGGAGGAGTTAACGGTACTGCTTTGGCTCAAAAACACAATATTGCAAAAAGCAGTACAGATTATGATGAGGTTTTAGAAGATAAAAATGTAGATATTGTGATGATTACAACCCGTCATAATTTGCACGCTTCCATGGTTGTAAAAGCCTTGGAAAAAGACAAGCATGTATTTGTAGAAAAACCTTTGGCTCTCAATTTAGAAGAGTTGTCATTAATCGAAGAGGCCTATAAAAAAAGCAAAGGAAGCTTAATGATTGGTTTTAACCGTCGATTTTCTCCACATATTGATAAAATGAAATCCTTATTAGGAAGTTCACAAATGAATATTATTGCGACCATGAATGCAGGTGAGATACCAGCCAATGTTTGGGTGCATGATATGCTAGTTGGTGGTGGGAGAATAATAGGAGAAGCTTGTCACTATATGGATTTAATTGTCTTTTTATCGGGAAGTAAAATAAAAGCAGTTTGCATGAATGCAATGGGAGAAAATCCTCAAGAAAATACAGATAGCGCTTCTATTTTATTAAAATTAGAAAATGGATCTACAGGAGTCATCAATTACTATTCAAATGGATCAAAGGCTTATTCTAAGGAAAGATTGGAAGTCTATAGTCAAGAAAGAACCTTGGTCATGGATAATTTTATGAAAACCTCAGGATATGGTTTTAAAGGGTTCAATAAATTAAAAACCAAATTAGACAAAGGACATCGAAATCAGTTTAAAAAAATAGTAGATCAAGCGAATACAGGCAAAGGGGTTGCCTTAATACCTTATGAAGAATTAATTAATGTTACCAGAGCGAGTTTTATGGCTATTGAAAGTTTGAAAACAGGTGGTTGGGTGACAGTTTAAAAAATAACCACCTCCCTGCTTCGCAGTACTCCTCCTTGAAAGGAGGAGAGTTGATACGTTTATAAATATACTATTAGGAACACGAGAATGGTTCCCCCCCTTTTTTAAGGAGGGGTGGATTTTCCACAGGAAAAGACGGGGTGGTTTTACATTCCATTATAAATAATACTTAAATATTTTTTGAATAAAATTAACTAATATATTGACCTGTTTCAAAACATGGGGCTTCGCTATGTAGCTTTTCGTGTACAATATGCTTTAGAATCCAAATTAGGGATACATAAAAAAAGATTCCCAACAAATCCTGTAAACAAGAAATTTATCAGTTTAAAAAAATAGTAGATCAAGCGAATACAGGTAATGGAGTAGCTCTAATTCCTTATGAAGAGTTGATTAATGTTACTAGAGCAAGTTTTATGGCTATTGAAAGCTTAAAAATAGACGGTTGGGAGACAGTTTAACCACCTCCCTGCTTCGCAGTACTCCTCCTTGAAAGGAGGAGAGTTGATACGTTTATAAATATACTATTAGGAACACGAGAATGGTTCCCCTCCTTTTTTAAGGAGGGGTGGATTTTCCACAGGAAAAGACGGGGTGGTTTTACATTCCATTATAAATAATACTTAAATATTTTTTGAATAAAATTAACTAATATATTGACCTGTTTCAAAACATGGGGCTTCGCTATGTAGCTTTTCGTGTACAATATGCTTTAGAATCCAAATTAGGGATACATAAAAAAAGATTCCTAACAAATCCTGTAAACAAGAAATTTATTAGTTTAAAAACATGGAGAGATAATACACCAATATTCTTTTTTGAATCTAGAGAAAAACTAAATTTTAAAACCCAACCTTCAAAATTATTAGAAGCTAAAGTTTTAAAACTTAAGCAAGGTGTTTTTACTTTTTTCTCTTCTACCGAATTTAATTTAGGTAAAGATTATGATTGGATAACGAACCCAGATACTGGATTTAAATATGACATTTTAAAGCATTGGTCAGAAATTCAAGACCTTTCTAAAGAAGCAGGAGATATAAAATATGTTTGGGAAAAGGCTCGATTTGGGTTTTTATATGATGTGATACGATACGATTATCATTTTAATCAAGACAATTCAGAATTTATCTTCATTGAAATGGAAAGTTTTATTGATAAAAACCCAATAAACCAAGGCCCTAACTATAAATGTAGTCAAGAAATTAGTCTTCGAATATTAAATTGGACATTCGCTCTCTACTTTTATAAAAATTCAAAATCTCTTACTGAGAAAAGGTTTGAT
>JADGEA010000022.1 GCA_016744615.1 Flavobacteriaceae bacterium
AACCATGACCAAATCTAATTAAATTGAATAATTTAGCACCAATTATAAGTTTTGAAAATTATATTTTACAAGGCTTGTGGAAGTGCGAAACTTGAGTAAAGTTTTCATGGTGTTTGTTAGAATGACAAAATTATTTATAAAAATTCATTTCATCTAAATAAATCCAAACTGATTTTGGTAACAAAGGTGTTATATTTTTACCATTCTTTATACATTTTCTAATAAATGTAGATGATATTTCAACGATTGGAGCATTGACAAACTGTACTTTTTGATGATCGTGAAACTTAGATTTATTGTGATTTTCATAAACCCTTGGATACACATAAAGTTGATGATTTTCAAGAATGGTTTCATAATTTTTCCATTTGTGAAAGGATTGTAAATTATCCTCTCCCATGATTAAAGAAAAATGATGTTGTGGGTATTTTTCGTACAAATGGGTAAGTGTATTTACCGTATAATTTGGTTGTGGCAATCCGAATTCGATATTCGAAGGTTTTAATTTTGGATAATCTTCAGTAGCAATTCGTACCATTTGAAAACGATGATTATCAGCTAATAAAGTGTTTTTCTTTTTAAAAGGATTATGCGGTGTAACTACAAACCAAACTTCATCCAGATCAGAAAATTCTGCCAAATGATTTGCAATGATCATATGCCCCACATGAATGGGATTAAAAGTTCCGAAATAAAGACCAATATTCATGCTATATCAATAAAGTTACTTACCAATTGTTCGGCTTCTTTTTTGGCAGCTTCCAGTTTATCATTTATCAAAACAACATCAAAATCTTTTGCAAATTTCAATTCTCTTTCTGCTTTTGCTACGCGTTCTTGTATTTTTTCTTCGGTATCTGTTTTTCTATTTCTCAATCTTTTTTCCATTTCCTCAATAGAGGGTGGTTGCACAAAAATAGCCAGAGTTTTATCAGGAAATTGTTCTTTAATTCTCATTCCTCCAACAACATCAATATCAAAGATCACATGTTTTCCTTCAGCCCATATTCTTTCAATTTCTGATTTTAATGTACCGTAAAAATTATTTTGATAAACCTCTTCCCATTCTACAAAATCATTATTTTTGATTTGTTTTTTAAATTGATCCAGATGGATAAAATGATAATCTTTCCCATCTATTTCCTTTCCTCTTTTTGGCCGGGAGGTTGCTGAAATAGAAAAATCAAGATTTAATTCTTCCCGATCTAAAAGATGATGCACAATAGTTGTTTTACCAGAACCTGATGGCGCTGAAAAAACAAAAAGTTTACCCGATTTTGTTTCCATTGTTATAAAACATTTAGGAGTTGTTCCTTTATTTTCTCCAGATCATCTTTCATTTGAACAACCAGTTTTTGCATGGGTGCAAAATTAGCTTTTGAGCCTATCGTATTCACTTCCCTGCCAATTTCCTGTGAGATAAATGCTAGTTTTTTTCCATTGGAAACAGTACCATCCAATTCTTTTATAAAATAATCCAAATGATTGACCAATCTTACTTTTTCTTCTGTAATGTCCAGTTTTTCAAGATAATAGATCAGTTCCTGTTCAAAACGATTTTCATCAACAGTTACTTCCAATTCATGAATAGCTTTTAAAAGTTTTTCTCTAACAACCACAAGCCTTTCTTCATCTAAAAGAATTACTCCTTTTAAATTTTTCCTGATAGAATCGATTCTTAAAACAAAATCTCTTTTTAAAACTTCCCCCTCGTCTTTTCTGAATTCTTCCAGCAGAACGATCGTTTTATCAATGCCTTTTTCAATTTCCATCCATTCTGCATCATCAAGTTCCTCTCTTTCTGTTTTTAATACATCCGGTAAACGCATAACAATGGATAAGTGATTAGCATCCGGATCAATATCTTTTAATTGTTGCATATAATTAGAAACGATATCTTTATTGATTTTAGATGTTGATTCTTCTCCTGTGGATTCTATATAAAGAGAAACATCAATTTTCCCTCTTGTTAACTGTTTTGCAATTTTTCTTCTGATAAATATTTCTTTCTCTCTGTAAATAGCAGGAAAACGAGTATTCAAATCTATATTTTTGCTGTTTAAAGATTTTATTTCAATAGTGATTTTTTTTGCTGGCAATTGAATGATCGTTTTGCCATACCCTGTCATTGATTTTATCATAATAATTTTTAAAAGTGTGCAAAGTTAATCTATTTGATCAACATCAAAAATTGATTGTAAAATGGATTTATACAGTTTTTTCTTTAGGTTTACGTGTAACCAAAAACACACCAATAAAAATAAGTATTGTTGCCATAATCTTTATAAAATTTAAAGTATCACTGCCAACAATCAAGGCGTAAGTACTGGCTATTACGGGCTGTAAATAAATAAAAATACTAAGTGTTGTAGGTTTTAGCTTTCGTATAGCCAAAAGATTGAATAAATAGGTTAAAAAAGTAGTAAATACAATAATAAATGCAATACTAAAAAGTGCATTTTGAGGTATGTTTGACCAGTTTACTTCCTTAAAATCTTGTAGTCCAAATGGGATGACCATAATAAACCCAAATAAATACAACCATTTTGCAAAGGTTAATGGGTGGTATTTTTTAGATAGGTTTTTGATCAAGATTAAATATAAGGCATAAGATGTAGCATTGACCATAACCAAAAAATTACCCAAAACTTCACTATCTCCTAAATGAAAAGTTTGTCCGTATAAAATTAATAAAGCAGCACCTGCCATTCCTATAAAAATGCCTACGATTTTTTTTTTAGTTGCTTTTTCATTTAAAAAAACAGTAGCAAATGATAATACAATTATCGGACTGGTAACCATAATTACGGAAGCGTTGATTGGGCTGGTCATACTCAATCCTTTAAAAAAAGCAAGCATGTTTAAAGCAATTCCGAAAATGGATGCTAAAAAGATTCGTAGAAAATCATTGACAACAATTTTTTCTTTTTTCACAAACATACCAGCAATCCAAAAAAGGGCGGTTGCCCCGAGAACCCGAATAAAAATAAACCCGAATGGTTTGATATAAAGCGGCATTACATCTTTTGCAATGGTGAAACTGACCCCATAGATTAGAGATGCTAAAAAGGCCAGTAAAAAGGCGATGTTTCTTGCGCTCAAAGTAAGTAAATTAAATAAAAAACCACAATTTTTTGTGGTTTCAAAAGTATATATTTTTTTTAAACAGACTCTTGGAGGTAGTACACACTCTCCAAGGTCTGCAAATTTATCTATCAGAGTAAGTAATCCTTTAAAAAGGGGTATAAGGAAGTAGTTACAACCCTCTTACTTACCAGATTCGAACCGTTTTGAAACTTCCTCCCAGTTGATCACATTAAAAAAAGCATTGATATAATCCGGACGACGATTTTGGTAATTTAAATAATAAGCATGTTCCCAAACATCCAGTCCGAGTATTGGAGTTCCTCCACAATCTACGTCAGGCATTAAAGGATTATCTTGATTAGCTGTTGAACAAACCTCCACTTTTCCTCCTTTATGAACACAAAGCCATGCCCATCCTGAACCAAAACGTGTTGCAGCAGCTTTTGAGAAGACATCTTTAAAATTATCATAAGATCCAAAAGCATCATTTATGGCAGAAGCAACATCACCGGTAGGTTCTCCACCTCCGCTAGGCGACATAATTTTCCAGAAAAGATCATGGTTGTAAAAACCACCTCCATTATTTCTTACAGCAGCATTGGTCATATCCAGATTATTCAGGATATCTTCAATTGTTTTTCCTTCTAAATCTGTGTCTGCAATGGCATTGTTTAAATTATTGGTATAACCTGCATGGTGTTTTGAATGGTGAATTTCCATGGTTTTTGTATCAATATGAGGCTCAAGGGCATCATAAGCATAGGGTAATTTTGGTAATAAAAACGACATAATTATTTGATTTTAGTGGTTAAATCAATTAAAAACAGATTACAAACACAGCTTGTGAATGATTAGATCATTTTTAATTGATAGTTAATTTTGTTAAACCAAATATACATATAATTAACGTTATTTAGAAGTATTCTAAATAGAATCTATTTATTGTAGGATAGGGAAACCCTATTTTTAATTATTTATTCTTAATGTGTGCAGTGCATCTGCAACAACACTATGAGTAACTGTTTTATCTTTTAGTTTTTTGTTCTCTGTTATAACGGATAGTCCCATTTCAAAATATGTTTATCGGATAAATAAAATAAAAAAATGAGACATTTAAGTCATTGTAGGATAAACAGGATTACACTAATTTTAAAGTATTATAGATAATAGTAAAAATCAACTATCTCCATTATATTCCATCAAATGAATATAGTTTTTTTTGTAATACATATTAAAAATTGATTTAAAAAATTCAAAAATGAAAGGCGACCTGTATTCCTAAAACAGGTTTTTTTGAGTGATAATCATAACTAACAGGTAAAATGGCAGAGTATATTTGTTTTTTATTTTTGGTTTTATAACCAAAAATATTTAAAAGTTCATTAAACGGATCCATTACAAAAAGCGTAACTCTGCCTAAGAAATAAGAATTTAGAATATTTCTTTCATTTCGTATAATTTTACCTTTCCAGATAAAAAAAACTTCACCAATCAAAGAACCTACAATTGGGGTAATGAGCAAATCTTGCCAAGATGGAATTTCAATAAAACTTTCAACTCCAAATTCCCAAAAAAGTGTAGACATTAAAACTGAATAAGTAAAGGATTCCCATCTTTTAAATCCGCTTCCTCTTGCGTTCATATAATAAACCGCTCCAGCCCAAGGATGTGAAACCCAGTTAAAAATGAAACTATCTTCATCCCACACGGGTCCGGCATCTAAATTATTACTCCATTGTTTGATAAGCCCTTCTTTTCGTATTTTTTCTTTATCCCATTGTGTAGATTCTTCTGGGAGTGACCATAAAAAAGCAAAATCTAACAAACTTGCTCCAAAACACAAGCCCGTATTATAAACAAGCCTTCTGGGATCTCTTACAGGGTTATAAGTAAGACACTTAAAGTTGTAATCTTTAGTGAACTGCGTTGGTTGTGAAATAGGAGAAATATAGTGGTTTATCTGCATTAAGTTTGTTGGCAACAGATTATTTTCTAACTTTAATGGTTTGATTTGATAATAGAAATTCCTGTTTAACTGAACAGAATCTTTCTGTGCAATTAGTTTAAAACTATTAATTCCCAAAAAAATAATAACCAAAAAAAGAAGGGTACTTTTTTTATTCATAGCATTCCTAACTAAATATAATTTCAGAATAAAAATACAATGAAAGGGGATGTAGGTCAATAACACAGATGTGTCATTTTTTTATTAGGATGATTCTATAAAACTTTAGAAATAAATGAAAACTTAAACCAAACCTTCTCTGATGGCCTTAACAACTGCTTGTGATTTGGAATGAACCTGTAATTTTTCATAAATATGCCTGATATGGTTTCTAACCGTTTGAACACTAATAAAAAGTTTATCGCCTATGTTAAAACTATCTTTACCCTCAACCAGAAAATGTAAAATTTCCTTTTCTCTTTTAGTAAGAGAGAAGTCTTTATTTTGAACGGGAACATATTTTTTGAAAAGGGTAAGAACTTTTTTTGCAATGCTTGCGGTCATTGGACTACCCCCACCATCACATTCTTTGATAGAACTTAGAATTTTTGTAGGAGAAGATTTTTTTAATAAATATCCATCGGCTCCAGCCAGAATAGCTTCCATAATCGTCTGATCATCATCTAATATGGTTAGCATTATAATTTTTAACTCGGGAAATAATATTTTTATTTTTGGTATTGCTTCGATACCTGATATTTGTGGTAAATTAATATCTAAGAGAATCATGTCTTCATCACCAGACAGGTTATCTAATGCGTCTTCTGCACTATAAAAAGTATCAATACACTTAAATCCCTCGGAGGCATCTAATAAGTAGGCCAAACCTTTTCGGAAATCAGGGTGATCTTCTATGATGGAAACATGAATCATGGTTAATAATGTATTACAAAGATTCTTTTTTTTTAAATAACAAACAATGACACGTTTGTGTTATTATTTGAAAATAAATATTTTCTTTTTTTTATCTATTTTCTTTTTATTTAGAGTCAACAGGCATATTGTTCCTTTTCCTTGTTTTGATATTATTGAGAATTTTGCGGCTATTTCTTCTGCTCGATTCTTCATATTTGTTAAACCATGTCCTTTGGTTTTTACTTTTTCCAGATTAAAACCAACACCATCGTCTTTAACACTTATAGAAATAAAGTTTTGATTTATTTCGGCTTTTAAAGTTACTTTTTTTGGGTTGGCGTATTTCAAAATATTATTCAATGCCTCTTTAAGTATCAGGTATACATTCTGCTTGATCTTTGGTTGTAAGATATAATTTTCATGGAGCTTATTTAGAACATTAAATTCTATATTTTTTTCATTAAAAAGCTCATTAAAATTTTTACTAAATCTTAGCATAAGGTTATCAATGGATTCTGGTCTTGGATTTATTGCCCAGATCAGATCTGTAATGGAGGAGGTTGTTTCACTTACAAGATCCTCACTTTTTTCAATAAGCTGATGTAGTTTCAGTTCTCCTTTATCAATTTTATATTTTATCAAGGTTAAATATATTCCGATAGTACTAACTGTTGAAGCCAAATCATCATGTAAATCTTGAGAAAGCTTTATACGAATTTGTTCTTGCTCAAAAACAGAAACCAGTTTAATTCGTTCTCGTTCATTATACAGATGTATTAATACCAACGCCAAAATGATGCTGATTAGTGGTAAAAGGGTTGATAATACAATATTCTTGTATTCAAAATAATAATATTGAGAATAATAAATTAAGAGTAGAATAAAGGCAATTATTATATTTTTAAAAATAGTTTTGTTCTGTTTTAGATTTCTGTAGAATAAGACATATCCAATAAGTAAAATTACAAAGAACCATTTTATCAATTCAAATAATTTATGCGGATCTAAAATTTGTTTTACTAAAAAATGTTTTAGAAATAATATTTTCTTTCTAAACCCCTCTACATCATAAATGGTAATTAAATTTCCTACTTTTACATGGTGTCTTTTTTTTATTATTCCTGTAGGAAAAATAACCTTAATATCTACAAAATCATTTTCCTGAATTTGAATAGTTTGTACCAATTCATTCATGGAGACATATCCTGATCCACCATTGATTTCAGAAAAATGCAATAGGTCAGATTGGTTTTCCATACTTCCTGATTTATAAATATACACTTTAGCTCCAACTCCATTTCTGTTATTTTCTAACCCCTGAACTTTTATTTTTATATAGTTTTTATTATCAAGTTTATTTTTCAGCAACGCACTTCCTTCACCAATATAGTTGGCTACATAAATATCTAGATCTCCATCATTATCAAAATCTGCTATGGCCGAACCGGTACTATAGCCTTTTATTTTTGTGCCGTATTTGGTGGTTTTTATTTCAAATGTATTATTGTTATTTAAATAAAAAACATTCATTCCTACATTTGAAATATAGATGTCTTTTTGGTTGTCACCATTAAAATCAGCAATAACAGCTCCATAACTTTTTAAGGAATCAATTCCTAAAAGGTCTGCTGTTTTATTTTTGAATGTACCCTTTCCATCATTAAGATAAAGTGCATTAGAGGTTTTACGATTGGTAACAAATAGATCTAGATCTGCATCATTATCTATATCATTAAAAACAACTCCATTACTTTTATCAAAATCATTTCCTCCCACATCTGACTTATTTGTAATATTTTCAAAAAACAGTATCCCTTTTTCATTTAAAAGGTTTTTGTAAAGAATATTCTTTTTGGACCAATTACTTACAAATAGATCAAGATCACCATCTCCATCAATATCACCAAAAGAACATCCCATTCCTCCATTTACTGTTGATAAGCCAATTTTTTCTGTAACCTCTACAAATATGGAAGCTCCGTTATTTAAATACAACCGGTTTGAGCTGTATTCATTTGTAATAAATATATCAAGATCCCCATCGTTATCAACATCACCAAAAATACACGCATTTGTTCTATCTTCATTATTACCAATACCATTACTAATTGTGGAATAATCAATAAAACCTTGAGCACCCATATTTTGAAATATTTTATTGGTTCCGTTCAAAGAGGTAACGTATAAATCAAGATCTCCATCATTGTCCAGATCACCAGCACAAGCTCCTAAATGAAGATCTCTTTCCCCTTTGTTTTTAATCAATCCTTTTAGTGAAGATCTATCAATAAATTGATTGTTTCCTTGATTTATATATAGGTGATTTGATTCGAATAAACCACAGGTAAAAATATCAGGTAAACCATCTTGATCAAAATCAGCAACCACTACCCCATATTCGTCATCTACCACTTTTGCATAGGCATAAAAGGTTGTTTTATCAAAACCTTTCCATTCTTCTGTATTGAAATTTTCTTCTTTTTGGTTAGAATAATGTAAAATAGTTCCATCATTTCCAAGGCACCATCCTTCATTTTTATGAATCATACTAATACTATTCAGATTAGTTTTTACAGAACTATGAATATGTTCCCATTTATCATTTTTATATTTAATAATCAATCCATTATTTCCCACCCCAATAAAGGATGTTTCGTTCTGTATGATAAATGAATTAATTTGAGCTAATTCCTTATAAGTAGATATTTTATAAATAGAATCGGTTCTTACAATTCCCAGATAATCAGAACCAAGAACATAAATATTTTTATTAAATGATTCTAACTGACGTATGTTATTAGAATTATTTAGCTTTTGCCATAAGCCATCATATTTATATAAAGAACCTGCGAATGAAGCTGCCCAGAGAATTCCTTTTTGATCTATTTTAACATTTTCTATGTCTTTTATTGTTGGAGGTGAAAGAATTTTCCATTTTTTATTTTTTAGGATAGCAATTTCACCTAATCCTGCAATTACACCATTATTTCGATCTAAAAAATACATTGAACTAATCGAATTAAGCGGATGATCAATATTTTTCCATGATTTTCCGTTCCAATAAAACATTTCTGAATCTTGAAATTTTGTTTTAGAACTAATAAAAATAGAATTAGTATCAATAGCATACATAAAACTTACTTGCCTGGGAGGTTGTATTTTCATTTTTCCCCAAACAGTTTTATCTAGATAAATGATTTGATCTCCTGAGGCAACACCAGTATGATTTGGAAAAAGAAAAAGATCTTTTAGGTTTGAATAAATTGGAGAAGATGATTGTGACCAAATAGGTTCCTGAGGAGTTTGGCCTATTGAAAAAGTGAAAGCAAAAAAAACTAAGGCAAAGAAAAGTAGATACTTTTTATTTGGCAAGTTGTACCTGTATTGTTTTAGAAACATAAGAGGCAATTAAGGAGATGATAGCTTTTATAATACCCAAAGATATTATATTTACAATAAACTATCCATTATTAGAAACCCTTATCTCTATTTTTTAATTCTTAACTGGTGCAAAGCATCCGCAACAGCATTATGCGTGACCGTTTTACCTTTTAGTTTTTTAACAATAATCTCTTTTTCATGTAAATTAGCTTCCAGTTGATTTAATATATTCATCAAATGCATTTTCATATGACCTTGCTGAATTCCTGTGGTGGTCAATGCTTTTAAGGCAGCAAAATTTTGTGACAAACCAGCTACTGCAATGATCTGCATTAACTCTTCAGCAGAAGGGTTTTGTAGAATCTCTAATGATAATTTTGCTAAAGGATGGAGTTTAGTAAGTCCGCCAACTGTTCCCAGTGAAAGAGGAATCTCTATCCAAAAATAAAATATTCCATCCTCTATTTTTGCATTGGTTAAACTTTTATAGGTGCCACTTTTAGCTGCATATGCATGTGCCCCGGCAGCAATTGCTCTAAAATCGTTTCCTGTTGCTAAAACTACCGCATCAATTCCATTCATAATTCCTTTATTATGTGTAACCGCCCTGTATGGTTCTATATTTGCAATTTGAATAGCCTGAACAAATTTTTGTGCATATATTTCAGGATTTACATCAAAAAAATCTTCTACTTTGCAACTTACTTCGGCACGCACCAAGCATTCCGGTACATAATTAGAAAGTATACTCATTACAATATTTATGTCTGGTTTTAAGTCGGCAGAAGTATTATTTTTAAATTCCTTGGCAATGGCTTCCAAACAAGAATTGATAAAATTAGCACCCATACTATCTGCAGTTTCAAATGTAACATGTAGCTGATAGTAATTTTCTAATCTGGCCGTTTTATCACGAAGTTCAATATCAACAATTCCACCACCTCGTTTGCGCATATTTTCTGTGATGGATTCTGTAGCTTTTATCAATTTGTCTTTATTCTTTTGAAAATATTTTTGAAGAGTTTCAAAATACCCTTCGTACATAAAGTGAACCTGACCTACTTTTATGGTAGAGATTACTTTGGTTTTAAAACCTCCCCGGGTACTCCAAAATTTCGCAACTAAGGATGCTGCTGCCACAACCGAACTTTCTTCAATTGCCATTGGAATTGCATAAGGCTTTCCATTAATGATAAAATTTGGAGCTACTGCGTATGGAATATAAAAATTGGATATCGTATTCTCAATAAATTCATCATGTAATTGTTGTAATTTTTCGTCCTGATTTTCATACTGTTTCAAGATTGAAACACCTTTCTCCGATTCTTTAAAAAAATTATTTGCTAACCAGTTGATCTTTTCATCTTTGGTCAGTTTTGAAAATCCTGTTATGGTTTTTGACATAAATAGTTATCTTTTTCGATGGTAAATATAATCAATACCAACGAAATTTATTAAATGAAAAATGTAAAGAAAAATCTTTAAACATCTCTTTTTTTAAATAAAAACCTCTAATATTTACAATTTCTACAATTATTTAAAATTCTAATAAAAAATCATCAAATACATAGCTTTTAATAAGAGCTGTTACTCTTAAAGATTCAGTCAAAATGAACTAAAATATTGGATATTTTTTATTAAACTTGGCAAACTTTTTAAATTTCACTTTTCATGAAAAGACTTTTGTTTCTATTTCTGATTCTTTCTTCATCAGCGTATGCGCAAAATCAAAAAATCACCTTAGAAGATATTTGGACAAAATATTCCTTTCAAACAGAAAGATTGGAATCTTTTCATTCTATGAAAAAAGGAGATTATTATACCATTTTGAATAACTACAAGGAAGGCACCTGGCTGGATAAATATAGTTATGCAACTTTAGAAAAAGTGGAAACCATTGTTTCAGGAAATGACCTTGTTGGTATTAAATATTTTGATGATTATACTTTTAATGAAGAGGAAACAAAAATTATAATAGGGAATAATATCGAAAGAATTTTTAGACATTCAAGAATAGGAGATTATTATGTTTACGATATTTCTACTAAAAAACTTGTAAAAATTGCAGATTATAAAATTATGGAACCAACTTTTTCTCCTGATGGAAATAAAGTTGCATTTGCATATCAAAATAATTTATATGTTAAAGATTTAAAAACTACAAAAACCAGGCAAATTACTTTTGATGGTAAAAAAAATAAGATCATTAATGGTATTACAGACTGGGTTTACGAAGAAGAATTTGCTTTTGTAAGAGGTTTTGAATGGAATGGAAATTCAGGTAAAATTGCATTTATTCGTTTTGATGAAAGTGAAGTTCCTGAATTTGCAATGGATATTTACGGAAAGAATCTTTATCCTAGTCAGCAGATTTTTAAATATCCAAAAGCTGGTGAAAAGAATTCTAAAGTTGATCTTTTTATCTATGATATCAATACTCAAAAAAGCAGTAAAATAAATTTAGGTAAAAATAAGCAGTACTATATACCGCGTATGCAATGGACCAATGAAAATAATACTTTGGCAGTAACTACTTTGAATCGACATCAAAATAATTTGGATTTTATTTTTGTAAATGGAAAAACATTTCAAAGCAAATTAATCTTAAACGAAACAGACAAAGCCTTTGTGGATATTGAAATGAAAGATGAGATTACTTTTTTAAACAATGGTGATTTTATCTGGACAAGTGAAAAAGATGGATTTAATCATATTTACTTGTATGATAAAAATGGTAGAATGATCCGTCAGATTACAAAGGGAAATTGGGAAGTGACTGGTTATTATGGTTTTGACTCTAAAACAAATAAAATATTTTACCAGTCTACCGAAGTGGGATCGATAAATAGAGGGATCTATTCTATTGATATTTCGGGAAAGAATAAACAAAAATTAAATAAAGAAACTGGGAGTAATTATGCTGCTTTTAGTAATAGTTTTAATTATTTTATAAATACTTTTTCAAGTGCTACAACACCTCCTGTTTACACTTTGGTGGATGCCAAAACAGGAAATGAAATTCAGGAGATTAAAAACAATACCAAGTTATCTAAAAAATTATCCAATTATAATTTGCCCGAAAAAAAGTTCACTACCATAAAAACAAAAAATGGTGAATTTAATATGTGGATTGTTAAACCAAAGAATTTTGATCCAAACAAAGAATATCCACTTTTAATGTTTCAATATTCCGGTCCGGGGTCACAATCTGTTAAAAATACATGGAACAATTCAAAAGATTACTGGAATTATATGTTGGCTGATAAAGGCTATATTGTTGCTTGTATTGACGGAAGAGGAACCGGTTTTAAGGGGCGTGACTTTAAAAAGATTACCTACAAAGAATTGGGTAAATATGAAATTGAAGATCAGATAGAAGTAGCAAAAGAATTAGGGAATCGAACATATATTGACGCAAAAAGAATTGGTATCTGGGGATGGAGTTATGGTGGTTATATGAGTAGTCTAGCAATTACCAAAGGAGCCGATGTGTTTAAAATGGCTATTGCAGTTGCTCCGGTAACTTCCTGGCGTTTTTATGATTCGGTTTACACCGAAAGATATATGCAAACACCACAGGAGAACCCAGATGGCTATGATGAAAATTCTCCTTTGAATTTTGCAAATTTATTAAAAGGGGATTACTTATTGATTCATGGTACAGGTGATGATAACGTGCATGTACAAAACTCCATGAGAATGGCGAATGCACTTATTGAAGCTAATAAGCAATTTGAGTTTTTCGTTTATCCTGATCGTACTCATGGAATTTACAGCGGAAATAATACACGGTTACACCTTTATAAAAAAATGACTGAATTTATGGATTCCTCAATCGGAACAACTGTTAAAAAATAGTTAATAAAATAAAAAAAAGTTTAACTTAGCCACCGGCTTTTTAAAATTAATCAATATGAAAGAATTAGAATTTAGAAAAACTCATCCGAAAGGACTTTATACACTTTTTGCAACCGAAATGTGGGAAAGGTTCAGTTACTATGGCATGCGTTCGTTACTTGTTCTATATTTAACAGCCACAGTTGTTAATGGAGGTTTTGGGTTAGATGAAGCTTCTGCTCTTGAAATTTATGCAATATTTACAGGGCTTGTTTACTTAACACCAATTTTGGGAGGTTGGGTCTCTGATAATTTATTAGGACAACGTAAAACAGTATATATTGGTGGATTGGTAATGGCCATTGGTCAGTTTATTATGGCTACAGGAGCTTTTATGCACCATTTGGATCCTGAATTTAGAACTTTTATTTCACATTTAGGATTGGGAGTGTTGATTCTTGGTAATGGTTTTTTCAAGCCAAATATTTCTACCATGGTTGGCGAATTTTATGATGATAATGACCCGATGAAAGATTCAGCCTTTAATATTTTTTATTTAGGAATTAATTTAGGTGCAATTTTAGGTACTTTTATCGCTGGTGGATTAGGAGAAAATGTAGATTGGGGATGGGGTTTCTTAACCGCAGGTATTGGAATGGTAATAAGTGTCTTTTGGTTAAATGCAAAAGAAAGAACGCTAGAGCATTATGGTTTACCACCGGATACTCCAAAGGATAAAAATAAAATTAATGCAAAAGACTGGCGAGATATTGCAATTTGGGTTGTAGGCTCAGTTGTAGCTATCATAGTAATAATGAATATTTGGGATTTTTTACCTGATTCTGTTACAACAATAATAACTTATGTTGGATTTACCGTAATCATTTTGGGTCTCGGTTATATTATTTCTAAAGGAACGAATGGAGCTGAAGAATGGAGTAGAATGGCTGTTATTATTGTACTGGCATTATTTAATATTGTTTTTTGGGCCGGATTTGAGCAGGCGGGAGGTACTTTTAGTTTATTTGCAAAAAATAATACCGATAGAATGATGTTTGGATGGGAAATGCCGGCAACCTGGTTTCAAAATGTAAATTCTTTAGTAATACTTATTGGAGCCCCTTTATTTGCAGGGTTATGGTTGTATTTAGATAAAAAAGGATGGAATCCGAGAACACCAATAAAATTTGCTATTGGTTTAGCATTAGCAGCAGTAGCTTTTTGGGTGATGACACAAGCTTCACATGCAGCAGAAGGAGATAATTTAGTTTCACCTTTCTGGTTGGTTGGTGTCTATGTTCTATTAACTTTAGGTGAATTAATGCTGTCGCCAATAGGCTTATCAATGATTACCAAATTGGCACCGGGTAAACTGGTTTCAGTTGTGATGGGATTATGGATGGCTAGTTTTGCAGCAGGTAATTATCTGGCAGGAATGTTAAAAAGTATTTTGGAAAAATATGATTTTGAATTATATCCATTTATCATGATGGTGATGCTTGGTTCTGCTATTTTGTTATTTTTAATTTCTCCCCTCTTGAATAAGGCAATGAAAGGAATTCACTAAGAATTATGAATACATTAATATAAATAAATATAAAACTCTGCTAAAAACTTTTAGCAGGGTTTATATTTTAAATACAATTTAACTATGAGTACAGAAAAAAAATCATTAGGATTTATAGGTTTATTACAATCATTTACCAAACCTTTTTGGTTGGCAAGCATTATGGAACTTTTTGAACGATGGGCATGGTATGGTTTATTTGCTGTACTGGCATTATATTTAACAGGTTCTACAGATGAAGGTGCTTTGGGGTTTTCTCATATTGAAAGAGGTGAAATAATGTCATATGTTACTTTTATTTTATATTTATTACCTATCGTAACTGGGGCTATTTCAGATAAAATTGGGTATAAATTATCTCTTATAATTGCTTATGTACTATTAGCTATTGGGTACTATTTTATGGGTGAAGTCACCTCTTATTCAGCAGTTTTTCTTATGTTTTTGGTTGTTGCTGTGGGCGCTGCAATGTTTAAACCGGTTGCTTCTGCAATTATTACGAAATCTACAGATGAAAGGAATTCTTCTTTTGGATTTGGTGTTTTTTATATGATGGTAAATATTGGTGGTTTTTTTGGACCGCTTTTTTCTGCAAAATTAAGAGATGAATATGGTTGGAAAATTGTATTTCTTATGGCGGCAACAGCAATTGTCGTAAATTTGATTATTGTTATATTCTTTTTCAAAGAGCCCAATCGGGAAAAAAATTCTGATTCGTTAGGGAAGACTATTTGGAAATCTTTAGTTAATATTTGGGAGGCTTTATCTGATATGAGGCTTACTCTTTTATTATTGATAATGGTTGGATTTTGGTTAATGTTCAACCAATTATTCTACACCTTACCTGTATTTATTGAAGAATGGATTAACACCAGACCAGTATATGATCTCTTTCATAAAATATTACCTCCAATAGCTGAATTTTTAAAGAATAAGGAGGGAGCTATTAATCCGGAAATGATTGTTAATTTAGATGCATTTTTTATTGTTATTCTGCAAATGGGTATCTCAATGATTATTTTAAAATGGAAACCTATTAGTGCAATGATGACAGGTATTATCATTGCAATGATTGGTATAGGTGTTTCATTTTATACCAATAACAGTCTATATACGGTACTTGGTATTTTGATATTTGCTATTGGAGAAATGACATCAAACCCTAAATTTTCTGATTATATTGCTAAAATATCCCCTAAAGGGAAAGAAGCTTTATATATGGGTACTTATTTTTTGCCTATTGCTTTTGCAAATTTATTAACCAAATGGATAACTGGTGATTTGTATGAAAAATACTCTGATAAAGTTGTAATTATCAGAAGAGAATTAGCCTCGAGAAATATTGAAATACCTGAAATTTCAAATGGATTTACTAAGAATGACTTTTATGTTGAGGCTGCAGATAAATTACAGATGTCACAAGAACAAATGACTAATTTTCTTTGGGATACTTATCATCCTGGTAATATTTGGTATATAATAGCTGGAATTGGAATGATAACCGTTATTGGTTTGTTAGTATATAATTATGTAATAGGTAAAAAAGATAAAGTAGCAACGTCTTAAAACATAATAAATTGAATATTGCTACTGGTAAAAAACTAATTAAAAACCAACTATTTGGACATCCAACCGGATTGTTTGTTCTTTTCTTTACAGAAATGTGGGAACGTTTTTCCTATTATGGAATGCGTGCCATCCTAACCTTGTATCTGGTTTCTAAAACAACCGAGGCAAACAGCGGTTTAGGCTGGAGCCATACTGAGGCACTTGAGCTATATGGCTGGTACACCATGTTTGTTTATTTAATGTCTATTCCCGGAGGTATTATTGCTGATAAATTTATTGGGCAAAAAAAATCGGTTCTTATTGGTGGCATCTTATTGGTTATTGGTCATGGTATATTGGCATATACAGAAATGTGGGCTTTTTACACCGGACTAGTACTTATTGTACTTGGGGTGGGCATGTTAAAGCCAAATATTTCAACCATGGTTGGGAGCTTGTATCAAAAGGGAGATATAAGAAGAGACAAAGGGTTTACTATATTTTATATCGGGATCAATATTGGTTCTTTTTTGGCAAGTATAATCGTAGGTTATGTAGGTGAAGTGATTGGGTGGCACTATGGATTTGGTCTTGCAGGAATAGGAATGGCTTTAGGTTTATTGGTTTATTATTTTGGTCAACCTTACTTACAGGATGTTGGTAATTTTATTGGAGATTCAACATCGAAAGAAGATAAAGAAGTATTAAACAGACCTCTAACAAAAATAGAAAAAGATAGGGTAATTGTACTTTTTATTTCGTTTTTACTGGTAATCGTTTTTTGGGGAGCATATGAACAGGCAGGAGGTTTATTAAATCTTTATGCGTTGGAAAAAACCAATAGGATGTTTATGGGAATGGAAGTACCTGCATCATGGTTCCAGTCCTTATCAGCACTTTTTATCATCATCATAGGAACAACAGTTGCACGGTTTTGGGCCAAACGAAAATTAAAAGGGAAAAATGCGTCTTCTATTTTTAAAATGCTAGTTGGGTTGATTATCATGGGAGCAGGATTTTTATTCATGTCGGCTGCATCATTACAATTTGAAGAAGAAGGATCATCTGCTATGTATTGGCTCATCTTTGCTTACTTTTTAAATGTAGTTGGTGAATTGAGTTTATCCCCGGTGGCATTATCTTTTATTACAAAACTTGCACCGGTAAAATATGCTTCTATCATGATGGGTGTGTACTTTGCAATGACAGGAATAGGCAATAAACTTGCAGGTTTACTTGGTGAATCTGCTTCACAATATGGCGAGTTCACTATCTTTACAGGAATTGCTGTTTTTTGTATCCTGTTTGGATTACTAGTAATGTTATTCCGTAAAAAATTGCATGATCTTACCCATGGAGCGGAGGATGATGAGCATATAATTTTAGAGTAGATAATAGTTTGTTTTTGTTTGAAAGAATTAATGGTTTAATTATAATTTTTTATTATGTCTGATTATACACTAGAAAAAGATCAGCCCCAAATTTTAGGGCATCCGGTAGGATTATTTGTATTATTTTTTACCGAAATGTGGGAACGTTTTTCCTATTACGGAATGCGTGCCTTATTGATCTTGTTTTTGGTCGCTAAGATTGACGATGATGGTTGGGGCTGGAGCCGAGGGGAAGCATATGCACTTTACGGATGGTATGTAATGTTGGTTTATTTTATGCCTTTACTGGGGGGATGGCTGGCAGATAACAAATGGGGACATGTAAAAACGGTTATTGTTGGTGCTTCTATCATAACTTTAGGACATGCTTCTATGGCCGTGTCTGATATAAATATGGGAATAGATTTAAAATTTGTTTTCTATTTAGGGTTATTTTTGATTGTTTTAGGTACTGGTTTGTTTAAACCTAATATGTCATCCATTGTTGGAAAAATGTATCCGCCGCAGAGCGATAAAAAAGATGGTGCTTACACTATTTTTTATATGGGAGTTAACTCAGGAGCTTTTATTGGTACTTTACTTGTAGGTTGGATAGGAGAAACCTTTAGTTGGACCTGGGGATTTGGCTTAGCAGGTATTTTTATGTTTTTCGGATTATTACAATTCTATTTTGCAAGAGAAGTTTTTGGTAAAGCAGCTTCAGAACCCAAACCTAAAGTAGAGAATCTAAGCAAAGAAGAAAAAGAACAAGATGTTCCTTTTACACAAAAAGACAAAATATTAACTGGAATTGGAGGGTTTTTAGCAATTTCATGGATTGTAGACGGTTTGTATTCTGTGGTAAGCAGAGGAAATCATTTTTTAGTAAAAGACTTATTTTCTTTTAACGCTTTTGGATCATCAATCTCTGTTGATATGTCTACTTTCTTTTTCTTGTCATCTTTGGTAGTTTTTATCATTATGGGAGCTTCAAGACTACAACGTTTTCAAACTATTGAAAGAGACCGATTAAAAGTAGTGTTTATCATTGCATTTTTTGTGATATTCTTCTGGGCGAGTTTTGAACAAGCAGGAACAACAATGAATATCTTTGCTAAAGATTACACCAATAGAAACCTGGTAGGTAACTGGGGATTTTTCTATAAAATAATTGATTTTATCTTATCCATTGCACCTATGTTGGTTTTAACCTGGGTAATTTATAAATTAGGAAAAGCAATCATCAAGAAATATCCTTTAACCATTTTATTTACATCGATTAGTTTTATCATTATCTGGGGATTGGTTATTTATAGAGTTTATGATAAATTAACCGGAACATCAGCACTGGTAGACACTTCCTGGTTTCAGATTTTAAACCCTGTTTTTATTATTTCATTGGCTCCACTCTATTCCAGGTTTTGGGAAAAATATAAATTTTCTGGTCCACAAAAGTTTTTTGGTGGTTTAACCTTATTGGCTGCTGGGTTTGGTGTGCTGGCAATAGGAGCTTCCAGTATTCCGGCAGGAGCCGAAACTGCTTCTGTAGGTATGATATGGTTGTTAGTAGCCTATTTTTTACATACCATGGGAGAATTGGCTATTTCGCCGGTAGGATTATCTTATGTAAGTAAATTAGCACCTGCAAGAATGTTAGGTTTCTTGTTTGGAATTTGGTATGTATTTACTGGATTGGCAGGAAAATTAGCTTCTATTATGGCTGAATATTCTGATGGAATAGCTGAAAGTGTTGGTTTTTCAGGATTTTTCCTCATTTTTACAATTATTCCTTTTATAGCCGGATTGATAATGTTAAGTCTTAATAAGCCAATTAAAAGAATGATGCACGGTATTGATAAATAAGAGGCAGTTTGCAGTAGCAATGTTCCGTAAATATAAAACTAATAGCCAATCCATTAAAGGAAACATAAGTTACACAAATAACACTTTTAACAAAATTTATACATTCTTTTTGTAATTTCACAATTACTTTTGCAACCAAATCAACAAAAAACAATAAAAATGAAGAATGTAATATTAATGTTTATTGCTTTGATCGCTTTAAATTTTACAACAAACGCACAGGACACAAAAATAAACTGGATGACGATGAATGAGGCATTGGATGCTCAGGCTAAAAACCCAAAAAAAATCATGATGGATGCTTATACTGATTGGTGCGGACCATGCAAAATGCTGGATAAGAATACTTTTCAAAACCCTGATGTAGTTAAATATGTAAATGATAACTATTACGCAGTTAAATTTAACGCAGAAGGAGAAGGAGATGTCAACTATAAGGGGCAAGACTTTTCTAATCCTGGGTACGATAAATCAAAGGCAGGAGCTAGAAATGCACAACATCAGCTGGCACAGGCATTTCAAATTACAGCCTATCCAACCATCATGTTTTTTGATGAAAAAGGAGACCCTATTACGCCATTACCAGGATATAAAACTCCACAACAATTAGAATTGTATTTAAAATTATTTTTAGATAATGGTCACGAAAAAATAACGACTAAAGAAGCCTGGGAAGTATATCAAAAAGATTTTAAATTTGAGTTTAAGGGATAAGAAACATATAATAGATTATAATTTTTCTCACCCGCTGACTTTTGTAAATACAAATTAGTCAGCGGGTGAATTGATTTTCTATCACCAATCAGATTCTTCTAAGGTAAATATTTCACTAACTTCTACATTGAAAATATTTGCCAATCGCAATGCTAAAATTGTAGACGGAGCATATTTACCCAATTCCATTGCGTTAATTGTTTGTCGAGAAACCTTTGCTAATTCAGCTAGTTGTGCTTGTGTTAAATTATTTTTTGCCCTTTCAACTTTTATTGTGTTTTTCATAATTAACCCTTTATTCTCATTTTTCTAATCTGCCAGTTAAAACGAATAATAAAAAATATCAATATAGTAAACATATTAAAAATCATTACCCACAAAAAAGATAAACTGTAAACAAACAAGATAGCTAAAAAAAGAATTGCATAGTTAAGATATACTGCCCATACTAAAGATTCTAAGCGTATTTTTGAAATAAATTCATCTTCATCCTTTTCCTTTGAAAAAGCGACTAAAATTGAACCTATAACCATTAAAATGCCTAATATTTCATCTAAAATATTATTATTTAGCATTCCGAAGAATATATCTTCTTTAAAAAGATTATTGCTGAAAAAGGAAAAGACCTTCACATTTAAGAATTTAGGTTCATATTCAAAAATAATAGCAAATAATCCAAATAACAAAGTTGGAATAAAGATGAACCATCCAATTTTTTTGTACTTACTGGGAAATAAATAGTCTAATTTCATAATATATTATTATATATAATTCCTTCAAATGTAAAGTATAATTGTCATTTAAGCAAGTTATTGTTACTTTATGACGTATTATTTTTACTTTTAATCTATTATTATCTGTTTTATTGGTTTTTTTTTCCTTAAAAAAATAGTTTTGATAACCTATATTAGGGACATACAACATACAGTAAACTTTTTACTTTAACCTTTGCCCTTTTTACTTGATTTACCTTTACTTTGCAAAAAAAGCAAAGTGAATTACCTTTCTATTGAAAATATTACCAAATCTTACGGAGATAAAGTCTTGTTTGAAGATCTGTCTTTTGGAATTAATAAAGATCAAAAAATTGCTTTTGTTGCTAAAAATGGAGCAGGAAAAACAACACTACTAAATATTATTGCAGGTCTTGAATCACAGGATAATGGCAAAATTACTTTCCGAAAAGGATTAAGAATTTCCTATTTATCACAAAATGAGGTATTGGACGAGAGTCTGACCATTGAGCAAACTATTTTTAATTCAGATAATGAAATCTTAAAAGTCATTGAGCAATATGAATATGCTTTAAAAAATCCGGAAGATGCAGATGCATATCAAAAGGCTTTTGATTTGATGGAGCATCACCATGCCTGGGATTTTGAAACACAGTACAAACAGATTCTTTTTAAACTAAAATTAGAAGATCTTGATAAAAAAGTTGGAGAACTTTCTGGTGGTCAAAAAAAGAGATTATCTCTTGCAGTAATTTTATTGAACAAACCAGATCTCTTTATTTTGGATGAACCCACCAATCACTTAGATCTGGAAATGATTGAATGGCTGGAAAATTACTTGATTACAGAAAAAGTAACCTTATTCATGGTTACGCATGATCGTTATTTTTTAGAAAGGGTTTGTAATGAGATCATAGAATTAGATCATGGAAAGTTATATCGTTATAAAGGAAATTATTCCTATTTCTTACAAAAAAAAGAAGAGCGTATTGCTTTGGAGAAAGTAACGGTAGATAAAGCAAAAAATTTATTTAAAAAAGAACTGGATTGGATGCGCAGGCAGCCAAAAGCCAGAACTACAAAATCTAAATCCAGAATCGATGATTTTTATGTTATCGAAGAAAAGGCACATCAGCGCCGTCAAGATCATCAAGTACAATTGGAGATCAATATGGAACGTTTAGGGAGTAAGATTTTGGAACTTAATTATATATCTAAATCCTTTGGTGAAAATAATCTTTTTAAAGATTTTGATTACGTTTTTAAACGAGGAGAACGAATTGGTATCATTGGCAAGAATGGTACGGGTAAATCTACTTTTTTAAATATTATAACCGGTGCATTAAAAGTAGATTCTGGTAAGGTTGTAATTGGTGAGACCGTTAAATTTGGGTATTATACGCAAAGTGGAATTTTTATCAAAGAAGGTCAAAAAGTTATTGAAGTAATTAAAGAGTTTGGAGAATATATTCCGCTGACCAAAGGCAGAAAGATAAGTGCAGGTCAGCTTTTGGAAAAATTCTTATTTGATAATAAAAAACAATATGATTTTGTTGAAAAACTCTCCGGTGGCGAATTAAAACGATTGTTTTTATGCACGGTTTTGATTCAAAATCCAAATTTTTTAATATTAGATGAACCAACCAATGATCTTGATATTGTAACATTGCAGGTGTTGGAAGATTTTTTATTAGATTTTCTGGGAAATTTATTGGTGGTTTCGCACGATCGTTATTTTATGGATAAAATTGTAGATCATTTATTTATTTTTGAAGGGGAAGGAAAAATTAGTGGTTTCCCTGGTAATTATTCCGATTATCGGGTTTATGAAGATTCCAAACCATCTTCCGCTAAGGGAAGTATAAAAAAAGAAGATACCAGAAAAACTGATCCTGTAAAAGGTGAATTATCTTATCAGGAAAAACGGGAATTTGGAAAATTGGAAAAAGAGATTGCCAATTTAGAAAAGAAAAAAGAAGTAATAGAAACACAATTCAATAATAATGAAATTGAGCTGGACAAGGTGAATGAAATTTCCTTACAACTAGAAAAAATCATCACGGATTTGGGTCAAAAAGAAGAACGCTGGTTAGAACTTTCTATGAAAATGGAATAGACATTAAATGAATTTTAAAATATAGTGTTATGCGAAATTTTACCCTTATAATACTCCTTTTAATGGTTAATTTAAGTATAAGATCACAGGGATTATTTAAAAAAAGTAAAGACACCTATTCTTTATCTGAAAGATGGCAAATAAATGATTCTTTAACCAAACAAAGAGGATTATTTAGAATTCAAACCTATAAACCCGTTTATATATTATTTGCTAATAATACCAATGATATCAACAAACAGCCAACCAGTGATAACCCAGATAATGTTGTACCGAAACCTATGCCTTTGGATGATACGGAGCTAAAATTTCAGATCAGTTTTAAAACAATGGCATTGAGAAATATTTTTGGAAATAGAATTGGTGGAGATATTTGGATAGGGTACTCACAAACTTCAAGATGGCAGGTTTTTAATGTGGATCAATCCAGACCTTTTAGAGAAACGAATTACGAACCGGAGGTTATGTTACTTGCACCTACTCCGTATAAAATATTTGGTTTAAATGGTGTTTTTGCTGGTATTGGTTTTAATCACCAAAGCAATGGTAGATCCAATCCATTATCAAGAAGCTGGAACCGAGTAATTATGCAATTTGGATGGGAAACAAAAGATTTGAGCATCGTTTTACGTCCGTGGTGGCGATTGCAGGAAGAACCTACTGAAGATAATAATCCGGGAATTGAAAATTATGTTGGCAGAGGAGATTTGATGGTAGCGTATGAAAAAGGACGACATGATATAAGTATGTTAGCCAGACATTCTATGCGATTTGGTGATGATAATAGGGGAAGTATACAAATGGATTATGCGTTTAGAATTTATGATTACTTAAAGCTCCATTTACAGGTTTTTAGTGGTTATGGAGAAAGTCTGATCGATTATAACCATAAGCAAACTACAGTTGGTATTGGTGTTTCTTTAGTGGAGTGGAGGTAATTCACAATGCTTTTAATGTAATCTTTGTTTCATAGAAAACATATGCTCATTATTTGTAATGATTCTTAATAGATTTATATTTGCAAAATTTTAATTCAAATATTTGAATATGTTTACAAAGAAATTACTGATCATTAGCAATATTGTATTTGTTATTATTATTTCTATTTTGGTTTATATCCTGCTATTCATGGGTACAGAAATGGTTAAATTACCTGATGATAACCGAATTATTGTTAAATATGAACCCGATCTTCGTGACTTGGTATTGAGTGAAATGCGTGATTATTTAGAAGTTATGAATGAGATACAGCAAGGTTTAGCAGAAAATAATCCAGATAAAATTGTAAAAGCAGCAATTAGACAGGGGCAAATTTCTTTAGAAGCAACCCCTTTACGATTATTAAAGCTATCTCCTTTAGCCTGTAAACAAATGGGGTTTAGAGGACATGATATTTTTCAGGCAATTGCCGATAGTGCAAGAGTAAATTTTAAACGTACAACAACAATTAATCAATTAGCTGAACTGACTAATAATTGTATTGTTTGCCACAGAACTTATAGGTTAGAGATGAAATAATTGATTTCATTGTTAATATTTTACAATAGATCATCACGTCGTTTATATTTCTCTTCTCATGAAGCCGTAGCGAGCTCATGAAGATTATTACACTTCAACTCTAATTATTTGCTCATCTCTTAAAACCTCTAAATTCATCAATCGTAAATAAACCTGGGCAACGGCTAAAGTATCGTTTTCGCAATATTTCGCAATTCGATCTAAATCTTTATCTTGATAATAAACATTGGCAACCTGACTGCCATCAATATCTTCTTTTGGAGATGCAATTTCCAAAATATTGGTAAGTAAATTTAAGGAGGTATAATGCTTAAAATCACCAAATTTCCACATTTCCAAGGTATCCAAATGTGCTACTTCCCATGGTTTTTTTCCGAATAGATTTAATTTTTTAGGGAGTTCAATCTTGTTAATGATCATCCTTCTGGCAATGTATGGAAAATCAAATTCCTTGCCATTATGGGCGCATAGAAGATGCTGCTTTTTGCTGTAAAAATTCTCCAATAGATTTTTGAAATCAAATAAAATCTTTACTTCATCAATTCCGTAAAAAGATTTCAATCTAAAAGTCAAATCCTTTGAATGATTATCAAAAAAACCTACTGAAATACAAACAATTTTGCCAAACTCAGCCCATATGCCTGCCCGTTCATAAAACTCTTCAGGTGAAAACTCTTCTTTTCTTTGGTATTGTGTTTTTTTTGTAAATAATTCCTGTTTAGCATTATTTAGTTCTTCAAAATTTTCCAACTCAGGAACAGTTTCTATATCCAAAAAAAGGATATTGTTTAGATTGATCTTGTTATCCATATCAATGATTTATGATTTTAATCTCAATAGGTTAACATAAAAAGCCTTTTAAATTTAAAAGGCTATAATAAATCAAATTAGTTTTATCAAAACTTATATGTATAGCCTAATGAAAAACTTCTGCCAGGACTAAATTTTTTAAATATTTGATCTTGTGCTTTATACGATTGAAATCGAATCTCTTTATCGTCATCTAATAAATTTTTCATTGAAAAATTGATATTGGAACTCTTATTTTTACCAAACGATTTATTTACAATTAAATCTAAACTATGAAAAGGTATTACATAAGCATCTGGCACTGAGCCATTACCCACAACTTCTAAGGTTTTACCTTGTATATTATAATATAAATTAGCTTGCCATCCATTTTCTTGATTTGCATAATTTAATCCCGCATTTATTAAATATGGAGATTGCCCTTGTAATTGGCGTGTATCTTCTAATTTTTCACCATCACGTAGCATCAACCTTCTTGCTGTTAGTTCATCTTCTCCCATTTCTAATTCTGAATTAATAATAGAAAAATTGGCATTGACACTAAAGTTTTCTAGATTATCGCCTATAAAACCAAAATTTTTACGCACTTCAAATTCAGCTCCATAAACTACAGCCGAGCCAAGGTTATTTGGTTCAATATTACTTGGAGAACTCAAAAAATAGGTCATTTCAATGGGGTCTGTAAAGTTTTTGAAAAAGGCACTAACGGCAAACATTTGTGCTTTTTCTCCATAATATTCATATCGCAAGTCAAAATTATCAATATAGGTTGGTTGAATATCAATATTACCATTAAAAGTAATTGTTGAAATAGGATCGTAAATTTGAGCTATTGACGCTTCTTTAAACGAAGGTCTTGCAGTAGTTCTTCCGTAAGAACCTCTAATATTAGTAGCATCATTTAATCCATAAATTATATTAACGGTAGGAAAGAAATCTGCTTTATCTAATACATGCTCCTCTTTATAAACAACATCTCCTTGATTATTTTGACCTGTATAATACAAATCAAATTTTTCAAATCTTACGCCTATGATAGTTTTTAATTTATGTGTAATTTGAAATTCTTCAGAAATATATCCTGCAATAATACTTTGATTTGAATCATAAGTGTTGGCTGGCTGATAATTGCCTTTTATATAGGTTCCTTTATTGGTATTTATATTCCAAATGTTTTTTGGATTAAGAATTTCATCTGCGTTACCATTAAAATTTCGTCCATCACTTGCTTTAAGGAGAAGCTCGTATACATCTATACCAAAATCTCTTTGTTTGTAGGTATAATTACCTCCAAATAAAAGTTTTGCTTTTCTGCCAAAAAATTTATGTCGGTTTGTAAAATCTAACTTAGCAACTGCATTTACTTCTTCTAGTTCTCTCCAAACTCTAGATGGACTATTTGCAGAACCTGGACTAATTGTATAAGGAAATTCATTTTCTTCTTCATACTGAAATGGCGCAACTTTTACATCTTTATCTTCAATTTTTGAAAAAGTTGGAGATAGTTTCCATTCTACATTCCAAGAACCATCTTCATTAGCATGTTTACCCGATAATAAAATATTGGTTAATTGACTTTGTTTGTATTCAATATTATCTTTAAAAACCGTAACGGCATCATCAAATACAATTTTTTGTTTAAAATAACCAGCGGTTGATATACCATTTTGAATGTGTAAACCTGTTAAATTATATTTACTTTTATTGGTTTTAAAGGTCAATCCTGCCAAAGTACTAAAAAGCACGCTATTATAACCTAAATCACCTACTTGGTGCTTATTGGTTTGTAATTCGTTTTTAGATGCATCTTGATTTTTTATATAATTACCTGTTTCATAATCTTCATAAAAATCATAATCATTTCTGTATGAAAAAGAAGCCAAATAACCCAATTTATTATCTGTACCAACTTCATATTGGTTACTAGCTGTAAACCCAAAATTGGTGTTCATATAGCTCATCTGTTTTTTTGCTTTCATCTCTGGGTCAAAAACGGAAGTTAAATAAGAAAGCGCCGGGTTATTATCTGAAGGACTTGGAATTTTAGTGTCTCGACTTATTGGCATATCTCTTTTCCCATTATCAAAACCAAAAAGATCAGTTTTACTGCTAGCACTGGCTAAATAATTAGAATTAAAATGCATGTTTGGATTATATTCTGCACCTACAGAAATACTATATTCTTCTTTATTTGAAAAATCTTTTGTAACAATATTAACTATTCCTCCGGTAAAATCTGCCGGATAATTTGCTGTAAATGATTTTATTACTTGAATATTATCTAAAATATTTGTTGGAAAAATATCCATTTGAATGGTATTTCTATCAGGGTCTAAACCTGGAATATCCACTCCATTTAAAATAGATTTGGTGTATCTATCACCCAATCCTCTTACATAAACATATTTACCTCCTTGAACAGAAACTCCTGGAACACTTTTTACCGCTGTTGCGGAATTACTTGCTCCAATTTTACTAAAGGTTTGTGCAGAAATGGCATCTAATAAGTTAATTGATTTTTTTTGAACATTTAATAAAGAAGCTTCTGAGTTTTGTTTTGTACTCGCTTTTATAATAACTTCTTCTAATTTGTTTTCTAATGGTTCAATACTGGTATTTAATTCTAATACTTCGCTATTTTTAATTACTACATCATTTATTTCAATGGTTTCATAACCAATAAAAGAAAAAACTACGGCATATGTACCTTCTTCTAATTTTAAGTTGTAATTACCTTCAAAATCTGTTGTTGTTCCAAAAGTTGTATTTTTAACAAGTACATTGGCAAAAGGCAAAATATCATTATATTCTTTATCCAACACTTTCCCTACCAATTCACCCCTTTGAGCAAAAATTATATTAGCAGCTAATCCAAAAATAATTAACATTAATATTCGATTCTTCATTTTTTTATTCTTTAGTATACTTTGTTTTTTATAACAATTGCCCACCTTTTAAAAAGGTGAGCAATAAATAATTTAATTAATGTTGTTTATTAATTAAAAAGCACTATTTGCTTTTGCATAAGTCCAATCAAATACAGAAACATCAGCACCAACGGTTTGATTTCCAACTGTTACAGCAGCTGCATTATCACCAAATCCTTCTACAACTACAGTTTCAGCTTTATTTTTAAATATATCTTTTACATCTGTTACACCACTTGGTAAAACAATTTCCCAAGTTCCAAATGTTAATTCATCGTTAGCGTAATTTGTAGCAACGCCATCATTATCTAATTCAACATCCGATTCATCTTTAAAGTTATAAGCATAAATATTATTAGAAGCACCCATTGCGCCGCTTCTATAATCTGCATACTCACCTTTTGAGGTTGTTGCATCTCCTTTAAGAGTTATATTGTTTAAAGTAAATTGTGCATTATATGATCCTTCTGGGCCATCAATTTCTAAAGCATGATCAGATGTACCTCCTAAAATTACCATTGAGTTTGTAATTGTTCCTGAGTAAGCTTGGTCAATATCTAAACCGTCATCTCCACATGCCCAAACAAGTAAATTTTTAGGACTAACTGCACCTCCAAAAAATTCAACTCCATCATCAAAATTAGCAACCACTTCAATATTTTCAATAATAGTTTCGCTACCAACAGCTCCTAGTGTTAATCCATTAATATCATTACCTGTAGCTATACTTGTACCACCATGACGGATTGAGATATATTGTAAAATTCCAGAATTATCGGTATCATCATCTCCACCATATAATCCCCAAGAATCTCCAGCAGGAATTCCTTCAATTTGTACTTCGGTAACATCTCCTGTAAAAGAGCCTTTTGCTTTTCCTAAAACAATTAACCCTCCCCATAATCCATTATCAGAAATCGATAAATTTGTTCCAGCCATTTCGCCAACCTCAATATTATCTTTTTCAGAAGTCATAATAATTGGTTTAGCACTCGTACCCTGTGCCATTAATTTACCACCTCTAGCAACAATAAGTGCCGATGATAACGAACCCGTACCTTCTTTACCTTTAATAATTGTTCCTGCCTCAATGGTTAGAGTAGTTCCATCATCAACAATTACCTTTCCGCTCAATATGTAAATATTATTGCTTGTCCAGGTTTCGTTCGTAGTTATTATTCCAATTTTTTCAAATTCACTTTTGCATGGTTCGCAAACACCACCGCAATCAATACCAGTTTCACTTCCATTTTGAATACCATCAAAACATGTTGCCTTTGTTTCATCATCATCACTACAACTTGTTATAGTAAAAGTTAATACGGTTAAGATTACAATCGATAAAATCAAATTAGTTTTTTTCATTTTTAGTTTCATTTTTAGTTTTGTTAAATTTTTTTGATTAATGATGCAAAGTTGAATCAATTTTATTGTTGATGTGTTAAATTGGTTTTATGCTTGAATTAAATAAAGATGTCTATAATGTTATTATATTATGTTATTGTAAACTTTGCTTGTAGATAATTTTTTTACAGTAATTTTGGCTGCCAATCCAAATAATAGAATACACATGAAAAATGAAACAATAAAAATCCTATTAGTTGATGATGAGCTAGATATTCTTGAACTAGTTGGATATCATCTTAAAAAAGAAGGCTATCAGGTTTTTAAGGCTTGTAACGGAGTTGAAGCTGTAAACAATGCAAAAGCTGTGGAGCCCCACTTGATCTTATTAGATATCATGATGCCTGAGATGGATGGAATTGAAGCCTGTGAAAAAATAAGAGCATTGAGAGGTTTGGAAAATGTTTTAATAGTATTTTTTACTGCAAGAGGAGAAGATTATTCACAGGTTGCCGGATTTGAAGCTGGTGCAGATGATTATATCACAAAACCAGTAAAACCAAAAGTACTTATCAGTAAGGTAAAAGGATTGCTTAGACGGTTAAAACAGGGTGAGTTAACAGAAAATAGAATTTTGTCTTTTGATGGAATTACAATTAACAAGGATCAATATTTTGTAGAAATAAATAATAATAAAATTACACTTCCACGAAAAGAATTTGAATTGTTAAGCTTGCTTGCTAGTGTGCCAAACAAGGTATTTAATCGTGAAATAATTTTAAAAACAGTATGGGGTCAGGATGTTATTGTTGGGGGAAGAACTATTGATGTACATATCAGAAAACTTCGTGAGAAAATTGGAGACGATTATATCAAAACCTTTAAAGGTGTTGGTTACAAGTTTGTAGTCTGAAAGTATAGATTTTACATGGAGTAAAAGTTGATTTTAAAAAAATAATAGTTTACATTTTTAACCAAGAGTTTTCAATACTTTAATATATTTGTTTTCAAATTCTTACCATTGAAATTTTTACAATTACATAAACAGGCTTTCCTAACTACTGTTCTCATCATTACTTTTTTATTTCTATTTGAACTTCTGTTTTTCTATTTTGAACTTCAAAACAAATATTTGTATTGGGCATTTTTTTTAATATTTACTTTTGTAATTATCTATTACATTGTAAGTGTAAATATTAAATATTTAATACACCGCCAGTTAAAATCTGTATTTGGAAATTCATTGTTTAAAACTGATACTTTCTTGAATCAAAAAAGCTTGAAAAGAGATTATGAAACTCTTTTGAATCAAATTAAAGACTATACCGAAACTAAACACGTTGAAATAGAAAAACTTCATGATCGTGATGATTTTCGAAAAGATTTTTTAGGTGATGTATCTCACGAATTAAAAACACCCATATTTACCGCTCAAGGTTATATTTTAACTTTATTAGATGAATCTTTTAAAGATAAAAAATTACAAAAAAAATATTTGGAAAGAGCTGGTAAAAGCATTGAAAGGTTGAATTTTATTGTCAAAGATTTAGACATGATATCAAAACTTGAAAGGGGTATGGATCTAAATTTAAAATCGTTAAATATTGTTCAACTTATTAGTGAAGTATTTGAAATTCTAGAGATTAAAGCAGGAAGAAAAAATATTACTTTAAATTTTAATACCCTTTATGAATTTCCTATTTTAGTATATGTTGATAAAGAAAGAATTGAACAGGTTTTAATCAATCTTATCTCAAATTCTATAAATTATGGGAGGGATAGTGGTATTACAACCGTGAGTATTCAAACTTATTCAAAAGATCAGTTTATTATTCATATTGCTGATGACGGTATTGGTATTCCAAAAAAAGAGCTCGGTAGATTATTTGAACGTTTTTACCGAGTAGATAAGAGCAGATCCAGAGAACAAGGAGGTTCAGGTCTCGGACTTTCCATTGTAAAACATATTATTGAAGCACATGGCCAACAAGTAATGGTGAAAAGTGAAATTGATAAAGGCTCTATATTTTCATTCACATTAAACAAAGTATTATAACGATTTGGTTGCATTCCAAGTATACTTGTAAACTTATTGTTCCTTTTATGTTAAGATTTTATCATTCCATAAATGTAACTAATCAGTCGTTAAACTTAAACTCAAATTTAGCGATAAGGATTAGTGATTCCAAGACATTCATCTGATTTTTAATTGTAGTATCAATTACGGA
>JADGEA010000023.1 GCA_016744615.1 Flavobacteriaceae bacterium
TGCCTGATGATTTATACTTACTCATAGTGTCAATTCTTATGACAATATACAACTAATAATCTGATATTCACCTTGTTAATTCAAGAGGTTGCCTTAAGTGAATATGCTCCGAATAATTTTAGAAAAACAGTGAAGCCTTTGCTCGAGTTACTGGCAGCTGTTCCAACTGTAGTTTACGGATTCTTTGCTTTGATTGTGGTAACTCCATTTTTACAAGGTATAATTCCAAATTTATCTGGGTTTAACTCCCTTTCAGCAGGAATTGTAATGGGCATTATGATCATCCCTTTTATTTCATCTTTAAGTGAAGATGCTCTTCATGCCGTACCGTATTCTTTGAGAGAAGCATCTTACGGAATGGGAGCGACAAAATTACAAACTGCTTTTAAGGTTGCTGTACCTGCTGCATCATCCGGTATTATTGTTTCTGTAATTTTGGCTATTTCCAGAGCAATTGGTGAAACCATGATTGTAGCTATTGCTGCAGGTCAACAACCAAGATTTACTTTTAATCCAACAGTTCCGGTAGAAACAATAACCGCATATATTGTACAGGTAAGTTTGGGTGATGTGCAACATGACTCTATTGAATACAGAACCATTTTTGCTGCTGGTATTACTTTGTTTGTATTTACTTTCTTATTGAATACGATCAGTTACAGGATTCGTAAAAAATTTAGACAACGCTATGAATAGTATTCAAAAAAATAGATTAAAAGATCAGCTGTTTAAGTATTGGGGAATTGCTTGTACTTTGATAGGTTTGGTTTTATTGGCTATGTTTATTGGAGATATATTAATTGATGGTCTGGGTAGAATTGATTGGGGATTTATTACCAATTTACCTTCGCGAAAACCTGAAAAATCTGGAATTTATACAGCTTTATTGGGAAGTGTTTGGATACTCCTTTTAACAGCTTTGATAGCAATTCCGGTAGGTGTAGCTGCAGGAGTTTATTTAGAAGAATACAGTAAAAAGAACTGGGTTTCAGGGGTATTGGAAATAAATATATCCAATCTGGCAGGTGTGCCATCTATAATTTATGGTCTGTTAGGGCTGGAAGTATTTGTAAGGATGATGAATCTTGGTGCCAGTGTTTTAGCTGGAAGTTTGACTTTATCTTTATTGGTATTACCAATTATTATTGTTGCAACAAGAGAGGCCATAAAAGCTGTTCCGAAATCAATTCAGGATGCATCCTATGCTTTAGGGGCATCAAAATGGCAAACGGTATGGCATCAGATTTTACCAGCATCAAGTGGAGGTATATTAACCGGTGTGATATTGGCTCTTTCAAGGGCGGTTGGTGAAACAGCTCCATTGATTGTTGTAGGTGCATTGGCCTATGTGCCTTTTGTGCCGCAAAACCCAATGGATGAATTCTCGGTACTTCCAATTCAGATTTTTAACTGGATTTCAAGACCGCAACACGGGTTTATTGAGAATGCAGCCGCAGCAATCATTATATTATTGTTAATCACTTTTGTGATGAATGGAGTCGCAGTTTATTTTAGAAACAAATGGCAAAAGAAATGGAATTAGTATTGGAGAATATAAAGGAAAAAGGTATCAATTTAGCAGAGAATAAGACAAACAAAAAAAATGCAAAAATTGAGACGAAAGGTGTAAAAGTGTGGTATGGTGATTTTAAAGCTATCAAAGGTATTGATATGAAAATCAAACCAAATACAATTACCGCATTTATTGGTCCTTCCGGTTGTGGAAAATCAACTTTCTTACGTTTGTTTAACAGGATGAATGATTATATAGAAGGGCACAGAATGGAAGGTAAAATTAAGGTCAATGGAAAAAATATTTATAAAAAAAAGATTATTGTTGAGGAACTTCGAAAAGAAATAGGAATGGTATTTCAAAAACCTAATCCTTTTCCGAAATCTATTTTTGAGAATGTAGCTTATGGGTTGAAAATTCAAGGGATAAAAGATAAAAAATTTATCAAAAAAAGGATTGAAAAGGCTTTAAAGCAAGCAGATCTTTGGGAGGAAGTGAAAACCGATCTAAAAAAATCAGCTTTAACATTGTCAGGCGGACAGCAACAACGACTTTGTATTGCCCGTACACTTGCTGTGGAGCCATCTATCATATTAATGGATGAGCCCACTTCTGCTTTAGATCCTATTTCTACTGCAAAAATTGAAAATCTAATTATTGAACTAAAGAAAAAGTATACAATTATCATTGTTACACATAATATGCAACAAGCAAGTAGAATTAGCGATTATACAGCTTTTTTCTATTTAGGTGAGTTAATCGAGTATAATATTACAAATAGGATCTTTACAAATCCAAAAAACAAACAAACCGAAAACTATATAACAGGAAGATTTGGATAAAAAAAGATAGAGTCATGAGAAATACAGAACAACAAAGAATATCACTAAAGTTAGCTGGATTTGAAATGCTTTCTTTATGTAAATTACAATTAGAAAAAGCATTGGAGGCATTTATCAATCATGATGAAGATTTGGCTGAGGAAGTAATTTATATGGAAACACATGTCAATGCATTAGATCTGAAAATTGAAAGGGATTGTGAGAATTTCTTTGCATTGCACAACCCCGTTGCAAAGGATCTTAGATTTACAATGTCTATTTTAAAAATGACCTCTGAATTGGAAAGGATTGCAGATCATGCCTTTAATATTTCCAAATATGTTGCAGAAGAGGAAAAAAAAATTGAGCCCTTTTTAATGGATCTACTTGAAATTAAAAAAATGAGTGATACCATTGATTATATGATGGATTATATAGCTGTTGCATACGAAGAAAAGGATGTAAAAATAGCTAGAAAAGTATTTAAAAAAGATAAAATACTGGATAAGATCAATAAGAAATCCTTTAAAATTATCGAGGTAGAAGTAAAAAAGGATACTAATCTTATCCAACATTCATTGATTCTTTTTTCTGTTGTTAAAAAACTGGAAAGGGTTGGAGACTTAATTAAAAATATAGCAGAAGAAATTATTTTTTATGTGGATGCAGAAGTGCTAAAACATAAAAACAAAAAAGAGGTTTTAAAAAATGATTGATCTATAATAAGTCATTAATTATTAGTGATATAACTTCGTATAAATAGATGAAATATAAAACTGATTTGGTATTAAGATTAATATCTAGACTATTGGGAAAATACTTATAATTGGATTCATGGTTTTCTCTGGGATTTAATAATTTTTATTATGCCAAATTATTACAGTTTACTTTTTTTAGCAGTCTTTTTATTTCTTAATTTTACTGTAACAAAGTAGAATGATTTAAAAAACCAAAAAATGAATATCTCTCTAAACAATCCCGATCTTTTTATAGAAAAAGCATTTATCAATGGAGAATGGATTACTGCTGATAGTCGAGCAACTTTTGAAGTACGAAATCCTTCTGATAATTCTATTATTGGAAATGTGCCCGATATGCGAGCTGATGAAACAAAAAGAGCTATTGATGCTGCAGAAAAAGCTTTTCATTTATGGAAAAAACAATCTGCCGAACATCGGTCAAAACTACTGAGAAAATGGTTTGACCTGATAATTGAAAATGTAGATGACCTCGGTAAAATTTTGACATTAGAGCAAGGTAAGCCGCTTGAAGAAGCAAAAGGAGAAGTTTTATACGGAGCTTCCTTTGTTGAATGGTTTGCCGAAGAAGCAAAAAGAATTTACGGTGATGTAATTCCGGGTAACACAGCAAACTCAAGAATAGTTGTGTTAAAACAACCTGTTGGTGTTGTTGGAGCAATTACACCATGGAACTTCCCAAATGCGATGATCACACGCAAGGTTGGTCCTGCACTTGCTGCTGGTTGTACTGTAGTTTTGAAACCGCCAGGGTTAACTCCTTATTCTGCTTTAGCTTTGGCTAAACTGGCAGAGATGGCAGGTTTTCCTCCAGGAGTTTTTAATATTATTACTACAGCTAAATCTTCTGTAGTTGGAGGGGAATTGACCTCTAGTAAAATTGTAAAGAAAATATCTTTTACAGGTTCTACAGAAATTGGTAAACTTTTAATCAAACAATGTGCTGATACGGTTAAAAAAGTATCTATGGAACTTGGTGGGAATGCCCCATTTATCATTTTTAATGATGCAGATGTTGATAAAGCAGTAGAAGGAGCTATTGCTTCCAAATACAGAAATGCTGGTCAAACCTGTGTTTGTACCAACAGAATTCTTGTGCAAAGTGGTATCAAAGAGGAGTTTTTAAAATATTATGTAAAAGCAGTTGAAAAGCTAAAAGTTGGTGATGGAATGGAAGAAAATGTAGAGATTGGACCTTTAATTGATCAGGGAGCAATTGATAAAGTTGAGGATCTTGTTAAAGATGCATTGGACAATGGGGCAAACTTAATGATTGGGGGAGAAAAATACAAAGCGGATTCTCTTTATTATCAACCAACCATTATTTGTGATGTTACTTCACAAATGAATATTGCTGATGAAGAAATATTCGGACCGGTATCAACCATTTTTGAATTTGAAACAGAAGAAGAAGCCATTAAAATTGCGAATGATACACCTTTCGGACTTGCCTCTTATTTTTACGGAAATAATATGAGTCAGATATGGCGAGTTGCGGAGGCTTTGGAATATGGTATGGTGGGAATCAATACGGGTAAAATATCTACTACTGTTGCACCTTTTGGTGGAATTAAAGAAAGTGGTACGGGTCGTGAAGGATCCAAATATGGTATTGATGAATATGTGGTAATCAAATATTTAAATTTTGAAATTTAAACGATGAGTGATAAAATATAAAAGTCTGATTTACTGTTTACTTTTTCACTAGCATCCTCTTGATCTCGTTCAATTTCATCAAAGCTTCAATAGGGGTAAGTGTATCAATGTTAGTTGTAAGAATTTCTTCTTTGATTTCTTCCAATAAAGGGTCATCTAGCTTAAAAAAGCTCAATTGTAGATCTTCTTCAGTGGCCTGTTTTAATTTTTCCTGCATGTCTTCACTGGCATGACTTTTTTCCAGCCGTTTTAACATCTTGTTTGCTCTGTGAATTACAGGTGTAGGCATACCGGCAAGTTTAGCAACATAAATTCCGAAACTGTGTTTACTCCCTCCCGGAACTAATTTTCGCAAAAAGATCACCTTATCTTTTAACTCTTTTACCGAAACATTGAAATTTTTGATCCGTTCAAATGTCTCACTCATATCATTGAGTTCATGATAATGTGTTGCAAATAAAGTTTTGGCTTTTGTCGGATGTTCATGCACATATTCGGCTATAGCCCAAGCAATTGAAATACCATCATAAGTACTTGTACCACGACCGATCTCATCAAGAAGGATCAAGCTGCGATCGGATAAATTATTTAAAATACTTGCAGTTTCATTCATTTCTACCATAAAAGTAGATTCGCCCATTGAGATATTATCACTGGCACCAACACGGGTAAAAATTTTATCCACCATACCAATTCTGGCATTTTGAGCAGGCACATAACTTCCCATTTGAGCCAGTAGAACGATTAATGCAGTTTGCCTTAAAATAGCCGATTTACCACTCATATTCGGCCCGGTGATCATGATGATTTGTTGCTGATTTCGATTTAAAACCAAATCATTGGCTATATATTCTTCGCCAACAGGTAATTGCTTTTCAATTACGGGATGCCTGCCATTTTTGATCTCAATATCAGTGCTTTCATCAATAATAGGACGAACATAATTATTGCTGGAGGCAAGTTTTGCAAAAGAGCTCAAACAGTCTATCTGGGCAATAATCTGTGCATTTTTTTGGACTTTTTGAATAAAAGGAAGTATAAAATGTAACAGGTCTGTAAACAATTCTAGTTCAATTTTACCAATTTTTTCTTGAGCTCCTAAAATTTTGGTTTCGTATTCTTTTAACTCTTCCGTGATATATCTTTCAGCAGAAACCAGTGTTTGTTTTCTGATCCATTCTTCCGGAACTTTATCTTTATGGGTATTTCTAACTTCAATATAATAGCCAAAAACATTGTTAAAGGCAATTTTTAAACTCGATATTTGTGTTCTTTCTTTTTCACGAATTACAATACTGTTCAAATATTCTTTTCCAGAGTTTGATATGTTTCGCAATTCATCTAATTCTTCAGAAACTCCAGTAGCAATGGCATTTCCTTTATTGATATTTACCGGAGCATCCTCTTGTAAAGTCTTTGAAATTTCATCAATTAAATTAATGCAGCTATCAATTTCACCGCCAAGACTTTGTAAAGTTTTATTTTTGCTTTGATGAGCAATTTCTTTGATTGGATTGATCGCTTTTAAAGAGTTTTTTAACAGGATCACTTCACGAGGATTGATCTTGCCTGTGGCAACCTTTGAAATAAGTCGTTCAAGATCACTTATTTGTTTGATCTGAAAATTGATCTGATCAAAAAAGGTTTCATTTTCGATAAAATATTTTACTATTTCGTGACGTTTTTGAATCTCTTCAATATTCTTTAAAGGTAATGCAAGCCATCGTTTTAGTAATCTTCCGCCCATAGGCGAAATAGTTTTATCAATAATATCCAGTAAAGTTACTGCTTGCGCAGAATTTGCGTAATACAGCTCTAAATTTCTAATGGTAAATTTATCCATCCAAACATAATTGCCTTCGATCACCCGATGGATATTGGTGATATGTTCTAATTTGTGGTGTTGTGTTTCTGATAAATAATGCATTACCGCTCCTGCGGAAATAATCCCTTCAGCCAGATCATCAATTCCGAAACCCTTTAAACTTTTAATTTTAAAATGATTATGTAATATTTCATTAGCAAAATCATTTTGAAAGATCCAGTCTTCCAAATAAAAAGTATAAAATTGTTCTCCAAAAATATCTCTGAATCTTTGCTTGAACTGTTTTTGGATCAGAATCTCACTTGGAGAGAAATTTTGTAGCAGTTTATCAATATATTCTGCATTACCCTGCGCAGTTAAAAACTCTCCGGTAGAAACATCTAAAAAGGAAATACCTATATTTTTTTTACCGAAATGAATAGCTGCTAAAAAATTATTTCTTTTTGCCTGTAAAACTTCATCGTTTAAAGCAACACCAGGAGTTACCAATTCGGTAACACCTCTTTTTACAATAGTTTTTGTCATTTTTGGATCTTCGAGCTGATCACAAATAGCAACTCTTAATCCAGCTTTTACCAGTTTTGGTAAATAGGTATTTAGGGAGTGATGAGGAAATCCTGCCAAAGCAGTTTCAGTTTCACTTCCTGCTCCTCTTTTTGTGAGTACAATTCCTAATATTTTTGAGGCTTTTTTGGCATCTTCTCCAAAAGTTTCATAAAAATCACCAACACGGAATAACAACATGGCATCAGGGTATTTTACCTTGATATTGTTATATTGCTGCATTAAAGGGGTAACTTTCTTTGCTTTTGTTTTAGCCAATTTTAGGAAATTTTTTATTTAACTTGCAGAAGCCTATTATTATGGAATCTGATTCTCGCAAAGATATAATTTTAAACATTAATTCGTCATGCAAATAAATGAAATACTTACAGAATTAAAATCTCTTTCCAATCCGGAAATTAAAGCTTTTAAAGCTAAAAAATTTGGAATTGATTGTGATAATTCCTGGGGAGTTTATCAAAAAGATATTGCTTCTTTGGCAAAGAAAATTGGCAAAAACACAAATATTGGAATACAATTATTTGAAACTGGTAATTATGATGCTCAGTTATTATGTGCTAAAATTTGTAGACCAAAAGAAATTACCGAAATTCAAATGGATGAATGGATTACACATTTTAATACATGGGAAATTTGCGATTCCTTTTGTATGCAGTTATTTAAATTTCATCCATTAGCTATTCAAAAAGCGATAGATTGGAGTAAAAGAAAAAGAGAATTTGAAAAACGGGCTGGTTTTGTTTTGATGGCAACCTATGGTTTTGCTGATAAAAAGGCTGGAAATGAAGTTTTTAAACAATTTTTTCCAATATTAATTAAGCATGCAAATGATGATAGAATTTATGTAAAAAAAGCTATCAATTGGGCACTGCGGCAAATTGGAAAAAGGAATGTAGATCTTCAGAAAAAAGCTATAGCAACAGCCAATGAAATTTTAAAACAAAATTCCAGATCTGCACTATGGATTGCCAAAGATGCTTTAAAAGAATTAGAGGGAGAAAAGGTGAATATTTTAGATTATCCGAGAAGTATTTATAGGAAATAGAGGTCTATACTTTCAATGATTTAAAGAACAATAAAATTTTTGATCTTTTTTCTTATAGTGAAGTGCTCTTTTTTCTTTTTTCTTCTTTATTTTGCAAAAAATTAAAAATGCGTAAACTTAAAAACAGCGAATTAAATAGGGTCAATGTAGAAGAATTCAAAAAAATGGAGAAAATCCCTTTGATTATAGTTCTAGATAACATCAGAAGTTTAAATAATATTGGTTCTGTTTTCAGAACAAGTGATGCATTTTTGATTGAGAAAATTTATCTCTGTGGCATAACTGCAAAACCACCTCATAAAGACATTCATAAAACCGCCTTAGGCGCAACGGAGTCGGTGGAATGGGAGTATGTGGAAGATACTTTGCATTTAATTGAAAGATTAAAAGACTCAAAAATTAAAATAGTGAGTATAGAGCAGGCAGAAAATAGTACAATGTTACAGGATTTTACTATAGAGAAAGATCAAAAATATGCAGTAATTTTGGGTAATGAAGTTAAGGGAGTACAGCAGGAAGTTGTTTCGATATCTGACTTTTGTGTTGAAATTCCGCAGTTTGGCACCAAACATTCTCTTAATATTTCGGTGAGTTGTGGTGTGGTTTTATGGGATCTTTTCAAAAAAATTAATTATGGATGATTTTCAATTATATATCAACTTGGGTCTAAATCATGTTTTAGATTGGAAAGCCTATGACCATGTATTGTTTTTAGTTGTTTTAACTATATTTTATAGTTTTAAAGACTGGAAAAAAGTACTTTGGTTAATTACAGCTTTTACCTTGGGTCATACTTTATCTCTAACGTTATCGGCTTATCGTTTAGTTTATGTTGATATGGATATTATAGAGTTTTTAATTCCTATAACTATATTTAGTACAGCAATATACAATATTTTTAAGGTAAATTCTCCGCCGAAAAATATAAAGATAAATTCTCTTTTTGCATTAGTTTTTGGTTTGATTCATGGCATTGGATTTTCAAGTTATTTTAAAATTTTAGTAGATGAAAGTGAAGACAAGTTATTGCCTTTGATAGAATTTGCAATTGGCATTGAAATTGCACAAATTATAATAGTGATATTTGTTTTACTTTTGAGTTTTTTGGTTTTAAATATATTCAAAAGATCAAAAAGAGATTGGATACTTATTGTATCTTCTATTGTGATTGGATTTGTAATTCCAATGTTGATTGAAAGAAAATTTTGGTAATATTTTAACATGAACACGATAGAAGTTTTTTAATTTCGCTTTAGCGGAAATTTTTTATTATATGAAAAACAAAAAGCAGGAAAAATATGATAAGGCCTATTTAAAAATGGCCAAAGAATGGTCTAAATTATCTCATTGTAAACGTAAGCAAGTGGGAGCCTTGATCGTAAAAGATAAAATGATTATTTCAGACGGTTACAATGGTAGCCCCACCGGATTTAATAATGAATGTGAAGATAAAAATGGGAATACCAAATGGCATGTTTTACACGCAGAAGCAAATGCTATTTTAAAAGTTGCCTCTTCCACTCAAAGTTGTAATAATGCAACATTATATTTAACTTTGTCTCCCTGTAAGGATTGCAGTAAATTGATTCATCAATCAGGGATCAAAAGAGTGGTTTATGCAGCTGCCTATAAAGATACTACCGGATTGGAATTTTTAAAGAAAGCAAAAGTTGAATTGAATTATTTACCTTTAGATGAATAATAAATCAAAAATATATCTCCCATTAATTATTGCAATTGCGATTGCTTTTGGTATATTTTTGGGTACATCATTAAATTACCAAAAAAAGACACTTACTTTTTTTGGAGGTTCTCCGCAGGAAAAGAAGATAAAAAGATTGATCGATTATATTCAGTATGAATATGTAGATGAGGTGGATACCGATAGTTTATTAGATGGAACTATTAAAAACATGCTAAGTAAATTAGATCCGCATTCCGTGTATATTCCTGCAACAGAACAGAAGAGTATTGCTGAAACCATGAATGGAAAATTTGTAGGTATTGGTATTCAGTTTAGAATGTATAAAGATTCATTAACCGTTATCAAAGTGCTTGATAAAGGTCCCAGCGAAAAGGCAGGAATAAAAGCAGGTGATCGAATTCTTATAGCTAATAATGATACTTTATTTGGAAAAAAATTAGATAGTGAATATATTTTTAAGACCTTAAAAGGAGAGCCAAATACACAGGTTGACCTTACTGTATTTAGACGTTCAGAAAATAAAAATATCCCATTTACTATTATCAGAGGCGAATTACCCATACAAAGTGTAGATGCATATTATATGCTCAATAATGATCTGGGATATATCAAAATTAATAAATTTGCCGCAACTACATATGATGAGTTTAAAGTTGCATTGGATTCTTTGACAGATAAAGGAATGACCAAACTAGTTTTAGATCTTCGACAAAATCCAGGTGGGTATTTACAAGTCGCTACCCAAATTATTGATGAGTTTTTAGAAGAGGATAAACTTATTGTTTTTACAAAGAACAAAAGAGATAAAATTGACAAGACTTTTGCCACTGCAAAAGGTGATTTTGAAGATGGCCATGTATTTGTACTGATTAATGGCACATCTGCTTCCGCAAGTGAAATTATTGCTGGTGCTTTACAGGATAATGATAAAGGAACCATTGTCGGCCGCAGGTCTTTTGGTAAAGGGCTGGTGCAGCAGGAAATGGATCTGGGAGATGGTTCAGCTGTACGGCTTACGGTTTCCCGATATTATACGCCAACAGGAAGATCGATCCAGAAACCTTATGATCATAAAGGAAACAAGGGATATTTTAATGAATATGAAGATAGATTTCAGCATGGTGAATTAATGACTGCAGATAGTATCAAGGTAAATGATACACTTAAATATACAACTCCAAAAGGCAAAATAGTTTATGGTGGGGGTGGAATTATTCCTGATATTTTTGTAGCAATTGATACTACACGATTTTTCAATAATTTTCATTTCAGAAAATTAAGTGATTTTGTTTTCGATTATGCGGATACGCACAGAAGAGAGTTTGAAAATTTGAATTTAGATAGTTTTATTGTCAATTTTGATAAGGATGATAAAATTTTCAATACTTATTTAGATAGTTTGCCAGATAGATTTAGAAATGCTCATGGAGCAGGAAATAACGAAAATCTAAAAATGTATTTAAAAGCTTTGTTTGCACAACAAATATTTGATGCAAATGCCTATTATCAGATTATTAATAAAAATGACAAGATGATAGATAAGGTTTTAGAATTAGACAAATAGGGATATCCAATTGAACAATGATGTAATGTCATTTTAACAGAATTAAATTTTTGATTTAATTACGAGAAATCTCAATAAGTAAGAGCCTTTAAAAATCTACTATCTTTATTGAAAAGTTAAGTTTAAATAAACACCTCTTGTTCCAAAGTAATCAATAGGTCCCGTCCAAGGACTAGAATAGGGCTGACCAGAAATGGGGCTATTTTTATGTACATTATCTCTTACCATTTCATTATTTATGGCAAAGATTCCTCTAACAGAAGGTGAGAATTTAAAGTAATGAAAATAAAAATCCATTCCAACGCCTACTTCATACATAAAATTACTCGAAGTCATTCTAAATTCTGCATCATAGTTATCCTTACTGTTCTTTTCATTACTGGAAAAATTATAATCATATGAGGCACCACCAATAATATAAGGTCGGATATTTTTATAACGGTTGGCACTAAGTTTCAATAATAAAGGTAAATGTAAATAAGTACTTGATATTTCTCTTTCTTTGATACCCGTACCAGTATAAATTGGAAGACCATCAGGATCGCTTACTCCTTCATATAAATAAGGGTTGATAAAGGTTAATTTTTTGGTATTACTCATCAATCCCGGTTCAAAACGTAAACTTATATTCTTATGTAACCGGTAATCAATTACAAACCCTAAATTAAAACCTAAAGAAGCATCTACAGAAACAAATAAATCGTCAACTTTTCCTGTTGGAATTGGATTAATCCACTCTTCTTGAGCTAAATAACTAATTTTATAACTATTGTTATTCATTCCCAGATAAAAACCAAAACGCAAAGTTCTTTTATCAAAATTTGGTAAGTTTTCAATACGATCTTTTTGTCCACGAATAACCTGTGCATAACTATTTGAAATACCAAGAATTAAAACAATAAGAGATAATAAAAATACTTTTTTCATATTTATTTAAAAGCTTGATAAATGGTTGAAATACCAAATGTTTGTGGATAAACAGTCGATGTATTAAACCCCGTTTTTAATAAAATATTGTTGAACTCTTCTCCATAAGGAAATGCTGCAGCTGATTCGGGCAGATACTGATAAGCATTTTTATCTTTCGAAAATACTTTTCCAACGGTTGGTATGATATATTTAGAATAAAAAGTAAAACCTTGTTTTACAGGAAATTTGGTTGGTTGAGAAGTCTCTAAAACTACAAATGTTCCCTTTGGTTTTAGAACTCTGTATATTTCACTCAATCCTTTTTCCAGATCTTCAAAATTTCTCACTCCAAAACCAACGGTAATAGCATCAAAAGTATTATCGGCATAAGATAAATTTTCAGAGTCTCCAATTACCATCTCAATTTTATCATCAAGGTTTAATTGCTTTACCTTTTTATTTCCTACTTCAAGCATTCCCTTTGAAATATCTAAGCCAATTACCTTATCAGGATTTATTTTTGCAAGCATGATCGCCAAGTCGCCTGTTCCAGTAGCAATATCTAAGATCATTTTTGCTTTTTGATCAGCCACCATTTTCACCACTTTTTTACGCCAGCTGACATCAATTCCGAAAGTCAATAAGCGATTTAAAAAATCATAATTTGATGAAACTTTATCAAACATTTGGGTAACCTGTTCTTTTTTACCTAGATCTGATTCTTTATATGGAATAACTTTTTCTACCACTTCAAAAATTTGCGTAAAGATAAGGATTCAATTCTCATTTTCAACTTTTACATAAAAAATCCAATTTTTTTTGTAAAACACTTGACAAAGGGGGTCTTGAGATTGTATATTTGCAGGCATTAAAAAAATATACACATAAAATGATTGTTATTTTTATAAGAGATAAATTATAGTTTTGTTCCATGCGACTCTTTAAAAATAAAAATTGACAAAATAAATTTTAGCATATGAAATTATCACGTTTTAAATATGATTTACCAGATGAATTACTTGCAGAATATCCGGCAGAGCACCGTGACGAAGCAAGAATGATGGTTGTAAATCGTAAGGAAGGAACCATTGAGCATAAATCATTTAAAGATCTTGATCAATATTTTGATGAAGATGATGTTATGGTTTTTAATAACACCAAAGTTTTTCCGGCTAGATTGTTTGGAAATAAAGAAAAGACAGGAGCGAGAATTGAAGTCTTTTTATTACGTGAATTAAATCCTGAAAGTAGGTTATGGGATGTTTTGGTTGATCCGGCAAGGAAGATCAGAATTGGGAATAAATTATTTTTTGGAGAAGATAGCGGATTAGTTGCTGAGGTAATTGATAATACCACTTCAAGAGGAAGAACCTTACGATTTTTATATGATGGTTCTTATGAAGAGTTTAGAAAAAAACTCAATGAAATGGGAGAAACACCATTGCCAAAATATATCAAACGTGATGTAGAAGAAACAGATGAATATTCTGATAAAAAAAGATATCAAACCATTTATGCAAAGCATGAAGGAGCAGTAGCCGCACCAACTGCAGGTTTGCACTTTTCAAAGCACTTATTGAAAAGATTAGAGATAAAAGGTGTTGATCTTAAAGAAATTACACTTCATGTTGGGTTGGGAACATTTAATCCGGTTGAGGTGGAAGACCTTTCCAAACACAGAATGGATTCTGAAGAAATATTTGTTCCGCAAAACACAGTAGATGCAGTTAATAAAGCTCTTGATACCAAAAAAAGAGTTTGTGCTGTAGGGACTACAGTAATGCGTTCAATGGAAAGTTCGGTTTCATCTAACCACAGGTTAAAACCTTATGAAGGATGGACAAATAAATTTATATTCCCTCCTTATGAATTTAGTATTGCAAATTGTATGATCACAAATTTTCATACTCCAAAATCAACTTTAATGATGATGACTTCAGCTTTTGCAGGCCATGATTTATTGAAGGAAGCTTATGAGATTGCTATCAAAGAAAAATATAAGTTTTATTCTTATGGCGATGCTATGCTAATTATTTAAAAAATATCAATTAAATTTGAGGCACTCGTTAAAATACGGGTGCTTTTTTATTTGTAAATGGATCAAAAACAAGACATACGGGCATTAAATAAAGAACAATTGCGTGACTTCTTTGTATCTCAAAAGGATAAAGCTTTCCGTGGTAACCAGGTATATGAATGGTTGTGGATAAAAGGTGCTCATCATTTTGAGGATATGACCAATCTTTCTAAAGAAACCCGTAAAATGTTAGATGATCATTTTGTAATCAATCATATTGAAGTGGATGATATGCAATTGTCATCGGACGGAACGATTAAAAATGCTATTAAATTACACGATAGTTTAATTGTTGAATCGGTTTTAATACCCAGTAAAAGCAGAACTACGGCCTGTGTTTCAAGTCAGGTAGGTTGTAGTTTGAATTGTACTTTTTGCGCCACTGCCAGACTAAAAAAAATGAGAAATCTGAATCCTGATGAAATTTATGATCAGGTAGTTGCAATTGATAAACAAAGTAGATTGTATCAAAACCATAAATTAAGCAATATTGTTTTTATGGGTATGGGAGAACCTTTGCTTAATTATGCCAATGTGTTGAAAGCTATTGAGAAAATAACTTCTGATGAAGGATTGGCAATGTCGCCAAGTCGGATTACACTTTCAACGGTAGGATTACCAAAAATGATTAAAAAATTGGCAGATGACAAGGTGAAATTTAATCTGGCAGTTTCTTTGCACTCTGCCATTGATGAGGTAAGAAGTAAGATGATGCCTATCAATAAGAAATCAAATTTGGCAGAGCTTTTAGAATCATTGCAATACTGGTACTCAAAAACTCAAAAACGAGTAACTTTTGAATGTGTGGTTTGGAAAGGGATCAATGATAAGAAAAAAGATATTGAAGCACTGGTAAATTATTGTAAACAAGTTCCCTCAAAAATAAATTTGATTGAATATAATGCTATTGAAGAAGATGGTTTTCAACAGGCAGATGCCAAGGCAATTGAGTATTATGTTCGAGAGCTTGAACGAAATAATATTATAGTAAATGTTCGCCGAAGTCGAGGTAAAGATATTGATGCAGCCTGCGGACAGTTAGCAAATAAAAAAGGCGAATAATCAGTAGGAAAAGTTTTAATTCAAAGTGAATTTATAATTCCAATTCTACTCCTATTGGGGAATGATCGCTATGTTTGGCTTCTGGTAAAATAAATGCTCTTTTTAGCATTTTTTGCATGGGTTTGCTTGCCATACAATAATCAATACGCCAACCTTTGTTATTATTTCTTGAATTTGCCCGGTAACTCCACCAAGAATAATTATGAGGTTCTTTGTTAAAATATCTAAATGTATCAATAAAACCACTATCCATAAAACTACCAATCCAGTCGCGTTCAATTGGTAGAAAACCTGAAACATTTTTCATTTTTGGATTATGAATATCAATTGCTTCATGACAAATATTATAATCACCACAGATCAATAAATTTGGAATTTCTTTCTTTAAATTATTTACATAATCCTGAAATTCAGCCATATAATTCAATTTAAAGTCTAATCTGGCATCATTGGTTCCTGAAGGTAAATACAGGCTCATAACCGAGAAATCATCAAAATCTAAACGGAGATTTCTACCTTCAAAATCCATGGTCTCAATACCGGTACCATATTCCACATGATTGGGTTTTGTTTTGGAAAGTACAGCAACACTGCTGTATCCTTTTTTTTGAGCGGAGAACCAATAATGATATGGGTAACCATAATCTTCAAAGTGCTGCAATTCTAATTGTTCTTTATGTGCTTTGGTTTCTTGTATACAGATCACATCCGGATTTGCTGCCTGAAGCCAGTCTAAAAATCCTTTTTTAAGTGCTGCTCTAATTCCGTTTACGTTATAGGATATTATTTTCATTATGGTTGATTTTTTTATCACGCAAAGGTCTACAAATTTTTTGCGCACTTTGCGTGAAATATTTTCTTATAAATCTTTAAAATTTCTAACTGCTATTGCTTACTATATACATCTCTCAACTTCCTTCTCATCACCTTACCGGAAGCAGTTCTTGGTAAAAATTTTATTTTAACAAGATTACTTGCCTTAAACAAAGGATTTAATTTTTGTTGAATAATCTGTTTTACTTTTTGCAATCTTTCTTCAGGTTCAAAGCTATCATTATTTTCCACATAATAAACAACTAAATTGCTTGGACCTCCGTTTATAGGAGAAACAGCAATTGCTGCCGATTCTTTAATAAATTCCAATTGGTTGATCACTTCTTCAATTTGAATGGAGCTAACTTTGATGCCGCCCAAATTCATGGCATCATCCACTCTTCCAAGCATACGATAATAACCATTTTCAAGTCTTTCAATTTCATCTCCATGCCGGCGTAATGTTTTCCCTTTATATTTTGGAGTTCCTTTAAAATATACTTTATGATGATTTTGGTTTAGCAGTGTATTTGATAGTCCCATGATTGGCGGAATCAAAAACAATTCTCCTTGATCAACTAATCTTTCATCCTCATCCAACAAGATAAATTCACTACCCAAAGTCTGTGTAGAAAATGTACTTGCAATATTGGGTTGTACCATTGTAGAAGCTAAATATCCTCCTCCAATTTCTGTACCTCCACAATACTCAATTATAGGTTTGTTATTGGCTAGCTGCATTAAATATTCCATTTCATCCGGGTTGGAAACTTCACCTGTTGAGCTAAAACATTTGATACTGTTCCAGTTTAAGTTTTCCATGGATCTGGTATTTTTCCAGTTTCTAACAATGCTGGGAACCACACCTAACATGGTAACTTTTGTATTTTGGATAAATGAACCAAATTCTTTCCCCATAGGTGCACCATAATACAATGCAATGCTTGCTTTATTGATAAGGGCAGCAAAAACCAGCCAAGGGCCCATCATCCACCCCAGATTTGTTGGCCAGCAAATAATATCATTTTTTTGAATGTTTTGATGATAAAAACCATCCGAAGCTCCTTTTATTGGTGTAGTATGTGTCCATGGAATGGCTTTGGGTTTTCCGGTAGTACCGGAAGAGAATAAAATAGTAATAACATCTTCTGGATTTTGAATTACTGTTTTGAATTGATTATTATCAGACAGAAAATCATTAAAATAAAGATCATTTCTCCGTAAAGGAATAACACCATTGCTTACTTTAATCACTACAGCTTTTGGTGAATCTATTTCTTTGATCTTTTGATAAAGAGGCAATGTTTTACCTGCTCTTTCCAGTACATCTTGCGTAAAAATTACTTTTGGATTTGTAATTTTTAAACGAATTTCAATCTCATTAGGAGTAAAACTATCAGCAATCGTAACAACCGGATTGCCGGCTTTAATTCCGGCAAGATAAATGGCAACAGCCTCCAGGGTCATGGGCATATCAATAGCGATAAAATCACCTTTTTCAACTCCAAGATCTCTTAAACTATTTGCAATTTTATTTACGTAATTTTCTAACTGGATTTGCGTGACTTTTTCAATAGTTCCACCTTCTTTTTGAAAAATAACAGCTATAGCATCATCACTATTTTGAAAACAAGAGTCAGCTATATTTAATTCACCACCTTTTAGCCATTGAGTTTGTTCTACTCCAAGGGAGGAGTCTAATACAGAACCATATTCTTTTTTTAGCTTAATACCTAAATTAGCTATAGTTTGAGACCAAAAATCATTTTTATTCTTAACCGACCAGTTCCATAGATCTTCATAAGTTTTCAAACCATTTTTAAGCATTATCTGGTAGATATTGCTTTTTTTAATAGTCTGATTATCAGGAGTCCATAAAGGCTTTCTAGTCATTTTAAAATTCTATTTCCTCCGTTTGATTTGTGGTTTTGTCTCCTTTTTCATCGGTTTTATTCTTATCACAATCCAATTCAATGGTCATATGATCAGGTTTTTCAAACTCTTCTTTGCTAATATTCAATTCTTCATTGGCATAACATTTTTGCATATATAAAGCCCATATAGGTAAGGCCATAGATGCACCCTGACCTTTGGCAAGATCAGTAAAATGTACAGAACGATCTTCTGCTCCAACCCAAACCCCTGTAGAAAGATTTGGAACCATTCCCATAAACCAGCCATCTGATTGATTTTGTGTAGTTCCGGTTTTACCGGCAATAGGATTTTCAAATTTATATGGATATCCTGTAACAATATCATTTGGATATTTACCACTTGTAGTTCTTAGTCTGATACCTGACCCTGATTGAACAACACCTTCCATCAAGTTGATCATGGTATAGGCAATTTCTTCACTTAAAACTTCTTTAGTTTTTGGTATAAATTCTTCTAAAACAGTCCCGTTTTTATCTTCAATTCGCAAAACCATCATAGGTTTTACAAACATGCCTTTATTGGCAAAAGTGTTTAATGCACCAATCATTTCATACAAACTAAGATCGATAGTTCCTAAAGCAATAGATGGAACAACAGGAATTTCCGTTTCGATTCCTAATTTTTTTGCTAAAAGAACTACATTTTGTGGTGTAGTTTTATCAATTAGTTGAGCAGTAATAACATTAACAGAGTTTGCGAGAGCATTTTTAAGAGTTTTCATTCCGCCATAGGCTTTTTCTTCACTTCCTGCATTTCTTGGAGTCCAGTCTTCACCTAAGTGATATTTTCCTTTTGGAATGGTGTAAGGTGTGTTTGGTAATTCATCACAGGGCGATAGCCCTAATTCATTGATTGCTGTTGCATAAACAAAAGGTTTAAAAGTTGATCCAACCTGCCGTTTTCCCTGTTTTACATGGTCGTATTGAAAATGTTTGTAATTGATTCCACCAACCCATGCTTTTACATGTCCGGTTTGTGTATCTAAAGAAAGCAGACCCGTTTGTAAGATAAACTTATTGTAACGTATGGAATCATAGGGAGTCATAATAGTATCAATATCTCCTTTCCAGGAAAAGACTCTCATATCAGTTTCTTTGTGAAAAGAAGCGATGATCTCTTCTTCATTTTTACCGTTTTTTTTCATTTTACGCCATCTGTCTGAACGTTTCATTGCCAGCTTCATTGTTCTTTTTATTTGATCAGGTTCCAGATCATAAAAAGGAGCGGTCTTATTTTTCTTTTGCTGTAAATAAAATACACTTTGTAAATTAGACATATGTTCGCTAGTTGCTTCTTCTGCGTATTTTTGCATACGAGAATCAAGCGTAACGTAAATCTTTAATCCATCACGATATATATTATAGCTTTCTCCATTTGTTTTAGGATTTTTTTTGATCCATCCTTTCATAAAATCACGAATATATTCTCTAAAATAAGTTGCAGTTCCATCACTATGACCTTCCAGATTGATATCTAATTTTAGTGGTAATTGCTGCAAAGAGTCTTTTACAACTTCTGAAATATAATCATTTCTAACCATTTGCTTTAAAACAACATTACGCCGTTGTACTACCATTTTTGGCCTACGAATTGGGTTGAACAAGGATGAATTCTGAAGCATTCCAATCAGCATAGCAGATTCTTCGATATTCATTTCAATAGGCTCTTTTCCAAAATGGATTCTTGCTGCTGATCGAATTCCAACTGCATTATGTCCAAAATCATACTTGTTAAGATACATGGTAATGATCTCATTTTTTGTGTATTGTTTTTCTAATCGAATAGCAATAATCCATTCTTTAATTTTTTGAATTAAAGTTTTGAGTTTGTTTTTGGATCTTTTCTCGAAAAGTAATCTTGCCAATTGTTGTGTTATTGTACTAGCCCCTCCTTTAGAACCAAAATAAGCAAAAGCCCTTGCTGTACCTCGAAAATCAATTCCTGAATGTTCATAAAAACGTTCATCTTCGGTTGCGACCAGTGCTTTAATTAAATTTTTTGGCAATTCATGAAAGCTTACCGGAGTTCTGTTTTCACGATAATACTTTCCTAGTGTCACACCGTCCAGAGAGATTACTTCTGTAGCTAAATTATTTTCCGGATTTTCGAGCTCTTCAAAAGTAGGTAAAGGTCCAAAAATACCGACAGAAGCCAGAAAGAAAATTAAAAAAGCAAAAACAATTCCACCTAAAAATAATTTCCAGATCCACTTGGTATATTTAGAAGTTGCGGGTTTTATATTTTTTTTAGCCATTATTTAATTTTTTCAATTTGTACACCAACATCTGTTATTCCGTTAAGGTAATCAAGCCCATCAATATCTTTATCTTTTGTTTTTCTCATGGCTTGTTGTACAGAGATTTTATAATCTCCTTTCACCGGAAAGATTACATTGGTTTTATATTCTAATTTATTCTCTTTGATGTCAGAGAAACCAGTTCCCAAAAAGTGACCCTCAGGTGTAGTCATTTCATATTCTAAAGTATCCACAATTTGATAATTATTAGGAAATTTTATACTAACGATTAAAAACAGATTACTAAATTCATAATCTTTATTATTTCTGATATTTATGTTGATATTACTTTTGCTTATGGTATCATTTGAAGAAACAATAAAATCAATAATGGTGTCTTTATGCCATTTATCGTTTTCAATACTTTTGTATTCATCAAATTTCATATTGTTTGAACAAGATGAGATACTGATGATAACGATAAAAAATAATATAATTTTACCAAAAACAGATAGGGTGCTTTTTATTTGCATTATAATATTTTATTTGTTTTTGTTTTGAGAATTTTTTTTGTTTCTAAAGTTTTTATTACGCTGATTTCTACCTCTGTTGCGTTTCTTTTTAAATTTTGGTTTGTCAAATCGGGTTAAACTATCCTGACCAACCACATCGGTAAATTTTGATTCTTCAACTGTTTCCAGCTCTAATTCCATTGCATAATCCTCCAGATTTGGAACTTTTTTTCTATCCTTATTGATGGCAATGATCTGATTGGCCTGCTCAATGGTTAATTTATGCCAAAGCATAGGATTTTCTTTATAGGCATACCAAAGATGCCCTCTAAAAATATCCATTTTTTGAAAAACAGCAGCTCCTTTTTCGGTTTGTAACCAAAGGTCGGTTTTAGGAAAATGCTTTAATGCATCTACATAAGAATCCAGTTCGTAGTTTAAACAACATTTTAGTTTACCACATTGTCCGGCTAGTTTTTGCGGATTTAAAGATAGTTGCTGATATCGTGCTGCCGAGGTACTTACTGATCTAAAATCAGTTAACCAGGTGGAACAACAAAGTTCTCTGCCACAAGAGCCTATTCCGCCCAAACGAGCAGCTTCTTGCCTTAAACCTACCTGTTTCATTTCAACACGCAGACTAAAAGTACCTGCCAGTTCACGTATCAACTGACGAAAATCTACACGTTCATCTGCAGTGTAATAAAAAGTTGCTTTGTTTCCATCTCCTTGATATTCAACATCTGAAAGCTTCATTTTTAAACCCAATCGGCTAATGATTAACCTAGACTTCTTTTGAACTTCCAGTTCTTTTTCACGAGCTGTAGTCCAGATATCAATATCTTTTTGTGTTGCTTTTCGGTAAATTTGTTTTGTGTCAGGGTGGTCAATGGCAACATTTTTCTTTCTCATTTGCACTTTAACCAATTCTCCCGTAAGGGAAACAACACCAATATCATGACCAGGAGAGGTTTCTACAGCAACTACGTCACCAATGCAAATACTAAGTTTTTTAGTGTTTTTATAAAAACATTTTCGTCCGTTTTTGAAACGAATCTCCATGATATCAAAAGGTTCTTGGTTGCTGGGCAAAGTCATGTTGGAAAGCCAGTCGAAAACTGTTAATTTATCACAGCTACCTGAAGAACAGGCACCGTTGTTATTACAACCTAAAGGCAATCCACTTATAGACGTAGAGCAAGAAGTACAGCTCATAATTTATATATATTTTGAATTGAGAATAACTCCTTTTATTGTTGATGCTTACATCATTTTAATCCAAATTTTCTTACTTTAATCAACTATTTGAATAAAAGGAAACTCAATATATGTTCTAAAAAATTTTAGGTAAATATACCAAATATTGGCAAAATAGAAAGGTAAATTATTTTAACTTCACACTAATGATTTTTGTTGGGCAAGCTTCTTTTGCTTTTGTAACATTTTCAAATATGGAAAAATCAGGAGATTTTATTGTAAAAAATCCTTTTTTTTCGATAGAATGGAGCAATACTGCTTTTCCATCTTTTTTTGACATTTGGAATTGTTTTGGAGATAGTTCAACACAGTAATTGCAACCGATACATTTTTTTCGTTGTAATGTGATGATGACCATTAATTTTTGATTTTCCCAAAAAAGGTTAGATTACCTAAAAGTAATTTTTTTTGATTTTTGGCAAAAATAGGTATTAAAGACAAAAAGATGTTGTTTTATTGAATAATATATTATTGAAACTAATTAGGGTTTCAGTTTATTTTATTTTCTTTGTATGCACAGAATGTAAGCTATGCTTTTTAAAGATATCATTGGGCAGGAAAAGCTCAAGAACCATTTGATTCAAACTGTAAATAACGGCAGAATTTCACATGCGCAGTTATTTATTGCACCTAAAGGTAGCGGTGCTTTGCCTTTGGCAATTGCTTATGCACAATATATTTTATGCCACAATAAGGATTCAGAGAATAAGTCAGGGGATGAGGCTTGTAATTTAAAATTTGAAAAACTGGCTCATCCTGATCTGCATTTTTCTTTTCCAGTTGCGGCAAATGATAGGGTGAAAAAGCATCCGGTAAGCAGTTTGTTTTTAGAAGAATGGCGAAAATTTATTATAAATACTCCTTACGGAAGTTTATTCAACTGGTATCAAAAACTTGGAATTGAAAACAAGCAGGGACAGATTGGTGTTGATGAAGCTGAAGAGATTGTAAAAAAACTGGTTTTAAAATCTTATGAAGGAGGGTATAAGGTTATGATCATTTGGATGGCAGAAAAGATGAATATATCAGCATCTAATAAGTTATTAAAATTGATAGAGGAGCCACCTGAAAAAACACTTTTTTTACTGATTGCTGAAAATGAAGAACAAATTATAAAAACGATTTTATCTCGTTGCCAGATATTGAATATTAAAGCTTTAAGTAAAAGTATAATAAAAGAAGAATTGATTAAAAAGTTTCAGCTAACCGAATATGATGCTGAAAAAATTGCCCATCAGTCAAATGGTGACTGGAATAAAGCAATTAGATCTTTAAATCAAAATGATAATGAAGATGTATTTGAAAGATGGTTTATTACCTGGGTGAGATCTGCCTTTAGAGCCAAAGGAAATGCAAGTGTAATTCAGGATCTGATCACTTGGAGTGATGAAATTGCAAAAACAGGAAGAGAATCACAAAAACGATTTTTACATTATTGTTCTGACTTTTTTCGTCAGGCAATGTTAACCAATTATAAAGCAAATAATTTGGTGTTTTTTGAGGCACAAACTACAGATTTTGATATTCGAAAATTTGCTCCATTTGTACATGGAGGTAATATTGAAGATATCCATACTGCAATTGAAGATGCTATTTATCATATCGAAAGAAATGGCAATGCTAAAATTATTTTATTGGATCTTTCTATGCAATTGACACGATATTTACATCAGAAAGAGGCCTAAGGATATTGTTTATTGGCTTAAAACGTTTGATGGTATGGATATTTGAATAGATTGTCACAATTATATTTTGCCTTGTTAAAATGGATAAAGCAACAATATTTAAACTATTATAGTTTACGGTAAAGTATAAAAAAATACCGCGATAAAATGGCTAAAACTCCCTAGTAACACAAAAACATGAAATATGGCATGGTTGTATTTTAATTTTTTGATACTATACAATATTGCGCCAACCGTATAGAAAACGCCACCTGCCAATAACCACATTAAGCCTGCAAAAGGCATTTCATTTACCAAAGGCTTAATAGCAAAAATGATTAACCACCCCATTAAAACATAGGCAATGGTTGAAATAGTATCATATTTTCCAGTAAAAAATAATTTTAGTACAATACCTGTCAAAGCTAATCCCCAGGAAACACCAAAAATGGTCCATCCAACCCAGCCTTTTAGAACTACCAAAGTGAATGGCGTATATGTTCCGGCAATTAAAACATAAATGGCAGAGTGATCAAAAATATTGAGGCGATTTCGAAGTTTTGGACTTTTGGAATAGTGATATGCTGTGGAAGCAGAATAGAGCACAACAAGACTGACTCCAAATATGGCAAAACTAGTAATGTGTTTTGCACTTCCGTAAAGGGAGGAGTAAACAACCAGTAAAACCAATGCAATTATACTTAATACCAGACCAATAGCATGGGTGATTACATTGAGTTTTTCTTCTTTTGACGTATAATATGTAATTTTTTTTGTCATTTATTTCTGATCATTTTTTAGATCGTTGTAAATAATTTGAAATGTTTTTTCTTTTAAAGGATTAATATTTTTTTGTGTTAGGTTAGTAGTGTTTAAAAAACGATGTGTTTTTGCGCGTAAAACTCCCGGACTACCGCTAAAAAAAGTATATGAAAATCTTTTCTTACAATCAAAATAGGTAATTGGGACAATAGGAATTTTAAAATCAATTGCCAATCGAAAGGCTCCTTTTTGAAAATCATCTAGAATAATACTTTCATCATCTGGAACTTTCCCTTCTGGAAAAATGCAAATACTAAGTCCGTTTTGTAACCTTTTTTGAGCCTGCCTAAAAGCTGTTTGTCTGCTTTTTATATCATTTCTATCTACTAGAATACAGGTTTTTTTATAAACATATCCAAACACAGGAATATTCACTAATTCTTTTTTACCTAAAAAAACGAATGGATTTTTTGTAATGGATAAAGTGAATAAAATATCAATTATGGAAGTGTGATTTGGACAAAAAACATAGCTTTGTGAAGCAATTAGTTCTTCTTCACGTTCTACTTTGGTAGAGAAACCCATTACAAATAAAATAGTATTTGCCCACGCTCTTGCCATTTTAAAAAAAATGGGATACCAATCCTCTCTTGAAATAACTACAATTAGAATTGGTAAAGCAACGATAATCGTTCCAAGCATCCAGGCGAAGAACCAAATTCGCCAAAGAAGGATTAAAAAGTTTCTAATAAATTTCATTGCGATCAAAAGTAGAAAAAAATAAGCAGATTCTGATTTTTTGAAAAAGTATAAATTTTACTCTTTTACAGGTGTTTTTAAGGAAACCAGCAGACTTTTTGTAATTTTGCCGTATAAATAGAAAAATGAAAATAGCATTAAGAATAATAATAGCATTGGTTTTTGGTTTTATTATATATGGAATTTATACCAATTCAGTAAGTGAAGGGGAAGGAGAAAAATTTATAGGTATTGGGGTATTGATCTTTGCTTTTGTTTTAATGCCTTTGTTTATTTATCACAGATATAACGGAAGAGATCTTTCACAATATTCTTTTAAGAATTTGTTTCAACCAGGAAACAAAATAGAAGATGTTATAAAGAGGAATGAGCAGAAAAAGGATTAACTGTTTATATCTTTAAGCTCTACTAAAAACACTAATTTAGATTACGCTTTTCAATAAAGAATTTTTTAATAAGATCACCACATTCTTTCTTCAGTATTCCACCAATTACTTTAGTTTTTGGATGTAAAGTAGTTTGATAATACTGATATCCTCTTTTAGGATCAAATGCTCCAAAAACAATTTGGTCAATTTGTGTCCAGTAACTTGCACCTGCACACATCTGGCAAGGCTCCAAGGTCACATAAAGTGTACAATTTTTTAAATATTTTCCACCTAAAAAATCAGCTGCAGCTGTAAAAGCTTGCATTTCGGCATGTGCCGTAACATCGTTCAGTGTTTCAGTAAGATTGTGAGCTCTTGCGATGATTCTGTTGTTAATGACAATAACCGCGCCGACAGGAACTTCATTTTTTTCAAATGAAAGTTCAGCTTCCTGTAAAGCTTTTCGCATAAAGTATTGGTGATCAAAAGGGCTTTCCATTGTTAAAAATTTATTTTTTCTGCTTTTAAATTTTCTTTAAAAGTATCTAAAAAATATTGAAGTACAGCCGTATTGCCATTGCTATAAAACTTACGACTCACTTTTGTATATGAATTATTGATTAAATGTTCCTGTTCCAGAATCACTTTGGTTTGTCTGGCAATAGCTTCACCTGAATCTAATATATTTACTTTTTTACCAACAATTTTTTTGATTTGTGGGATTAAAAAAGGATAATGTGTACATCCCAGTACCAGTTGATCTATGTTTTTTAATAACATTGGTTGCAGATACTTATTTAAAAGTTTAATCATTTCTGAAGAGTTAGTTTTTCCTAATTCTATCAATGAAACTAGCCCTTCTCCAACTTGTTCAGTAACATGTACACCTTGTGCAAACTTCTGTGAAGTTTCATACAACAGTTCACTTTTTAATGTTCCGTTGGTAGCTAATATTCCAACATTTTTGGTTGTAGAATTTAAAGCAGCAGGTTTAATTGCTGGCTGTACTCTAATAAACGGAATCTTATAATGTTCTCTCAAATATTTTACAGCATTGGTAGAAGCGGTATTACAGGCAACTACAATTAATTTACAACCGTTTTTAATCAGAAATTCCGTATTTTTAACACTGTATTCAATGATTTTTTCTTGGCTTTTGCCACCATAAGGTGCATTTTTACTATCAGCCAGATAAATAATATTTTCCATGGGTAAAAGAGAGTGGATCTCTTTATAAATGGTAATTCCGCCAATACCTGAATCAAAAATACCTATGGGAGCATTGCTCATATGAATAAAAAAGTATTAGTTTAGGGTAAAATAGTATTTTTACCAAAACAAAGATAGTTGTAGTTTTGTATTTGTGAAAAACAATTATTTAGAACATATTAACAAACCCGATGATCTGAAAAAACTGTCAGTAAATGTGCTGCCAGATTTAGCCAGGGAGATTCGTAGTTTTATAATTGATGTTGTTTCGGTAAAAAAAGGACACCTAGGTGCAAGTTTGGGTGTTGTTGAATTGACCATTGCTTTACATTATGTTTTTGATACGCCAAATGATCTTTTGGTTTGGGATGTTGGTCATCAGGCTTATGTGCACAAAATTCTAACTGAAAGAAAGGATGTTTTTCATACCAACAGGCAGTTAGGTGGAATTTCTGGTTTTCCTTCAAGAAAAGAAAGTGTTTATGATGCTTTTGGTGTAGGACATGCTTCTACATCTATTTCAGCTGCTTTGGGTATGGCAATCGCATCTCGTTTAAAAGGGAATTTTGACAAACATCATATTGCAGTTATTGGTGATGCGAGTATTGCTGGAGGAATGGCGTTTGAAGCACTAAATCATGCAGGAGTTTCCAAGTCTAATTTATTGATCATTCTCAATGATAACGAAATGGGTATTGACCCAAATGTTGGGGCATTAAAAAATTATCTTACCTCCGTTAAAAACGGAAAAGGAATTCGCAAATCAAGTTTATGTGACGAGCAGGATAATATTTTTGAGGCCTTAAACTTTTCTTATTCCGGTCCGATTGATGGCCATGATTTAAACGCACTTGTCACAGAATTTAATAGGTTAAAAACAATTAAAGGACCAAAGTTCTTACATGTTATTACTAAAAAGGGGAAAGGTCTCCGTCAGGCGGAAGATGATCAGGTTACCTATCATGCACCTGGTGTTTTTGATGCAATTACAGGTGATTTGATTAAGGAAACCAAGCTAGACCAACCTCCAAAATTTCAAGATGTTTTTGGTGAAACACTTGTAGAATTAGCCGAGATGAATAAAAAAATCATTGGTATTACACCAGCTATGCCTACTGGAAGCTCTATGAAATTGATGATAGATAAATTTACCGAAAGGGCTTTTGATGTTGGTATTGCAGAACAGCATGCGGTAACCTTGGCAGCCGGAATGGCAACTCAGCAAATGATACCTTTCTGTGCTATTTATTCTACATTTTTACAAAGAGCCTATGATCAGGTAATACATGATGTTGCTATTCAAAACTTACCTGTTGTTTTTTGTTTGGATAGAGCTGGTTTGGTTGGTGAAGATGGTGCAACACATCATGGTGTATTTGATATGGCCCATTTGCGTGTGATACCAAATATGATCGTTTGTTCTCCTATGAATGAAATGGAATTGCGAAACATAATGTACACCGCCCAGTTAGGGATTAAAAACCCTATAGTTATTCGTTATCCTCGTGGAAGAGGTAGTAATTTGAGATGGAAAAATAAATTCCAAAAAATGGAAATTGGAAAAGGGGAGGTTTTGAGAGATGGAGATGAAGTTGCAATTCTAACTATTGGGCATATTGGTGAACGTGTTAAAAATATAATTGATCAATTTTCAAAAGGAAAAATAGCACACTATAATATGCGGTTTGTAAAACCTTTGGATGAAAAGTTACTTTATAATATCTTTACAGAATTCAATAAAATAATAACCATTGAAGATGGTGTGCTAAAGGGCGGTTTTGGAAGTGCTATTTTAGAATTTGGTAATACTAACGGATTCAATGATAAATCAATAAAACGATTGGGTATTCCTGATCATTTTGTAGAGCATGGAACTGTTAAAGAGTTGTTTGAACAAGTTAATTTAGATAATAGATCGATACAAAGTACAATTGAATTCTTATTGAAAGAATAAATAAAATAATTTATATATGAAAGTATTATTTTCTGTTTTGGTTTCTGTATTGTTTATTTATACATCTAATGCTCAGGTTGTTGAACAAAAAGAGAATTTCAAATCGTATGAGATAATTAGAGCAGAAAAAGAAATAGATACCATAAGACTTCTTACAGATAAACCGATAATATTCATATATTCACCTGAATTGGTGGAAATGTATAAGAAAAAGCTGAAAGAATTTGACAATTCAGATTATGTAATGATAGAAAAATCAGTTCTAGATTCATTAATAAGACCATATTACAAAACATCTATTGATCTATTTACAGAAGAGATGGTTTATACCCCTCGTTTCCGGGTAAAAGTAAATAAAGATCTGGATACAAGCTATGTGCCATTGCCAAAAGAAAATAGGTATATAGAGGTTATATATAGAAATAAAATAGAGCCTTTAGAAATTAAAAGCACAGTAGATTCTGTACATATCCGTTATTTTAAGAAAGCAAAAGAACCGGATTGGTGGATTACAGCAAACAGTATAGGGTTGGATGTTAATCAAATAGCTTTTGTAAACTGGAGCTCTGGGGGTGAAAATTCAATTTCAGGTTTATTAAAGATTTATTTTAAAAGAGATTTCAAAAAACTGTATACTCTTTGGAAAAATGAACTTTCCATACGTTATGGCATGAACAATGTACAGGACAAAGGTTTGCTTAAAACAGATGATGCGATTAAAATAAGCTCAACTTTTGGTTATAGGAAAAAGGAATCTTCGAATTGGTATTATTCAGCTAAGTTTAATTTTGCCACACAATTTACGGATGGTTATAAGTATCCAAATACGGTGGATCCGATTTCCAGATTTTTTGCCCCTGCATATTTGTATTTTGGTTTTGGATCACAATATAATTTAGCTAAAAAACATTTTTCAATTTATTTTTCTCCTGCAACTCTTAAATCAACTTTTGTACAGGATGAAATATTATCGAATGAAGGAGCTTTTGGGGTTGAAAAAGGGAAAAGATCAAGGCATGAATTTGGTGCGGCAATACAAAGTAGTTGGGATGTGGAGGTTTTTAAAAATGTAGCAATGAGAAACCGTTTGGGTTTATATACAGATTATATTAATAATTTTGGAAATATTGATGTCAATTGGGAACTTGCTTTTAAATTTAAAATAAATAGTTATTTTGAAGCCAACATAGGATCACAATTAGTCTATGATGATGATATCAAACATAAAGAAGACACTAATGGTGATGGTAAATTGGAGACGGTTGGTCCAAGGGTTCAGTTCAAACAGCAACTAGGAATAGGAGTTTTATATAAGTTTTAAACCAGATCAACTCCACGTATTTTTTTATGTAATAAAATTGCATTTCCATCAGAAAAATTGGCAACTAAATTACAAACATCTAAAACTCTTGTGTATAGATCATCAGAAGTTTCCTTGTATTTATCTGGAACGAGCAATAAAATCAATTTGTCATAATTGGAAGCGCTATGGTTATGATTGTTGTTGATAGCTGTTATAAAAGTATCTAAAAGATCGGCAATAATTTTATAACCTGCAATTTCTTTTTCAACCACATCTTTACTTTTGTATATTTTTTCTACGCTTAGTTTTATAATATCATTAATCTGTGCTTCATATTTACATTTTTCAAGTAAAGAAATATGAAATTCACCCTTTAGGATTTGTTCTTCTTTATCGATAAAAACGGAAGCAGCTTCCTGGATTAAATTTCCTATGGCTAGTGCCCGTAAATAACTTATTCTGTCTTTTGTATTTTGTAAACTATGGTATTTTTTTGTATTGATATTGTCTCTTACTAATTTGATCAAATACTCTAGAGCATAATCTTCAGAGATCAAGCCCAAATTGATACCATCTTCAAAATCAATAATAGTATAACAAATATCATCAGCAGCTTCTACCAAAAAGGCCAATGGATGGCGCATAAATGCAATATGATCGTCATTTCTTATTTTATCTAATCCTAGCTCATGGGCAATTTCAACAAAAAAAGATGTATCATTTTGAAAAACACCGTACTTTTTATCTACTATATTATTACTGGGTTTTTTAGGTAAAGACTCTTTAGGATATTTGGTAAAAGCACCTAAAGTAGCGTAAGATAATCGCAATCCACCACTAATGTTATTTTTGGTTTCGGTCAAGGTTTTAAATCCATTGGCATTTCCTTCAAAATCAATCAGATCCTGCCATTGTTTATCACTTAACTGATCTTTAAATTTTTTACCGTTTCCGGATTTAAAATACTCGCCAATTGCTTTTTCTCCACTATGCCCAAAAGGTGGATTTCCTATATCATGTGAAAGAGCAGCAGCAGCAGTTATTGCACCGAAATCATTTGCCTGATAACCTTTTTCAACAAGGTCAGGATATTTTGCAATAAGTTGTTTCCCAACAATTCTTCCTAATGACCGGGCAACAACTGATACTTCCAGACTATGGGTCAAACGGGTATGTACAAAATCGGTTTTAGAGAGAGGAACCACCTGCGTTTTATCTTGTAAACTCCTAAAGGAATCAGAAAATATTATACGGTCATAATCAACTTCAAACCCCAATCGGGTATCATCCTGGTCTTTTCTTAATCTTTTGTTGGTATCTCCAAATCGTTTTAGTGATAATAGCTGTTCCCAGTTCATGGTTGAAATTTTAAAAGAGCAAGGTACATTTTTTTGCATTTATCCTGTAGATGTATTAAAATAATATTTGTTAAAACAATTAGATTTTGAAATTATGGCAACCTCTATTAATTGATTTTTCAGAGGATGTTATCCTTATCAGAGGAAAATCTGATTTAGTATTTTCATTTTATTTTTTACAATTTATTCCA
>JADGEA010000224.1 GCA_016744615.1 Flavobacteriaceae bacterium
AACATTATTCATAGTAAAATTATGTCCAAACTGAACTCCTATAGTTGAATCAATTGCTGAAAAAACATAATTTTTATAACGGTTGCCATCACAAGAGAGGTGTTGTGCGAAAAGATTTAAAGAAACTACAAATAAAAGTAGCGAGAAAAACACTTTTTTCATTTTAATATTACCATTATTTTTCATAAGTATAGTCCTAATTGTTTAGTTACTTATTACATGTATTTAATGTTTGTAGGTAACACAAGTTTGTCTGATAAACTATGTTTTTTTTAAATATACATAAATTCAACGGCATTTTAAACTATAGCCTTTTTTAATAAGTGTTTGGAAAGACGTTTCCCTAAACAAACAAGGGTAAGGGTTGGTGGAAGTCCCCATGGTTCAGGTATAACTGAACAGTCACAAACATAAAGATTGGAATACTTGGTCTTTAAATTTTCATCAAGAAACTCTCCAATTTTAACCGTACCGCCCGGATGTGCGGCAAGATACCATGTTTTAAATATTCCTGTTGCACCGGCTTTTTTTAAGATTTCCTTTGCGACCTTATATCCGTTCAATAATTTCTGACGATCATCTTCATTAAGATTTTTACGTACCTGACCATTTTTGGTAATTGTTCCGCTTAGTGAATCTTTAGCCTTAATCATAATTCGCAGCGTTCTTTTTTGCGAAAAAATCCTATGGAAACGGAAAACCTGTGCCGAAAACATTGCACCAAGAGCAGGGGGTAGCCACATATCGGTCATCATATATCCCTCATCTTTCATGTGAATACCTGCTGACATGGGGATTTCATTTTCTGCTTTTAGATCCTTTACCACTCCACATACTGAAATTAAGGGGTCATAAAAGAATTTTTCTCCAACTCCTTCAAATCCACTATTTTTCAGGATTACAGGAGTACCGATGCCTCCCGCACTTACCACAACAACAGGGGCATAAGCCTTATGTGTTTTACCTTTATACTTAAATATCGCTCCTATTGCAGCACCGTCTTGAATAATAATTTTTTTTACTTTAGCCTTACTAAGGAGAGTTGCGCCATTATTTACAGCTTCTTTCACATACATACTTGCACTCCACTTAACATCATGGGGATCTCCATAATAACCAAACTTTTTGTCTGGTGTCCATCTGTCCTGATACATAAATTTATCAAGTTTTTTCCAATTATAACCCAGAGACTGCGCACTTTCCATTATCCTTTTTGCCATAGGCGTTATCATTTCATCCTTTAAAGGCCCGATTGGAAGTTCTTTCCGTGCTTCTTCCAGTTCTTCGCTCACATCAATTCCATAAGACTTTAGCATTTCTACGGGTACAGAATAAGCACTTCCATAGTAAAATGTTGAGCTACCTCCTGTTATGATACCCCGTACCATACCAAGAAAATTATTGGTCATCAAAAGACTTTTAAAAGGAATAAGCTGATATAGTGCATATTGATAAAACTTTCCTTTCAACTTCGGGTTAGGCCCCCATTCAAGAATAAGAACTCTTTTCCCCTTCTCTGATAATTCCTTTGCCACGGTTGCACCTCCTGGCCCCGAACCAATTACAATTGCATCATAGTTTTGCTGTTGATTTTGTTTCATATAAGTGTCTTTTTTTTAGTTTTAATCATTGTTTTGGTCTATCCATCATCAGTACTTTTGTCAAATCTTTCGTTCGGTAAACCTATTAAACCCATGAGCAAACCATAAATAATTGCAATTGGCAAACAAAGAATGCCTGCTATTTCTATTCCTAATTCGTAAAATAATGAACTGTCTTTATAGGGTTTTCCTTTAAGTCTGGATTGGAAGGCACTTAATGGAATTCCGTACATATTTCCTGTAATCATCATTTGAGCTGCTGAAAGAATAATACTTGCCTCTTTTTCTCCATACTCTTTTACAATAGCATCATAAGCATATTTTTTAGGGTATCCTCTGGAATCGGCAAAATGTTGGACAAATAGTATTGCTTTTGCTTCATCATTCTTAATGAAATCATCTCCTCCACTTAAAAGGCTGCTTATTTCTTCATTACTCATACCTTGGCGCAAAGCCATTTTAGCATGACCATATGAGCACATTACACAACCATTTACTTCGGTTACGGCTAATTGTAAACGTTTTACAAAATTTTTGTCAACTAATTTGCTTTTTTTATTTCCAATTAGTTTTGACATTGCCCTTGGGGCAAAAACAACTGCACGACACATTTCCCATAGACTAAACGTGCGCTTAAATTCAATTCTTGAACTTATTGATTTCGCTAATGTTATATTCATTTTTTTATTTCTATTACTCATTTATTTCTCAATATCTTCTACTTGCAGGTAATGTTAAGCATCTGGTTTTGTGGTGTTAAAACACAAATCTTTCAACCTACACTGATGTTTAGTTATTGTTAATTTGCTCATATTTAGCACTTCATCCACCATAAACTAAGTGCGTCTTTGTTGGTTTCTGTCGTTCATTCATAATCAGACTATTTTTTTAATTAACTTGAAATATTTAAACGGTGCATATTTCAAAGGTAAATCAATCCAAGTAGGTGTAGTTACAATTGCTCTTTTATTACTGAATGCCAAAAAACTTTCCTGTCCGTGATATTTTCCCATTCCGCTATTTCCAACGCCACCAAAAGGCAAATTATGATTTGTAATGTGCATCAGGGTATCGTTAATACAAGCACCACCCGAGGTTGTTTTTGCTAAAACTTCCTTTGCTTTTTTGTTTTTGCCAAAATAGTAAAATGCTAATGGCTTTTCATTTTTATTAATATATTTGATAGTTTCATCAATATGCTCAAAATTCATTACAGGTAAAATTGGCCCAAATATTTCTTCTTGCATTATCAAAAAATCGGGATTTATGTTGTCAATAATTGTGGGGGCAATAAATCTTTCTTTTTCGTCAATTTCTCCACCTGAATGTATTTCACCTTGGTTCATCAACTTTTCTAACCTGTCAATTGCTTGTTGGTTTACAATGCGTGGATAAAAACGACTTGCTTTTATATTGTTCCCATACATTTCTTTAATATTCTTTGCAATTTTGTCCAACAATTCACCTTTAATAGAATGATGAGCAAAAAGGTAATCAGGTGCAATACAGGTTTGACCTGCATTAATCATTTTTCCCCACGCAATGCGTCTTGCTGCAATATCTATATTTGCATTAGCATCAACAATACAAGGACTTTTACCTCCCAATTCTAATACAATAGGCGTTAAATGTTCGGTTGCTGCTCTCATAGCAATTTTACCTAATGTAGGGCTTCCTGTTAAAAATATAACATCAAAACGTTGATCAAATAGGTTTTTATTAGTTCCCCTACCTCCTTGAACAGTTGCAATATAATTAGAATCAAAAGTTTCTGTAATCATATCTTCCATTACCTTAGCAATTGTTGGAGTATAAGGCGAAGGTTTTAGCATGCTACAACAACCTGCCGAAATTGAACCAACCAAAGAATTAATTAATAACTGAAAAGGATAATTCCAAGGTGCTACAATAAGGGATAATCCAAGTGGTTCATAAATAATTTTACTCGAAGAAGGCAATAAATGTAGAGGTGTTGTAACTCTTTTGGGTTTTGCCCACCTTTTCAAATGTTTTATATGATTATTAATTTCACCTGTTACAATACTTATCTCAGTTAGGTAAGATTCTTCGGGCGATTTGTGTAAATCTTTCCATAAGGCATCTTCAATTTTTTTCTGACTTTTTAGAATTGCCTTTTTTAGTTTGCGAAGTTGCTCTAACCTAAAACTAATATCTTTTGTTTTATTCGTTGCGAAAAAATCTCTTTGATTTTCAATATGCTGAAGAATTATATCTTTTGATGTATCTTCCATTTTTATATTTTTTTAAATGTTATTATTTATGGTGCTACCACAAATATTGTGGAAATTTGAATAAATTATATTTTAAAAAATAGAATATTAAAGATTTAAAGGATTATAAGATTACTATATTTGTTGTCTTTACTGTGTAATCTTATCATCCTATAATGTTATAATCTAATCTTATAATCTAATTTTCACTCTACTACTTTTTTGTTTACCACATAAATCAAGGTAGAATCTTATTTATTATGACCTGTAAAATGTTCCATTGTTTTGTAAATTCCAAGAACACTTCCTGCGAACCAGTCAAATACATTTATAGACATTATAGCCTGTCCTAAGCGTGTAAATCTGTAAATATATCCAGGAATAGTTAGCATTTTTTTATTTTTCTCAATGGCTTTAACAATTGTAAGTGCTGTAGCTTCTGGTTCAAGAATAGGTATTTTTGATTTTACACCATCAAACATTCCTGTATTAATGTAGTAAGGCATTATTGTGGTAACATTAACTTTTTTATTCATTTGTTTCATCTCCAAACGCAAACTATCAGACCAACCAATTACCGACCATTTACTTGCTGCATAAACAGACATTTTTGGGTTTGAAATTATTCCGCCCGATGAAGCAATATTGCAAATATGTCCTGAATTCTGATTTAACATATCATTCAGAAATTCTTTTGTTATAAACATTGGAGCATTTGCATTAATTTCCATTGTTTTTGTAATTTCTGCCGATGAATGCTCGTTAAAGAATTTACCGACAACTATTCCAGCATTATTTATCAGCACATCAACCACACCTATTTCCTTTTTAACTTTTTTTGCAGTTTCTTGTATCTTTTCAATATTAGACACATCTATATTAAAACCAAAAACATCTCCTTTATTAGAAAATTCGGATATTGTTTCATCAATTTTTTCTTGATTAATATCCCAAATTATCACTTTGGCTTTGCGTTCTAACATTAAACGAACCATTATTTTACCAATACCAGATGCTCCCCCTGTAATTAAAACTATTTTACTTGCTAATCTTTTCATATTTACACATTCTAATTATTAATACTGATGCAAAATTAAGGGGTGAAATAATGTTCAGCAATAACAAATGTTATCATTTTTACTATTAAGAGCTTTTTAATCGGCTAAGATGTACTGAGCTGATATTAAGATAAGAGGCAATGTAATGCTGTGGGATTCTTTGTAGAATTTTTGGAAATTTTTTATTTAGGTTATTATATCTCTCAATAGGTGTTTTGGTATATATTGATTGAATTTTGTCATTGAAAAGAAAGAAATATTCCTCAGCAAGTAATCTACCAAGTTTCTCTCCATTCCTAAGCTTTTTATATCCATCGTGCAACATTTCAAACGACATTAAAACAACAGTTGTGTCTTCCAACGCTTGAATAGAATAATTTGATGGTATTTTCTTTAAAAAACTTTCATAATCTGCTGAAAAAGTATTTTCAAGTGAGAAGTGAAAAGTCTTTTCTTCTCCATCGTTATCAACAAAAAACACCCTTAACAGTCCTTTCACTACAAAAAAAACATCTCGACAAATATTTCCTTCAGTTAGGATTATTTCTTTTTTCTTGATTTCTTTTACTCGAAATTTTGAAGAATAGTAAACCCATTCTTCATCGTTTATTTCGATATAATTTGAAATTACTTTCTTTATATTTTCCATTTTATATTTATAATCTATCTTGAATTCAATCTCTTTGTTATAATGTTTGGCAACTATTGTATATTCTCAACTGAGTTGCAATTATATAAATATGATATAAAAGATATTGTATAACATAACTTTTTTGAAAAAAAATGTATTTTATCATAAAAAAATAGGGTCTATTCCATTTATAGTGAGTAATCTAAATATTAACTTTTACAAAAGACATAGTTTGTTCATTTTCTTTATTCAAGTACTTGTTTTTTATTGGTTTTCATGATTGCTTCACAGGAGCATGCCCAAAGAAAACGAACCAAAAGAAAAGGCATCTTTTGTAAGGTGATTATTCACTAATAAAGATTTAATAGGTATTCATGATTGCTTCGCAGTTCGCAAGCGACCATGAAATCCTTGCTTTACATGCTATGTTTCGCTAAAAAGCGAAACGCAATTTCAAGCAAAATTTCATTATCACTCTACAAAAGAAATAATTACGACAAAGGTATTCCTTTAATCTCCTTTTTAGTAACCCACTACAAACGACATAGA
>JADGEA010000024.1 GCA_016744615.1 Flavobacteriaceae bacterium
ACCATGACCAAATCTAATTAAATTGAATAATTTAGCACCAATTATAAGTTTTGAAAATTATATTTTACAAGGCTTGTGGAAGTGCGAAACTTGAGTAATAATAAAACTAGATAGTTCAATTGCTACTCCACTATAAACATTTCTATAATATTTACCTATGCTGTACCTAAAACAAGAAAACCTCACAGTTAAATAACTATGAGGTTTTTGTACCTTGGGTGGGAATCGAACCCACACGATCTTACAATCACTGGATTTTGAATCCAGCGCGTCTACCAATTCCGCCACCAAGGCATATTTTGGGTTTGCAAATATAATTCTTTTTGTAAAATATATGCAATACTTTCTTTAAAATCATTCTCAAATTTTGTTGCGAAATTTCTATGGTTAAAGTGCTATTCAGAAACGAAACAGATAGAAGAAATAACTTTTAAGCGCACTTTGTAAATTAAAAGCGATATTATCATTTGTTAAAAAAATGTTAATTTTTTTTTATACAACTTATTTCACTATTATTGTAATAATAATTTAACTCAAAATTAACAAATTATGGATAACTTATTTTACTTATTACCCCTTGCTGGAGTTATTGGACTAATATTTATGTTCTTTAAATCAGCCTGGGTAACAAAACAGGAAGTTGGGACTGAAAAAATGGCAGTCATTGCCAAGCATATTGCAGATGGTGCATTAGCCTTTTTAAAAGCGGAATACAAAGTGCTATCAATTTTTGTGATTGCAGTAGCAATCCTTCTGGTTTTTAAAGGAAACGCCGAAGAAAACTCAAGTGGTTTAGTGGCCTTGTCTTTTGTAGTTGGCGCCTTAATGTCGGCTTTAGCCGGATTTATTGGTATGCAAATTGCAACCAAAGCAAATGTAAGAACAACTAATGCTGCGCGTACTTCCTTGCATAAAGCATTAGAAGTTGCTTTTTCAGGTGGTGCTGTGATGGGAATTGGTGTGGTGTCTTTAGGTGTGATCGGACTTAGTGTTTTATTTTTAATCTATAGTAATATTTATGGTGTAGAGGATAAAAATGGATTGGTAATGGTATTGAATATTATTTCCGGATTTTCATTGGGAGCTTCTTCTATCGCGTTATTTGCCCGTGTTGGTGGTGGTATTTATACCAAAGCAGCCGATGTTGGTGCAGATCTTGTAGGTAAGGTTGAGGCCGGTATTCCAGAGGATCATCCTTTGAATCCAGCAACTATTGCCGATAATGTTGGTGATAATGTAGGTGATGTAGCTGGTATGGGAGCTGATCTTTTTGAATCTTTTGTGGGTTCTATTATTGCAACAATGGTTTTAGGTGCTGTATTTTTTGATTTAGATGCTTTCGTAGAATTTAGATTAGGTGCGGTAATTTTACCATTGGCTTTAGCTGCAACAGGTATTATTACCTCAATTATAGGAACTTTCTTTGTAAAAGTAAAAGAAGGAGGGAACCCTCAAACAGGTTTAAATATTGGAGAATATTTATCTTCAGCAATAATGATCGCTGCATCTTATATGTTAATCACCAATATTTTACCTGAAGTATGGATATATAAGGGGACAGAATTTACTTCAATGGGTGTTTTTATAGCAACTATTGTTGGATTAGTAGCAGGATTAGGCGTTGGAATGATTACAGAATATTATACAGGTACCGGAACAAAACCTGTTACCGGAATTGTGAATCAATCTGCTACAGGTTCAGCAACAAATATTATTGCGGGCTTAAGTGTAGGTATGATGTCAACTGCAATTCCAACATTATTGATCGCAGCAGCAATTATTTTATCCTTTCATTTCGCAGGTTTGTATGGAATTGCCATCGCAGCAGTAGGTATGTTAGCAAATACAGGAATTCAATTAGCAGTTGATGCTTACGGTCCTATTTCTGACAATGCAGGTGGAATTGCCCAAATGGCGGAATTGCCTAAAGAAGTAAGAGAAAAAACTGATAAATTAGATGCTGTTGGTAATACAACTGCAGCTATTGGCAAAGGATTTGCGATTGCTTCTGCAGCTTTAACAGCTTTGGCATTGTTCTCAGCATTTATGCAACAGGCAAATATCAGTAGTATTGACATCTCAAAATCTACTGTAATGGCTGGTTTATTTGTTGGAGGGATGTTGCCATTTGTGTTCTCTGCACTTTCAATGAGTGCTGTTGGGCGTGCGGCAATGGCAATGATAGAAGAAGTTAGACGTCAGTTTAAAGATATTCCTGAATTAAAGAATGCACTGGTAATATTGAAAAAGTATGATTCTGATATGTCAAAAGCTACACCAGAAGACAGAGCAATATTTGATAAAGCAGATGGTTATGCAGAATATGATAAATGTGTTGATATATCAACAAAAGCATCTATTAAAGAAATGGTTTTACCAGGTTTGTTAGCAATTGCTACACCTGTTTTGGTTGGATTTATAGGTGGAGCTGAAATGTTAGGAGGTTTATTGGCGGGTGTTACTGTAACAGGTGTATTGATGGCTATTTTTCAGTCAAATGCTGGTGGAGCATGGGATAATGCTAAAAAAATGATAGAAGAAGGGGTTACCATTGATGGTGTGCCATACGGAAAAGGCTCAGTACCTCATAAAGCATCTGTAGTCGGAGACACTGTTGGAGATCCGTTTAAAGATACTTCAGGACCTTCCTTAAATATTTTATTAAAATTAATGTCGGTAGTGGCATTAGTTATTGCTCCAAGTATTGCATTAAGTGCTGATAAACTGGAGGCCCATAATAGCAAGGCTGTAACTATTGAATTACACGAAGAGATGAAGTTTAACTCTTTAAAAGAAGTTCGAGTTGAAGTTTTAGATAATGGTGAGAAAACAGCAACTGAGACAACAACAATTATTGTAAATGTAGATAAAATAGTAGAAACCAAAATGTTAAAGGGTAATGAGGTTGATAAGTTGATCAAAAAACAGAAGAAATAATTGTTCTAAACATATTGTGTAATTTATTAAACTCTCATTTTTATGGGAGTTTTTTTATAATTTGAATTCTCTGTCTGCGATAATTTCTATTAAAAAGTTACCTTTGGTCTTTCAAATTTTTCAAATGAGAAGCTTAGTTTTATTGTTTTTTCTTCTTACCGGAATAATGTATGCTCAACGAGACAGTATTTTTGTTGACACCAAATATTTGGAAGATCAGTTGTATGCCAGTGCTTCCTATGTAAAAATGCGAAATTTACCCAAACCAATTTCTCAAACAGGTTTTTCATATGGGTTTGGTTTCGGATTTATTAAAGATTTGCCTGTAAATAAAAAGCGTAATATGGCATTAGGTTTAGGTCTAGGCTATGGATTGAATATCTATTATTTTAGTGTAAAAGAATATGTGGCTGTTCCAGTACCTTCTGAAGATATTGAGTTAAAAAGCAATAAAGTAGGAATGCACAATATTGAAGTTCCCGTTGAATTAAGGTTTAGAACTTCTACTTCCGAAAAGTATAAATTTTGGAGAGTTTATCCCGGTTTTAAATTTTCATATGCCTTTATTGCCAACACAAGATTAAAACAAAGAGAAGATTTTGATGTAGAAGAAATAATAGCTATTAACCGTTTTCAATATGGGCCAACACTTTCGGTAGGGTATAACAAGTGGAATATACATGTGTACTATGGTCTTAGTGAAATATTTAGTAATGTAAAGAATAATTTATACCCCATTGAAATTCATGATTTTCGAATTGGCCTGATCTTTTATATTCTGTAATAAATGTTATTTATCATCAACCTAATGACCATGATAAATAAAAGGCATAACTTCCTATTTGTGTCAAAAAACCAATAATAAAACCAAGATATATTTCCTTTGGAACATGAGCTTTTAATTTTAATCTTGAAAAAGCAATCAAGCCTGATAAGATAAATAAACAAGCGATCAAGAGATTTAAATTTAATTGATATTCATAACTCATCACGATTATAAAACCTATGATTCCACCAATTCCCAAAGTGTGCAAGCTGGTTTTTATGTTAAACTTAAAGAGTAGATAGGTTATGCTAAAAGCAAAAGATATTCCAAAAAATGAATAAGCCAGCAAATCCACAATTTGAGTTTTAATCATCATTTTTCCTACCATGAAAGATAATATGATAAAAAATATAACAGGAAATTTTCTTTCTTTGATGCTTCCAAGATGATAATTATTTATCAATTTGAGTTGTTTTAAAACGATCAGTAAAAAGATGGGTAAAACATAAGTACTTAAAAAAACAAATAGAAGAATAATGTATTCTTGTTTTTTTAAAATATGTTTAGGTGATAAGAATAAATACAGGAAGGAACCTATAAAAGAGAACAGTAAAGGGTGAAAAATATATGATATCAGTTTGTGGAAAAGCATGAATTACAAAATTTGTTTTCTCAACCTTGCCACAGGAATATCTAATTGTTCCCGGTATTTAGCAACTGTTCTGCGTGCGATCAAATACCCTTTTTCTTTTAATAATGCAGATAGTTTTTCATCGGTTAGAGGTTTCTTTTTGTTTTCCTTTTCGATCTCTGTTTGTAATATCTTTTTAACCTCACGGGTCGAAATGTCTTCTCCCTGATCGTTTTTCATTGATTCAGAAAAGAATTCTTTAATCAATTTGGTTCCATAAGGCGTATCCACATATTTACTGTTCGCAACTCGTGAAACAGTAGAAACATCCATATTGATTTTTTCGGCAATATCTTTTAAAACCATTGGTCTTAAATTGCGTTCATCACCAGTTAAAAAATATTCCTGTTGATAGTACATAATGGCATTCATGGTTAGCATTAGTGTTTGCTGACGCTGTTTTATAGCGTCAATAAACCATTTTGCCGCATCTAATTTTTGCTTTATAAAAAGAATCGCATCATTTTGGGTTTTTGTTTTGTCTTTCGATTCGGCATAACCTTTAAGCATATTATCATATTCTCTTGAAATATGAAGGTCAGGAGCATTTCTTGCATTTAAACTCAGTTCAAGAACTCCTTCGTTTATTCTTAAGGTAAAATCAGGTACGATGTGTTCTATTGGAGTTAAATTACCTGAAAAGGAGCCTCCTGGTTTGGGGTTTAGTTTTTCAATTTCACTTATAGCACTGATCAATTCTTCTTTTGAAATATTGAATTTTTGCAATAGTTTACTGTAATGCTTTTTCACAAAATGGTTGAAAGAAGTCTCCAATATTTCGATGGCTAATTTTCGATCTTTAGTTTCTTCTTTTCTTTTTAATTGTAACAACAAACATTCGCTTAAATTTCTTGCACCAACTCCGGCAGGATCAAGATCATGTACGATCTTTAATACCTTTTCAACCTCTTCATTTGTAGTAAAAATATTTTCTGAAAAAGCAAGATCATCAACAATATCTTCAATAGATCTTCTAATGTAACCACTATCATCAATACAGCCAATAAGAAATTCTGCAATTTGAACATCTTGATCATTAACACTATATGTATTGAGTTGATTAATCAGGTGTTGATTGAAAGTGATGCCACCTGAGTAGGGTATACGTGAGTCTTCATCATCAGCACTATAATTATTTGCCTGTAATTTGTAGTTAGGAATTTCATCATCACTAAGGTAATCATCTATATTGATTTCTGTTTCAATATTCTCTGTCCCTTCATCATCATATTCATCCTGATCAGAGTCCTGAAATTCATCTTGATCATCTTTACCGCTTTCCAAAGCTGGATTTTCCTCAATTTCCTGTGCTAATTTTTGTTCAAATGCTTGAGTGGGCAATTGAATTAACTTCATCAACTGAATTTGTTGAGGTGATAATTTTTGTTGTAGTCTTTGTTGTAAACTTTGTTTTAGCATAGGATTTTCTCTTCCTGATAAAAATACAAAAAAAGGGTTAGTTTAAATTACCTCAAAAGTTAAAATTAAAAGTCAGCACTTTGTGGTGCTCTTGGAAATGGGATTACATCACGAATATTACCCATTCCGGTGGCGAATTGAACTAATCTTTCAAACCCTAATCCAAAGCCAGAATGTACTGCGGTACCAAATTTACGTAAATCTAAATACCACCATAATTCTTTTTCATCAATTCCAAGGGCTTTAATTTTTTCTTTAAGTACATCAAACCTTTCTTCTCTTTGGCTTCCACCAACAATTTCTCCAATACCTGGGAATAATACATCCATGGCCCGCACAGTTTTTCCGTCATCATTTAAACGCATATAAAATGCCTTGATGTTTGCAGGGTAATCAAAAAGTATAACCGGACATTTAAAATGTTTTTCAACCAAGAAGCGCTCATGCTCACTTTGTAGGTCTGCTCCCCATTCATTAATGATGTATTGAAATTTTTTCTTTTTATTAGGTTTACAATTTCTTAAGATGTCTATAGCTTCCGTATAACTTACGCGTTTAAAGTTATTGTCAATAACAAAGTTTAATTTTTCAAAAAGCCCCATTTCACTACGTTGTGCAGCTGGTTTTGATTTATCTTCTTGAATTAAACGTTGTTCTAAAAACTCTAAATCATCTTTACAATTGTCTAACACATATTTGATTACATATTTTATAAAATCTTCGGCTAAATCCATATTGCCATCCAAATCCATAAAAGCAACTTCTGGTTCAATCATCCAAAATTCAGCTAAATGACGAGTGGTGTTTGAGTTTTCGGCTCTAAAGGTTGGTCCAAAAGTATAAACTTTACCTAATGCCATTGCATAAGTTTCGGCTTCTAATTGCCCCGAAACTGTTAGGTTGGTTTCTTTACCAAAAAAGTCTTGTTTATAATCAATATCACCATTTTCATTTAATGGCGTATTTTTTTTATCCATGGTTGAAACGCTAAACATTTCACCTGCTCCTTCAGCATCAGAGCCGGTAATTATAGGCGCATGAAAATTGTAAAAACCATTTTCTGTGAAATATTTATGTACTGCAAAAGATAAAGATGAACGTACACGCATTATTGCACTAAAGGTATTCGTACGAATTCTTAAATGTGCATTTTCACGTAAAAATTCAAAAGTGTGTTTTTTTGGTTGAATTGGATATTCTTCAGGATTTGAATCACCTAAAACCTCAATATCTAAAACTTGGATTTCTACGGTTTGTCCTTTCCCTTGGCTTTCTACTAATGTGCCTTTTATGCTTAATGCAGCACCAGTTGTAATTTTTTTTAGAATATCTTCAGGGGTATTTTCAAAATCAATAACACATTGAATATTCTTTATGGTAGAACCGTCATTTAAAGCAATAAATCTATTGCTTCTAAAAGTACGAACCCATCCTTTTAATATAACTTCCTGTAAAAAATTATCTGATTGTAATAAATCAGCTACGTTAAATCTTTGCATCTTAAAAAATTTGAACGGCAAAGATAAGCAATGCAATAAAAAATAGAAAGAATAATTATTCTATTATGTCCATTAAATACGCTCCATAACCACTTTTTAACAATGGTTTTGCAACTTCTCTTAATTGATTGGCATCAATAAATCCTTTACGGAAGGCAATTTCTTCAATGCAACCAACCTTTAATCCTTGACGTTCTTCAATTACCTGAACAAATTGTTGTGCCTGGATCAAAGAATTGAATGTTCCCGTGTCCAACCATGCTGTTCCCCTACCAATTACACCTACTCTTAACTTTCCTTGTTCCAAATAGGTTTTATTGATATCCGTAATTTCATATTCTCCTCTTGCAGATGGTTTTAGATTTTTTGCAATTTCAACAACACTATTGTCATAGAAATAAATTCCCGGAACTGCATAATTTGATTTAGGATTTTTAGGTTTTTCCTCAATTGAGATGGCTTTAAAATTTTCATCAAACTCAACAACACCATACCTTTTAGGGTCTTTTACATGATAAGCAAATACAACTCCTCCATCAGGTTTATTAGCTTTTTTTAGTCGTTTTTCGAATTCAGCTCCGTAAAAAATATTATCTCCTAAAACTAAAGCAACATCATCACTCCCAATAAATTCTTCTCCAATTACAAATGCCTGTGCAAGTCCGTTAGGAATTTCCTGAACCGCATATTCAAAATTACATCCCAGATTCTTACCATCTCCTAAAAGTCTTTCAAATAAAGGAAGGTCGTTAGGCGTAGAGATGATCAAAATATCTTTAATTCCTGCCAGCATCAATACAGATAAAGGATAATAGATCATTGGTTTATCATAAATTGGCATCAATTGTTTACTAACAGCCAAGGTTAGAGGATGTAATCTTGTTCCGCTTCCTCCAGCTAAAATAATTCCCTTCATAGTATTGTAATTAATTCAATTAAATTTCATCATCCTCTTCAGGGAGGATTGCAATTGTAGGTTCTTTGATTGTTCTTTTATTGGCAAATTTAGACTCCAGTGATAGCAATAACGATGGCAATAATAATAAATTGGATACCATTGCAAATAACAGGGTTACTGAAACCAATCCACCAAGGGCTTTTGTACCACCAAAACTGGAAACGGTAAAGACTAAAAATCCAAAAAATAAAACAATGGATGTGTAGAACATACTAACTCCGGTTTCTCTCAATGCTGCATAAACAGATTTTCTTACATTCCATTTATGGTGCATGAGTTCCTGGCGGTATTTGGCTAAAAAATGTATGGTATCATCTACTGATATACCAAAGGCAATACTAAACACCAAAATAGTAGATGGTTTGATAGGAACTCCTAAATAACCCATTAAACCAGCAGTGATCAGTAAAGGTAAAATATTAGGTATCAATGAAATAATAATCATTTTATACGAACGAAACATCCATGCCATAAACAGTGAGATAAGTAAAATAGCAAGTGAAAGTGAAATGGCAAGGTTCTTAACCAGATAATTGGTTCCTTTTAAAAACACCAGTGCTTTTCCGGTAAGGGTAATATTATATTTTTCCTTTGGGAAGACCTTGTCGATTTTATCTTTTAGTCGATCTTCAATTCTCGCCATTTTTTCGGTACCAATATCTTTCATAAATGTTGTGATCCTGGCATATTGCCCTGTAGAATCTACAAAGTCTTTGAGCATGTCAGAATTGGCATCTGAGTTTTTGGTATAAGCCAGAATAAAATTCTTTTCCTGTTCTGTAGGTAATTGATAATATTTTGGATTTCCGTTATAAAATGCCTGTTTGGAGTATCTTACCATATTTAAAATAGATATGGATTTAGATAGTTCAGGTATTTCATCAATCTCTTCTTCCAGTTTATTCATCCGCTTAAGCGTAGATAAATTCATAACACCTTTTTTTCTCTTGGTATCAATCAGTACTTCCAAAGGCATGATGCCGCCAAACTCATTCTCGAAAAAAACAATATCTTTATAAAACTGTTTACTTTTTGGCATATCTTCAATGATGCTACCTGAAACACGAATTTTATAAACTCCAATAATACTAACGATGATGATGATAACAGTTGATATGTAAATGGCAATTCTGTTATGTCTAACTGTGTTTTCCATCCAGGTTACAATAGTATCCATCCATTTTCTTTCCAAATGCTCCAAATGCTTATCTTTTGGTTTTCGCATAAAGCTGTAAATAATTGGAATAATTAAAATAGACAAGACAAATATTGCCATGATATTTATAGAGGCAATGGTACCAAATTCTTTTAATAGCTGGCTATTGGTAAACATAAAAGTAGCAAAACCAGATGCGGTAGTAATATTGGTCATCAAAGTAGCATTACCAACCTTTGAAATTACCCTTTGTAAAGATTTTGCCTGATTACCATGATCCTTTACTTCCCGCTGATATTTGTTAATTAAAAAAATAGCGTTAGGTACTCCAATAACAATGATTAATGGTGGAATTAATGCCATTAATACCGATATCTCATATTCAAACCAGCCAATAAATCCAACCGACCAAATGACACCAATGCTTACTACAAGCATAGTGATGAAAGTTGCCCGATATGAGCGGAAAAATAGCCAGAATATCAATGAAGTTACCAATAAGGCCAATCCAACAAATAAACCAATTTCATCAATAATATTTTGGGCATTCATGGTTCGTACATAGGGCATACCTGAAACTCGTACATCTAAACCAGTATCTTTTTCAAATTTTTCAATGGCAGGGTTTAAAACATCAAAGACAAATCGTTCTCTAATTTTTGTATTGACAATATCCTTATCCAGATATATGGCACTTCTGATGGTGCCAGTTTTTTTGTTAAATAAAAAATTATCGAAAAAAGGTAGATTATCAAATAGTTCTTGTTTTATTTTTTTAACATCTTCATTTGAACTAGGTTCCTTATCATAAAGGGGTGCAACAATAAATTTTTGATTTTTTTTATCTTTTTTAAGTTCTTTTATGTCGCCAATTGAAACGGTAAAATCAACTTGGTCATATGCTTCCAGGTCTTTTGTGAGATGATTCCATTTATTGAAATTTTCAACAGTAAAAAGTGTGGAGTCTTTAATCGCTATAATTACCAAGTTACCTTCTTCTCCAAAAATTTCAAGAAAATGATTGTATTTGATATTTTCAGAGTGATCCCGTGGAAGTAAATTTGCTTCGGTATGAGAAAATCGAATATTTTCAATCTTAGTTGACAAAAAAACTGTTGTAACAGCTAATACCAATAAAATAAATATTCGTTGCTTTAAAATAAATCGGGCTACAAATTGCCAAAAATTCATAGGCATTAATTATTTATGAACCCTGTATATTCAAGACTCATTTTGAGTATTTTTATTGTTTGTTAAGAATTATATAATTAAAGAATTAAACTTTCATGATCTCTTTTTCTTTAATTGCATAATATTCATCAGCAATTTTAGAATATTTTTGGGTAAGCTCCTGAATATCTATTTCAGCATTTTTCAAAAGATCTTCTGAAATTTCCATTTTTTTCAATTCGCTATTTGATTCCTTACGATCATTTCTAATACTAACCTTTGCATCTTCGGTAGCAGCTTTAGCTTGTTTTGCTAATTCCCTTCTTCTTTCCTCTGTTAGAATAGGTACATTGATAATAACACTTTCTCCATTATTCATTGGGTTAAAACCAAGATTTGCAGCCATAATTCCTTTTTCAATTTCATGAATTAATGATTTTTCCCATGGCTGAACAGTAATGGTGTGCGCATCAAGTGTGTTCACATTTGCAACCTGACTCAATGGTGTACTTGCTCCATAATAATCAACCATAACGCTTTTAAGCATGATAGGAGAAGCTTTGCCTGCCCTGATATTGGTTAATTCATGTTCAAGATGCTCTATGGATCCTTGCATCAATTCCTTGGTACTTTCAATAACAAATTTAACATCTTCGTTCATGATTACTGTATTTTAAATTAATTCCGATGGTTATCGGGATGATCTACTTTGGTTCCAATATTTTCACCAGATATAACTTTTTCTAAGTTACCTTTTTTATTCATATCAAATATAATGATTGGCAAACTATTTTCTTCACTTAGAGTAAAGGCCGTCATATCCATTACTTTCAATCCTTTTTCCATTACATCTTTAAAAGAAATTTTATCAAATTTAACTGCATCCTTATTTTTTTCTGGATCAGAAGTATAAACTCCATCTACTCTAGTTCCTTTTAAAATTACATCTGCATTGATCTCAATAGCTCTTAAAACAGCTGCAGTATCTGTTGTGAAATATGGATTTCCGGTACCACCTCCAAAAATTACTACACGACCTTTTTCCAAATGACGCACGGCTCTTCTTTTGATATAAGGCTCTGCGATTTCATCCATTTTAATTGCAGTTAAAAGTCGGGTTTTCATGCCAGTATCTTCCAAAGCACCTTGTAAAGCCAAGCCATTTATAATAGTCGCTAACATGCCCATTTGATCTCCTTGTACTCTGTCCATCCCATTACTGGCTCCGGCCAAACCTCTAAAAATATTACCGCCACCAATTACCAAGGCAACTTCAACACCTTTATCTACCATTTTTTTAATTTCAATGGCATAATCAGCTAATCTTTTTGGATCAATACCGTAATCACGTTCACCCATTAAAGCTTCACCGCTCAATTTTAAAAGAATTCTATTGTATTTCATATTGATAACTTGAAAGTTGTGCAAATATACTAAATTATACCTTTTATTTGGATGAGAATTTAAGCACAAAAAAAATCCTCATATCATGATGAAAATCAATAATATGAGGATCTATATTTAAATTTATAAGATGTTCTACCCTAATGACACACGTTTAAAATCAATAACTTCAACGTCACCATAAGATTTTACATAATCAGCAACTGATTTTTTAGCATCTTTGATAAATTCCTGATCTAATAAACAAAGTTCATTGTCTAACGTAGTGTTATCAGAAATAAATCTTTCTAATTTGCCTGGTAAAATTCTGTCCCAAATTTGTTCAGGTTTACCTTCGGCTTTTAATTCTGCTTTAGCATCTTCTTGTGCTTGTGCCAGAACTTCATCAGTTAATTGAGCCATAGAAATATATTTTGGTACATTTTTAAGTGTTTTTCCTAATCTGCCAAGTTCAATATTTTCTTTTTCAATAACTGCGACTCTTGCTTCTGTTTCTGATTCAATAAAGCTAGGGTCAAAATCTTTAAATGATAAAGTAGTTGCACCCATTGATGCAGCTTGCATAGCTACATCTTTCCCAAGTTCTTCAGTATTATCAACTACAGCTGATAAACCAACAATAGCGGCAATTTTATTTACGTGCGTATAAGCACCAACATATGCAGCATTTACTTTTTCAAATGCTGGAAGTTCGATCTTTTCACCAATAACTCCGGTTTGTTCGATCAATTTTTCAGCAACAGTAATGTTACCAATATTTGCAGCTAATAATTCTTCTTTATTTGAACAACTTAATGCAATATTTGCAATTTCTTTAGCCAAGCTAACAAAAGCGTCATTTTTACCAACAAAATCAGTTTCACAACCTAAAACAATTGCAACACCCTCTGTTTTAGCATCATTTACAACAGCAATTGCTGCGCCTTCACTTGAGTCTCTATCTGCTCTCTTTGCAGCAACTTTCTGACCTTTTTTACGTAAAACATCAATTGCTTTATCAAAATCACCATCTGCTTCTACTAAAGCATTTTTACAATCCATCATACCTGCTCCGGTAGATTTTCTTAATTTATTTACCTCTGCGGCTGTTATTTTTGCCATGTTATATTATTTTAATTGTTAAAATGGATCACTCCAACAAATTATTGAATTATTTCCTTTCGCTTTTAGCTTCTTTTACTTCTTTCTTTACAGCCTCTACAGGCTTAGCTGCAACCGGGTCTTTTGCTGCAACAGCAGCTTCTTTTGCTTTAGCTTCTTTGTCTTTACTGCTTTTTCTGTCAGCTAAACCTTCTGCTATAGCATTGGTTAAATATGATAAAACTTTATCAATTGATTTAGAAGCATCATCATTAGAAGGAATCACATAATCAATTGCTCTTGGATCAGAATTGGTATCTACCATAGCGAAAATTGGAATATTCAATTTCTGCGCTTCTGCAACAGCGATGTGCTCACGTTTGATGTCAACTACTAAAATTGCAGCTGGTAAACGAGTCATATCTGTAATTGAACCCAAGTTCTTTTCTAATTTAGCTCTTTGGCGATTGATCTGTAATTTTTCTCTTTTTGAAAGAGCTTCAAATGATCCATCTTTTTTCATTCTGTCGATATGAGCCATTTTTTTAACAGCTTTTCTAATCGTAACAAAGTTTGTTAACATACCACCTGGCCAACGCTCAGTAATATAAGGCATATTTACAGATTCTGCTTTTTCAGAAACGATATCTTTTGCTTGTTTTTTTGTAGCTACAAAAAGGATCTTTCTTCCGGAAGATGCAATTTTATTTAAAGCAGCATTTGCTTCTTCAATTTTTGCAACCGTTTTGTAGAGGTCAATAATGTGAATTCCTTTACGCTCAGTATACACATACTGCGCCATATTAGGATTCCATTTTCTTGTTAGGTGACCAAAGTGTACACCTGATTCAATTAATTCTTTAATTTCAGTGTTTGCCATTTTGTTTTAGTTTACGTTCCGTTAATTTAGCAATAATAAAGTAGCGATTAAATCGATCTTTATTATTTGGATGCTATGCTTTTACGACAACAGTTTGTATAAAAATTTATGTAATAAGAAATATATCTCCGATTTAGATCGGAGATATATAGTAATAATTTTAACGTTTTGAGAATTGGAATTTCTTACGAGCTTTCTTCTGACCGAATTTCTTACGTTCAACCATTCTTGGGTCTCTCGTCATTAATCCTTCAGATTTTAAAACGCTTTTGTTTTCCGGATCCAATTCAACCATTGCTCTTGAAATAGCAAGACGAATTGCCTCTGCCTGACCAGTTATACCACCTCCAAAAACTTTAACTTTGATATCAAAACTAGTTTGATGATCTGTTAATGTTAAAGGCTGTAATACTTTATATTTTAAAGTATCGGTTGTGAAATAATTATCAAATTCTCTATCATTTATAGTAATGTTACCTTTTCCTTCTGAAAGATATATACGAGCAACAGCAGTTTTTCTTCTACCAATTTTGTGAATAGTGTCCATATTACTTGATATCGTTTAGGTTAATAGTTTTTGGATTTTGTGCTTCTTGTTTGTGTTCTCCACCTTCATAAACATAAAGGTTTCTGAATAATGCACTACCTAATTTGTTTTTAGGTAACATACCTTTAACGGCTTTCTCAACTACTCTTACCGGACTTTTTGCAAATAATTCTGTTGCGGTTAATGATCTTTGTCCACCCGGGTAACCTGTATGACGAATATAAGTTTTGTCATTCCATTTGTTTCCGGTTAATACTATTTTGTCTGCGTTGATAATAACTACATTGTCACCACAATCAACATGTGGAGTGTAGTTAGGCTTGTACTTTCCCCTTATAAGCATTGCAACTTTTGAGGCCATACGACCCAACGTTTGGCCGTCTGCATCAACTAAAACCCATTCTTTAGTAACGGTGTCTTTGTTAGCTGATACTGTTTTGTAACTTAATGTGTTCACAATTAAATTTTTTGTATGATTAAACTTCACTTTTCTCTTTCTTTAAAAGAGTTTGCAAAAATACAATTAATTATTTATTTAGCAAACAGGATTTTAGATATATTTTAAAATTATTTTACGACTGAGTTTTTAATTTGTTTGATGAATAATTAATAGTGTTTAAGACAATAATCCTTTCTGTTATCAAACTGTTTTATTTCAATTTAATTTTATGTTTTTATGATTGTTGTAACACTTTTTATTTTGCAGCGTCTTTTAACTAACGTTAAAAGAAATAATTTGAGAAAAATACTACTATTTTACCTATTTATATTTCTTCACGTAGCTTTAAATGCTCAGGAATCCAAAGAGAAAATTCCCAAAAGGGTTTATATTACACAAAGTATAGGTACGGCCAAAGCTCCTGTAGTTAATGGTATCATTGAAGAAGATGTTTGGGATATTGTAGAGTGGCAAGGAGATTTTATTGAACGTAGTCCCGATGAGAATACACAGCCGGCACAAAAAACTAGATTCAAAATACTATATGATGACAAGAATTTATATATAGCTGTTAGAGCTTTTGATACCGAACCTAATAAAATTGAGAAACGATTATCAAGAAGAGATGGTTTTGAAGGAGATTATGTTGAACTGCACTTAGATAGTTATCATGATCTACGAACGGCATTTTCATTTACAGTTACCGCTACCGGTGTGAAAGGAGATGAAGCAATTTCTGAAAACGGGGAAAATTTTGATGAAAGCTGGAACCCTATATGGTATACCAAAACAAATATTGATGATAAAGGCTGGACAGCTGAGATGAAAATCCCTCTAAGCCAGTTGCGATTTGGTAAAAGTGAGGAGCAGATCTGGGGTATGCAAATGATGCGGAGATTGTTTAGAGAAGAAGAACGATCTTTTTGGCAAAGAATTCCGCAAGATGCTCCCGGTTGGGTTAGTGAATTTGGTGAATTACGTGGCTTAAAAAATTTGAAACCTCAAAAACAAATTGAGATCCAACCATTTTTACTAGCGCAATTTGACACCTATCCAAAAGAAGAAAATAATCCTTTTAGAGATGGTAATGATTTTACATTTAATGGAGGTGTTGATGGTAAAATTGGAATTACGAACGATCTAACGCTGGATTTTACAATAAATCCTGATTTCGGACAGGTTGAGGCAGATCCGGCAGCTATTTCTTTAGACGGTTTTCAAATTTTCTTTGAAGAGCAAAGACCATTTTTTGTAGAAAATAAGAATATTTTTAATTACCAGTTTTCTGATAATCAAGATAATATATTTTATTCCAGGCGAATTGGTAGGCAACCTCAGGGATATCCAAATTTGTCAAATAATGAGTATACAGATATTCCTAATAATACAACCATTTTAGGTGCAGCAAAGTTTAGTGGTAAAACTGAGAATGGATGGTCCATTGGTATTTTAGAAAGTGTAACAGCAAAAGAATATGCTAAAATTGATCACAACGGAGAAGAACGAAAAGAACTGGTAGAACCTTTGACTAATTATTTTGTAGGCAGATTACAAAAAGATTTCAATGAGAAAAAAACATTTATTGGGGGAATATTTACAGCAACCAATAGGCAAATTGAGGAAGATCTAGATCATTTAAGAACGAAAGCTTATACAGGGGGATTAGATTTTAAACACCAATGGAAAGATAGAAAATATTACGCTGAAGGTAATGTTATTGTTAGTAATGTTCAAGGAAGTAAAGAATCAATTACACAAACCCAAGAATCACTCACTCACTTATTTCAAAGAGTGGATGCCAAACATGTAAGTGTAGACCCAAATCGAACGTCTTTAACAGGTACGGGTGGTAAAATTGAAGCGGGAAAATCTGGTGGTGGAAACTGGGATTATAATGGAGGTTTAATCTGGCGTTCACCCGAATTGGAATTAAATGATATTGGATTTTTGCGTCAGGCGGATGTAATAAATCAGTTTACTAATATCAATTATCAAACATTAAAACCTTTTGGGATCTTTAGAAAAATTAATGTCAGGCTGTATCAAGATTCTGGATATGATTTTGATAAAAATTTCAACAGGCTTCAGTTAAGAATGAATACCGGAATTGAATTTAAAAATAATTGGGGAGCAGATGTTGGATTAATAGGACGACCAATAACATATTCTAATACTGCTTTACGGGGAGGCCCTCGTTTTAGATATTCTGAAGAATTTGTAAGTTGGTTATATATTGGAACTGATTCCCGCAAAAAATTTAGATTTGTCTTGGGTTCTGTCATATCTAAATCTAAACAAGATCATGAATCCTATTTCAGATTGGAAACGCAATTTAGTTATCAGCCAACCAATGCCTTAAATATTTCTATAAACCCTGAATTTTCAATAAATAAAAATAAAACACAATATGTTTCTGAAGAGAATTTTATGAATGATTCCCGATATGTTACTGCGGAAATTGATAATCAAACGTTTAGTACTTCTATTCGGATAAATTATACCATCAATCCAAATTTATCTATTCAATATTATGCAGAACCTTTTGTGTCAAGAGGAACCTATACAAATTTTAATCATATCACCAATGCTGTGGCAAGTGATTTAAATAACAGGTTTTATCTGTATGATGATAATCAGATCTCATTGAATGATGGAGTTTATCATATAGATGAAAACAGAAATGGTTCTACTGATTATTCATTTGAAGAACCAGATTTTGCTTATGTACAATACAGATCTAATTTGGTAGTGCGATGGGAATATATTCCTGGATCAGAAATATTTCTGGTTTGGTCACAGGGAACCAACGGACTTGCAGATCCTACTGATGGAATATTTGAAAGTATTGATAAAAAAATCATTCAGGAGAAAAAGGAAAATACTTATTTGATCAAAGCTACTTTTAGATATGTTTTTTAGTGAAAAGCTTATTCATAAGCTTGATTAAATCTCCAAATCCACAACATACCCTTCCCAATTCCTTACATTAAAAACAGTACCGTCTTCAAAAATAAGATACTGCCCTTTGATGCCTTTTAGTTTTCCCTGATAAATTGGAGTTTTATCCAAATTCAGACTTTTTATTTTCGACGGATATTGTTCAGCCGGAAATTCAATCTCTGTTTCTTTATTGTTCTCCAAATAGTACTGTTTGGCTTCTTCAGGAATGTAAGCTGCTAATTTTTCTCGCTCTTCTTTTAAATCGATATCAACAATATTGTTAGTTAGCATTTTCCGCCAGTTCGTCTTGTCAGATACGTATTCTTTTAAAGCAATTTCTGTGACACCAGCTAAATAACGATTCGGAACTTCTACCATCTCAATAGCTTCATGTGCTCCCTGATCAATCCAACGGGTTGGAATTTGAGATTTTCGGGTTACACCAACTTTAACATTACTTGAATTTGCTAGATAAACCACATGTGGTTTTAACTGCATTTCTTTTTCATACTCCAGATCTCTGTCTTCAATGCCTAAATGTGCCTTACTCAATTCAGGCTTCATGATCCAGTCACCAGTCTGTGGCATTTTATAAAAACAATCATAACAATATCCTTGTCTGAATATTTTTTTATTTTCTCCACAATTCAGGCATTGGTATTTTTGAAATGAGATTTTAATGGTTTTATCCAGTAATTGATTCATATTCAAAAAATCACTTCCCACATCCAAATAATACTGAACTGGAGAAAGATTCTCTGTAATCATTTTTTTTAAAACACCAGTGTATTTCATCATTTCTAATATTAATTTTAAGCTGATTGTACAATTGTTTTTCTCACGGAAGTGAGGATCTGTTTCTTATTTTTTTAATAGTCGATCAATATTACTTGCTTATCACTCTAATAGTTTTCTTTACTTTCTCTGCAATTTTTCTTGCCTTATCCATATCATGATCAACTATGGTCACATGTCCCATTTTACGAAAAGGTCGGGTTTCTTTTTTACCATAAATATGTGGTGTAACACCATCAATTTTCAGTATATCTTCCATATTTTTATAAATCACTTCGCCTGAATATCCTTCTTCTCCTACTAAATTGACCATTATTCCGGCTACTTTTGACTCTGGATTTCCTAATGGTAAGTTTAAGATGGCTCTTAAATGTTGTTCAAATTGATTGGTGTAACTTGCTTCAATACTATAATGGCCACTATTATGAGTTCTAGGAGCGACTTCATTTACCAAAATTTCATCATTCTCTGTCTGGAACATTTCTACTGCAAGCAATCCAATGAATTGGAAAGAGTCAGCTACTTTTAATGCTATTTTCTGTGCTTTTTTCGCTATTGCGGAATCGATTCTTGCCGGACAAATAACATATTCCACCTGATTGGCAGTTGGGTGAAATTCCATTTCAACAACCGGGTAGGTTTTGGTTTCACCATCAGCATTTCTTGCCACAATTACTGCCAGTTCATTTTTAAACGGAATCAGATCTTCAACAATGCAATCCACATCTGGTAAATTGTTTAAATCTAATGCTGATCTAACAACTTTTACACCGGTGCCATCATAACCAAACTGAGCTGTTTTCCACACAAAAGGAAAAGAAATATCGTTAGTTATATCCTCAATAGAGGAAAACCGATTATAATTGGCAGTAGGGATTTTGTTTTTTACAAAAAAATCTTTTTGTCTTCCTTTATGTTGAATGATTTGTAAAATAGAAGGTTGTGGGTAAACTGTTAGCCCTTCTTTTTCAAGATCGAACAGGGCATCAATATTTACATGTTCAATTTCAATGGTAAGCAGATCTGCTTTTTTACCAAAATCATAAACAGCCTGATAATCCATTAAATCACCTTGGATAAATTCATTACAAATTTTGGCACAGGGAGCATTTTTTGCTCCATCGAGAATTGAGGTATAAATATCAAATTTTTGTATTTCAGTTAGAAGCATTCTGCCTAACTGTCCGCCACCAAGAACTCCGAGTTTGAAATTTGAAGAAAAGTAATTTTTCACTTTCATTTTTTAATAATTAGTAATACGTAAGGTGTTGTTACCTAATATATCAACTCTATATTGTTTTGCAGCATAATGCACATCATCTGTCATGGGCGCACCATCAATAATCTGGAACCTACTGTCATCGCAGGAGCAATGCATGATAATCCCATTTTTAATTGTCATTTGCGAACAGTTTTGCGGACTTAAATGCGGAGCGCTACGTTCCCATGCAATATAATTTGTTGTTCCGGCACGGTATAGGATGATTCCACTAATACCTCCCTGTGTGTAGGCTGATCCGCCAACAGCATTCAAATCGATATATTGAGGGTTATTCAAAAATACAGTTTCATTTACCGGAATATTAGGTAAAATATTATTTGGATCTGTATCATTGTCAGAGCATGAAAACAGGGTAAAAAACAGGATAAAAATTATAATATTTTTCACTTTTTAATTTTTTTGCAAGTTACAAATAATTTGATCTTAAAATAATTTGTACATTTGTATTAGATCTCATTCCGAAATTATTTGGAATTGGGATTTTTTGTATTATAAGATAACAGAAAATGAAGAGTTATGAGTGACGTAGCATATTATACAGCAGGAGGTTTAAAAAAATTGCGCAGTGAGTTAGAACATTTGGAACGTGTTGAACGACCAAGAGTAACAAAAGAAATTGCAGATGCAAGAGACAAAGGTGATCTAAGTGAAAATGCAGAGTATCACGCAGCAAAAGAAGAACAATCTTTGTTAGAGTTTAAAATAGCGCAGTTAAAAAATACTTTGTCAAAGGCAAGACTGATTGATGAGTCACAAATGGATAAATCAAAAGTGTTGGCATTGTCAATAGTAAAGATTAAGAATGTAGCAAATAAAATGGAATTTGAATATACCCTGGTTGCTGATGCAGTTTCTGATTTGGCGCAAGGAAAAATATCTGTAAATTCTCCTATTGGAAAAGGATTGTTAGGTTTAAAAGTTGGTGATATTGCCGAAGTGAAGGCACCTAACGGAATTATGAAATTTGAAATTTTAGGTATTTCACGATAAATTTTCAACTCAGGGCTTCACTTTAAGTGAAGCCCTGAGTACTCTTTTAAATCTTAAGAACAATCTATTATGAGTACAATCTTTACCAAAATAATTAAAGGAGAAATACCAAGTTATAAAATAGCAGAAAACGAAGATTTTTATGCTTTTTTAGATGTCAATCCTAATACCAAAGGGCATACTTTGGTGGTTCCTAAAAAAGAGGAAAATAAATTATTTGATCTGGATGAATCTTCATATTTAGATTTAATGCAATTTAGCTATAAGGTTGCTAAAGCGATTGAAAAAGCAGTGCCGTGTGAAAGAATAGGAATGACCGTTATTGGTTTAGAAGTGCCTCATGTACATGTGCATTTGATTCCGTTAAGGTCTATGGCTGACGCAACTTTTGGTAAAAAAGAAAAGTTAAGTGATGGTGAATTTAAAGCAATTGCTGCCGAGATCTTAAAAAATTTCAAATAAATATTTTTTTTAGGAAAGCGTTTTTAATTCAATTTGAAAAGTTGTTCCTTTTCCAATTTCTGATTTTTTAACAAAAATCCTTCCTTTATGGTAGTCTTCAATAATTCGTTTGGTAAGTGATAGACCCAATCCCCATCCACGTCTTTTTGTAGTATACCCAGGATTGAATATTTTTTTGTACAAACGTTTGGAAATTCCTTTGCCTGAATCTGTTACAATAATTATTGCCGTAGAATTTACCTGATTTACCGAAATACTCAAAGACCCTTTCCCTTTCATGGCATCAATGGCATTTTTTACTAAATTTTCAATAACCCAGCTATATAATTGTAGATTTAGATCTACATAAATAGGATCGTTATCTGCATTGAAATCAAAATTAATTTGTTTAAAACTTCTAGATTGTATATAATCAAAAGCGACTTTGGTTTCTTTAACAATATCGTGTTTTGTAAGTTTTGGAATTGAACCAATCTTAGAAAAACGATCAGCAATAGTATTTAGTCTAGATACATCTTTTTCAATTTCTGAAACAGTTTCTTCACTGGCATTATCCAAACGAAGTATTTCCACCCAGCCTAGTAATGAAGATAAAGGGGTTCCTATTTGGTGAGCAGTTTCTTTGGCCATACCTGCCCAAAGTTTGTTTTGTTCTGCAATTTTATTTGCTTTAAAAGCCAGATAGATTATTGTTCCGAATAAGAATAAAATAAGTACAAGGCCCAAAGGATAATATTGCAACTTGTTTAACAGATCAGAATCACGATAATAAATTTTTTCTGAAACATCAATATTATCTACCTTGTAATGCACAACCAAAGGCTTATTTTCCTCCTTCATATTTTTCAATTGCCTGCTTAAATACAATCGATCATCAACAGGAAGAGAAGTAAATTTTTTTGAGTTCTTTACATCTAGATTTGCCCACTTTTTGATATCGCCATTCTCAAATGTTATGATCATTGGGATACTTTTGTTGGCTTCAATAATCTTTGTTTCCAAAGGCATATCAATATCAAGATCTGGATTGTTGAAGTTTTCATAAGCAACTGAAAGGACTTCCATTTTTAACCGTTCCTCATTCTTAAATTGTTTGAAAAACTGATTGGTATTCCACAAAATAGAAGCAACAATTAAAAAAGAAGCTAAAATTAGCGACCATTTAATAAGAATTTTAGTGGTAGGGAAGTAATTCATTCAGAGAAAATATAAACTGTTTTTGGTTCAAGACTTAAAAATAAGAAGCTTATTACACATAAAGTAAATAATGACTATTTTTGTTGAAAAATAGATACAATTGTTAATAATTAACCCTAAAAACACAGAAGTTTTAAAACTTTACAGTTATTTATCATCTATAGTGTCACCCAGACCAATTGCCTTAGCTAGTATAATAAGTAAAAATGGGAATCCAAATTTATCGCCATTTAGTTTTTTTAATGTGTTTAGTGCAAATCCTCCTATTTTGATATTTTCTCCGCTAAGAAGAATGAGAGATACCCCTATAAAACACACTTTGAAAAATGTGAAAGAAGTAAATGAAGTTGTAATTAATGTGGTAAATTTTGATATGATTCAGTAAACGTCTCTTTCCAGTACCGAATACGGAGAAAGTATAAATGAGTTTAAAAAGGCAAGGTTTACCATGTTGAAATCCGATAAGGTAAAACCTTTTTGAGTGGCTGAACCATCTGTGCAATTTGAATATAAAGTAAATAAAATTATCTCTTTAGGAGATTAGGGAGGAGCAGGTAATTTAATTATTTGTGAGATAGCTCGTTTACATTTAAGCAAAGATGTTTTATTTTGGATAAAAACAAGGAAATTGATTAGGTAAAACTGGATCTGATTGCCAGAGCCGGCGGAAATTTTTACAGTCAGATAAAAGATACCTTTTTTAAAATACAAAAATCGCTAAGATCATTGGGTATTGGGGTAGATGCTCTCCCTGGGTTTATTAAAAACAGTTCGGTTTTAACTGGAAATGATTTGGGGCAGCTTGCTAATATGAAGGTTTTGCCAAACCAAACGAATGTTGATAAGTTTATAGCAGACAATCCGAAATTTATTGGGATTAAATTAAATGAAAAGCATAAATTTGCGAAAGTGTTTTTTAAAAAAAGTGATGTGAAAAACACTTTTGAGTTAGAATAATAATTATAAGATTTACAAAAATGGAAGTATCAGGAAAAATTAAAAAAATAGACGAAACCAAAACATTTGGAAGTAACGGATTCAGAAAAAGAGAAACGGTGGTTACCACTGATGAGCAATATCCACAAATGATCATGGTTGAATTTATTCAAGATAAATGTGATTTATTGAATAGTTTTAATGTGGGTGATGATGTAAAAATTAGTATAAACATACGTGGAAGAGAGTGGATCAATCCGGAAGGAGAAGCAAAGTATTTTAATTCAATCCAGGGTTGGAGAATTGAAAAAGCACAAGCAGGTGGCGCAGAACCAGTTCCGCCGGCAGAAGCAGGAAGTTTTGAGCCAGCAACTAATGTTAGTGAAGAAGAAGCAGACGATCTTCCTTTTTAATTAGTCTCAGCAAGAAACCACCAATAATTTTGTTAGTCTTGTTTTGAAAACAGTCATTTACAATGGTAAATTCCTTATTTTCCAAACTACAAAAGCCTTATTCTTGATATTTTCTTATCTAACATTTGGCTTTGAAGCAAACATTAATTAAAAGTTAATTTATAAAGGTTGTATAAATTCTGTTTGAATAATAAACAAACGGCAAAAGTGAAATTACTTTTGCCGTTTTTTAATTTTATAAAGTGGTTATTTTAGGTGAAGAAATACTATTTCCAAATGTAGAAACCGCTAATGCGGATGGTATTATTGCTATTGGTGGAGATCTGTCATCTGAGAGATTGTTGTTAGCTTATAAAAGTGGTATTTTTCCTTGGTATAATGAAGGAGAACCTATTATTTGGTATAGTCCTGATCCAAGAATGGTATTGTTTCCTAATAGGTTAAAGATTTCAAAAAGCATGAGATCTGTACTTAGAAAAGAAAATTTCAAGATCACTTTTAACCAGTATTTTGAAGAAGTTATTTCTAATTGTAAAACAATTTACAGAAAAGATCAGCCCGGAACATGGATCACAGATGAAATGCAAAAAGCTTATATCAAATTACATAAAACTGGTATAGCAAAATCTGTGGAAGTTTGGCAAAATGATGAGTTGGTAGGTGGATTATACGGTATAGATCTTGGAACAATTTTTTGTGGAGAAAGTATGTTTAGTAAAGTAAGCAATGCTTCGAAAGTTGCATTTATTTATCTTACACAAAAACACAAAAATAAAAATTACAAATTAATTGATTGCCAGGTGTATAATGAGCATTTGGCAAGTTTAGGAGCTGAAGAAATTTCCCGAAAGGAGTTTATAAAAACACTAAATTCAAAGATTTAAATTTCTCTTTCAATTACATAATTCACCATGGTGATTAAAGAATCTTTGTAAGGAGATTCAGGGTAATCATTTAGAATTTGAAGAGCATTTTGCTGGTATTCTTTCATCTTTTTTACTGTATAATCAATACCATTATTTTGCTTTACAAAAGCAATCACCTCTTTTACCCTTTTTTTATCTCTATTGTGATTTTTAACCGAATTGATCAACCATTTTCTTTCTTTTTTAGAGCAATGATTTAATGTGTAGATTAGTGGTAAGGTCATTTTTTGCTCTTTGATATCAATACCTGTAGGTTTCCCGATTTTTGCTTCGGTATAATCAAAAAGATCATCTTTCATTTGAAATGCAATTCCGATAAGCTCACCAAATTTTCGCATTTTCTCAATTTCATTTTTTTCAGCATCCACAGAAGTGGCACCAATAGCAGTACAGGCAGCAATTAAGGTAGCTGTTTTTTTTCGGATGATTTCAAAATATATTTCTTCGGTAATATCTAATTGTCGTGCTTTTTCAATTTGCAATAATTCACCTTCACTCATTTCACGAACAGCAACTGAAATATGTTTTAAAATATCAAAATCATCATTGTCAATAGAAAGTAAAAGCCCTTTTGAAAGTAAAAAATCACCAACCAAAACAGCAATTTTATTTTTCCACAAAGCGTTTAATGAGAAAAATCCACGTCGGCGGTTGCTATCATCCACAACATCATCATGAACCAAGGTTGCGGTATGTATCAATTCAATTACCGATGCCCCACGATAGGTGCGTTCTTTAAAATCACCATTTGAAACCATTTTTGCAACCAAAAAAACAAACATTGGGCGCATTTGTTTTCCTTTTCGTTTTACGATATAATGTGTGATCCTGTTTAACAACGGTACATTGGAAATCATGGAAGCTTTGAATTTTTGTTCAAAGAATTCCATTTCATTTAAAATGGGTTGTTTTATTTGCTCAACAGGTTTCAAATCTTAGAGATTTAATTGGTAGCTAAAATAGTTAAAAGAGTCGGAAGTCCGAAGAAATTTTTATTATCTGACTTTACTTATTTTGCTTTGCCCACGAATCTCTTAACGGAACAGTTCTGTTAAATACTAACTTCTCAGAAGTAGAATCATCATCCACATTAAAATATCCCAACCGTTGAAATTGGAATTGATTACCAATTTTTGCAGATTTTAAACTAGGTTCAACAAATGCATTGTCAATTATATTTAGTGAATCCAGATTGATAAATTCTTTAAAATCTTTGTCCTTATGAGAATCTGGTGCTTCATCAGTAAACAATCTGTCATACAATCTAACTTCAGCATTTACTGCATGAGGAATGGAAACCCAGTGAATGGTTCCTTTTACTCTTCGTTTGCTTGCCTCTGAGCCACTGCCACTTCTTGAATCTTCATCATAAGTACAATGGATTTCTGTGATCTCACCATTTTCATCTTTTACAACCGAATTTGCTTTGATGATATAAGCACTTTTTAATCGGACTTCCTTATCTAGTTTTAATCGGAAGAATTTTTTATTAGCCTGTTCTCTAAAATCTTCTCTTTCAATATAAATCTCTCTTGAAAAAGGCATTTCTCTTGTTCCTGCATTTTCATCTTCCGGATTGTTTTCTGCAATCAGGATTTCTTCTTTCCCTTCCGGATAATTGGTGATAACCAATTTTACCGGATTCAAAACTGCCATCACCCTTGGAGCAGTTTTATTTAATTCATTTTTGATATGAAATTCGAGTAAAGCGATATCCGTTACATTATCTCTTTTGGCAATTCCGGCTGTTTCACTAAAATCACGAATGGCTTTTGGTGTATAACCTCTTCGGCGTAAGCCAGAAATTGTTGGCATCCGAGGATCATCCCATCCGTTTACAATATCTTCTTCCACCAATTGTAATAATTTTCGTTTACTCATTACGGTATAACTCAAATTACGACGAGCAAATTCACGCTGTTTTGGTCGTGTTTTTTTATTATCGTAAACTTGATCTAAAAACCAGTCGTACAATTCACGATGGTGCTTAAATTCTAAAGTGCAAATGGAGTGAGATACCTGCTCAATATAATCTGATTCACCATGTGTCCAGTCGTACATCGGGTAGATATTCCAGTCATTCCCTGTCCGGTGATGTGATTTTTTTAAAACACGATAAATAATTGGGTCACGCATCAGCATATTTGTTGCTTTCATGCTAATTTTAGCACGTAATACATGAGAGCCTTCATCGAATTCTCCATTTTTCATTTTTTCAAAAAGTTCCAGATTTTCCTCAACAGATCTGTTGCGATACGGGCTATCTACGCCATCTATTGTTGGCGCTCCTTTTTGTTCGGCAATTTGTGCAGATGTTTGATCATCTACATAAGCTTTTCCTTTTTTAATTAAAAGAATGGCCCAGTCATATAGCTGCTGGAAATAATCAGAAGAATATAATTCTTTATTCCACTCAAAGCCAAGCCACTGTATATCTTTTTTGATGGCATCTACATATTCCTGTTCTTCTTTTGCTGGATTTGTATCATCAAAACGCAGATTTACAGGAGCTTTATATTCTTCCCCTAATCCGAAATTTAAACAAATAGAAGCTGCATGCCCAATATGTAAATATCCATTAGGTTCAGGAGGAAAACGAAAACGAAGTTTTTCAGGATTCAATCCTTTTTTAAGATCTTCTTCAATAATTTGCTCAATAAAATTGAGTGACTTTTTTTCTTCTGACATATTTCTAAAATATAAGATTGCAAAATTAAGGAAAATAAAGAAGTAATAAAGTTGTAAAGTTATAAAGTTAAATGGTGAAGGATAAAATTAAAAGCCCAAGATCAATTTAGCAATATAAAAAAAGATAAAAATCCCAAAAATATCATTACTAGTGGTAATAAATGGCCCCGTAGCAACAGCTGGATCAATTCCTTTTTTATCTAAAATCAATGGAACAAAAGTACCTACAAGTGCAGCAATTATTATTACTATAATAAGAGAAATTGCAATAGTGATACTTATATTTATATCATAATTAAAAATTAGGCCAAACAAAAATATCAAACTGGCTAGTATAATTCCATTGATCAGACTAAGGCCAATTTCTTTAACCATTCTATTAAACATACTTCCTTTTATATTGTCATTGGCTAATCCTTGTACGATTATTGCCGAAGATTGTACACCAACATTACCTGCCATTGCAGCAATTAAAGGTGTAAAAAAGAATAATTCAGGAAATTTAATCAGTGCATTTTCAAATCCTCCCATAATGGAGGCTGCACCCAAACCACCAAACAAACCTAAAACCAACCATGGTAATCGTGCTTTGGTTAATTCATATATGCTATCATCAGCCTCCACATCTTCGGTAAGACCTGCTGCCATTTGGTAGTCTTTTTCTGCTTCTTCTTTGATGAAATCAACAATATCATCAATAGTAATTCTTCCCAACAACCGGTTTCGAACATCTACAACCGGTATTGCTTCCAGATCATATTTTTGCATGATACGTGCAACTTCTTCTACATCTTCATCTACATTTACAAAATCAACCTTTGGGATATAAATATCAGTAATTAGTTTTTCATCTGGTGCCACTAACAGATCTTTTAAAGAGAGTCTTCCTTTTAAGATGTCCTGTTTATTAACTACATATATTGAATGTACTCGGGTTACTTCCTGAGCCTGAGTTCGTATTTTACTTACGCAAGTCTGTACTTTCCATGTTTCTTTTACTTTTATTAATTCCTTTGCCATGATACTACCTGCAGTACCTTCATCATATTGAAGTAATTCAACAATATCTTTGGCATGCTCATCATCTTGAATTTCAGAAATAACTTCTGTTACTCTATCCTCTGGAAGTTCGGCAATAATATCAGCAGCATCATCTGTATCTAACTCATCTATTTCATCTGCAATTTCTTCAGCTGATAAATTCTCAAGAATTTTTTCACGGTCATCATCATCAATTTCCATCAATGCTTCTGCCGTAGTTTCGCTATCTAATAATTTAAAAAGATAAGTGGCATCATTTAAATTAAGCAAATCAATGATCTCAGCAATATCAGCAGGGTGTTCATCCGCCAAAAGCGAGAGTAAAGATTTATCATCATTACTATTGATAAACCCTTCTATTTCCTGGATAAAATCTTTATTGATCTCCTCTATTGCCATCAGATGCCAGTTTTTTGGTTAATTCAATGAATTGATGAACTGATAATTGCTCAGGTCGTTGGGCAAATATAACATCTTCTCTTAATTTATCCGATAGTTGAAAGGTTTTTAAACTATTTCGTAATGTTTTTCTTCTTTGATTAAATGTAGTTTTTACTACTTTAAAGAAAAAAGGAATATCCACAGGTAAGGAATAGTCTTCTTTCCGGATCAAACGGATAACGCCTGATTCCACTTTTGGTGGAGGATTGAAAACTGTAGGAGGAACCGTAAACAAATATTCTACATCATAAAAAGCCTGTGTTAAAACAGAAAGAATGCCATATTTTTTAGAACCTGATTTTTCGGCAATTCTTTGTGCAACTTCTTTTTGGAACATACCACTAAATTCAGGAATCAAATCTCTATTTTCTAATGTTCTAAAAACAATTTGTGTTGAAATATTGTAAGGGAAATTACCAATAATAGCAAACTGTTCTCCGTTAAATATTTTTGAAATATCTATTTTAAGAAAATCAGCATTGATAATTCTTTTTGATAGATTTAAATAGTGTACTTGCAGATATTCAATAGATTCTTTATCAATTTCAATAACCGAAGTCGTCAGATTTTTTTTTAAAAGATATTTGGTTAAAACACCCATTCCCGGACCGATTTCCAACACATTTTTATAACCTTTTTCAGTTAAAGTATTGGCAATTTTTTCGGCAATGAATTCATCTTTTAAAAAATGTTGCCCTAAATGTTTTTTTGCTCTTACGTTCATTATTTTTCAATTTCATGAATGATTTCCAATTCGGTTCTAAATGCAACAAATTTATTTGGAAAGAGCTGCTGGGCTTCATTTCTTAACCTGTTGGCATCTTCCTGATAGTATTTATCCAGTGTTTCTTTAGAATCGGTGGTGTATTGCACAGAATAAGTATAACCACCCATTTCTTCATTTACCAATACCTTACTCATCAATGCTTTGCTAAATTTCCCGGTGGAAACCATGTCAGGGATATGTTTTTTTAGCATCCATTGAAGCCATTTTTCATGAATGGATTCTTCAATATTGATGGTTACATTGTGTATGTACATAGATTTGGGTTTTAAGCAAATTTAGGTAAAGTTAATGGGTTATCGAGAAATAGATAGTTGACTTGATGTATTTTTTTTAAGAGTGTAAGTTTTTTGATCTGTCGGGGGATGAATATTCTCACCGTTGTTATATTCACCCCTTGACTTTCATAAGTAGGTAATATCCTATTATTGGATATCATCACCTCGTAATTTTCTATACTTTTTACGGGCATCAACCAGATAAATACTTGAAGGGAATTCAAATATTATTTTTTGATACATTTCTTTGGCCTTTTTCATATCATTCAACTGATTATTATATAGTTCAGCAAGCTGAAAACAGGCATCATCTATTAAAATGCTTTCCGGTATATTTTGAATGATTTTTAAGTAATTTAATTTGGCAAGTGAATAGTCTTCAGTTTTGATAAATAATTCGGCTTGCTTATATAAGGCATCATCTTCAATAGCATGACCTTTAAAATTTCTCAGTACAATATTTAAAGTGTCAATGGCTTGTGTATTTTTATTTTGAAAAGCAAGAAGATCTGCTTTTGCGTATGTTTTCAAAGCATTCTGAATACTATCATTTGCTGTATTATTACTAATTAGCAGGCTTAGGTCTAAAGCATCATTTGCAATTAATTGTGATGTAGATGATTTTAAAACTTTTAACTGTGTTTGTGCCCATTGAAAATCTCCTTTAAAATAGGAGGTTTGAGCTATTTTAAATCTTGCTTCTTGAGCTAAAACACTATTTTTAAGATTGGTTTGTACCTGTGAATATAAAATCAAAGCCTGATTGAATTGATTGGTAAAAACAAGCACATCTGCCAGTTCTATTTGAATTTTTTCCTTTTGGAATTTAGATTTTGCCAGCGGTAGAGTAGTGTTTAAAACTGTAATTGCTTTATCGGGTTGATTAAAGGAATAGCTTAAAAAATTAGCATAGGCAATTTGCAGACCCAGGGTTGAACTTGAGATTCCGTATTGACCTAACAGATCCTTAAATTTTTTATCAACTTCTATAAGTTCATTTTTGTTAGAGGCTAGTGCATTAGCAATTTGTAAAAGGAAAGTCTGCGTCTGTAATTTTATTTTTGGATCTGTTGTTTTTTCTTCAATATAGATAAAACTCTTTTTTGAAGTATCATAATCTTTATTTTCAAATGATAGTGTTCCAACTTCTATAATTCTCTCTAAATTATCAGGATTTCTATTGTATAACGATTTTTCCTGAGCCAAAGCCTTCCCGTATTCTTTTTGCTGAAGATATAACCAACTTAGTAAAATATTCCAAGCATCTTTTGGATTGTTCTGCGCTCTTTTTAAAAGGAGTTTTCTAAATAAAATATTGGTTTTGTCATATTTGTCATCTGTTATAAAAATAGCAATATATCTTTGTATGGTAGGGTGGTACTTTTCGTTTTTATCAATAAGATCCAGATAGGAATTAAACATTTTATCTAATTCTCCTTTTTCGCCATAGATCTGAGCTTCATAGATCTCCGTATTTAATTTGGGGTTCAATTCTTTTGCAATTTGATAGGACTGCAATGCATAATCCAATAAGTGATTCTTTCTAAAAGCCTGCCCAATCACAAATCCAAAATTAGGGTTCTTTTTAACGGCATCAATGGCTTTTT
>JADGEA010000225.1 GCA_016744615.1 Flavobacteriaceae bacterium
GGACAGGAAAATTATAAGTTAAAAAAAATAGGCAATAGATATTTGATTACGCTTCCTAAAACATCTAAAACAATTCATTTCAAGTTTACTCAAGGTGATTGGAATATAGTCGAAACAGATAAAAATGATAACAATATTGAGAGTAGAAATTACACATTTGACAAGGAAAATGATACTGTAAAAATCAATGTTAAGAACTGGTCAAACAGTTCTGTAAAAAAATCAACTGCAGCTAAAAATGTATCTATTTTATCTGAAGATTTTTATATTCCTCAATTAAACAAAAAACGCAAAATATGGTTGTATTTACCTCCTGATTACCACACTTCTCAAAAGAAATATCCTGTTATTTACATGCATGACGGGCAAAATTTATTTGATGAAATGACTTCATTTTTAGGAGAGTGGGAAGTAGATGAAACTTTAGATCAGATTTTTAAAGAAAATAGTTTTGGAGTTATTGTTATCGGAATTGAGAATGGCGGTAATAAAAGATTAGATGAATATTCTCCATGGAAAAACAGTAGTTATGGTGGTGGAGAAGGTGATGCTTATGTTGACTTTATAGTGACCACTTTAAAGCCTTTTGTGGATAAAAACTACCGAACTAAATCAGACAAGAATAATACAGTAATTTTTGGGAGTTCAATGGGAGGATTAATTTCCTTTTATGCAACTTTAAAGTACCCCGAAGTTTTTGGTAAAAGCGGTGTTTTTTCTCCTTCATTTTGGTTTTCTGAACAAAGTATTTCTTTTGCAAAGACAGTGGGAAACCTAAGAAATACAAAAATATATTTTCTTGCAGGATCTAAAGAAGGTGAAAACGTTGCTTTTGATCAGATAAACCAAACGGTAAAAGATATGGATACAATAATTTCTATTTTAAAAAACAAGGTTTTACGCCAAAAAACATAAAAGAAAAAATAGTTCTGAATGGAAAACACAACGAAAAAATGTGGAGAGAGAATTTTAAAGAAGCTATTTTGTGGTTGTTTGCCCCTAAATCCCCCTGAAGGGGACTTAACAATTCCATTCCGAAAAACTAACTATCAGGATTAGAAAATGTTATTGATCTGGATGGAATTCTGAAAAAGCATACTGTAAAGATCCATAGATCTAATAAAAACAAACCATTTAAATTAAAATATAATGATTAAATTAATTTCGAAAAATATAATTTCTTTGGATCCTTTCCAAAATTATTTTGTGAATCCTGCAATTAAAATATTAATCTTATCAATTTTATTTCTGTTATTATTGGGTTGTGATAAAGCTCTTAAAAAAGAAATTGTTGAGTTAAATACTTCTCAAAAAACTCCTTTTATTTGGGACAATGCAACTGTTTATTTTTTATTGACAGATCGTTTTAACAATGGGAATAATCAAAATGATGTAAATTTTGAACGCACAAACAAAACTGCAAAATTGAGGGGATTTAAGGGTGGTGATATAAAAGGTATCACAAAAAAGATAGAAGAAGGATATTTTTCTGACCTGGGTGTCAATGCTATTTGGTTTACACCTATTGTTGAACAGATCCACGGAAGTGTTGATGAAGGTACAGGTAATACTTATGGATTTCATGGGTATTGGGCTAAAGACTGGACTGCCTTAGATCCTAATTTTGGAACCCGTGAAGAATTAAAAGAATTGGTTGAAAAGGCACATCAAAACGGAATTCGTATTGTCTTAGATGGTGTGATCAATCATACCGGTCCGGTGACAGAAATCGATCCGGTTTTGCCAAATAATTGGGTGCGAACCCAGCCCCAATGTGATTATAAAAGTTATAAAGGTACTACTGCCTGTACACTTGTAAAGAATTTACCCGACATCCTTACCGAAAGCAATGAAGAGGTAGAAGTTCCAAAATATTTAGCAGAAAAATGGAAATCAGAAGGGCGATATGAGCAAGAAATGAAAGAATTGAACACTTTTTTTGAACGTACCGGATATCCTAGAACACCACACCATTACATCATCAAATGGTTAACTGATTACATCACAGAATTTGGAATTGATGGCTATAGGGCAGACACAGTTAAGCATCTGGAAGAGTCCGTCTGGGCAGAGTTTGATGATCAATGTGATTTTGCTTTTTCGGAATGGAAAAAGAATAACCCCAATAAAGTTTTGGACAATAATGAATTTTACCTTGTAGGTGAAGTTTATGGTTATGGAATAAGCTCAGAAAATATCTATGATTTTGGTGATAAAAAAGTAAATTATTTTAAAAATGGTTTTAATAGTCTGATCAATTTTGAATTCAAATATGATGCACAAAAAGAATGTGAATTCATCTTTTCAAAATACAATGAAAAACTTCAAGGTGGGTCGAAAAAATTTGGAGTTTTAAATTATTTAACTTCTCATGATGATGGGAGTCCGTTTGATAAGGAAAGAGAGAAAAGTTATGAATCTGCTGTAAAATTGCTGTTATCTCCTGGTGCTGCACAAATTTATTATGGAGATGAATCTGCAAGATCATTGATCATTGAAGGTACAGAAGGTGATGCAACTTTACGTTCATTTATGAATTGGAACGAAATTAATTCTGATAAAAAAACACAGGAAATATTAAGCCATTGGCAAAAGATAGGTCAGTTCAGAAATAATCATCTTGCTGTAGGAGCAGGGATTCATAAAATGATTTCAAAATCACCTTATATTTTTAGCAGAACTTATGATAAAGAAGATCTTTCTGATAAAGCGATCATTGGCTTAGATTTGAATAAAGGTGAGAAAAAAATGGATGTTACCTCTGTTTTTAAAGATGGAGATGTATTGGTAGATGCATATTCCGGTAAGGAAATTACAGTAAGAAAAGGGAGTGTTCAATTAAATACACCTTTCAAAATCGTTTTACTGGAAAAGAAATAAAGTCATGAAAAAAATATTTTACAGCTTTTTAATAATTTTATTAGTTACGAATTGTACCGAAGAAAAAGCAATAGAAACCAAACCGGCAGAAGTAAAAAAAGAACAAAAAAAAGTTATTTATCAGGTTTTTACACGCTTGTTTGGGAATGAAAATACAACCAATAAAGCCTGGGGAACCAAGGAAGAAAATGGTGTTGGAAAATTCGATGATTTTTCTGATAAAGCACTTTATGAGATCAAAGAACTGGGGGTAACACATATTTGGTATACAGGAGTTTTGCATCATGCTACCATAACTGATTACACCAAATACGGGATTTCAAATGATGATCCAGACATTGTGAAAGGTCGTGCAGGTTCTCCTTATGCCGTAAAAGATTATTATGAGGTTGACCCAGATCTTGCTGTTGATGTAACAAAACGGATGGAAGAATTTGAGCAATTGATTAAACGTACACATAAGACTGGTATGAAAGTGGTTATAGATATTGTTCCAAATCACATTGCCCGAGCATATGAAGGTAAAAATAACCCTACTGGAGTATCTGATTTTGGCGCAAAGGATGACAAATCTGCTATTTATAAAAAAGACAATAATTTTTATTATGTAGTAGGTAAAAATTTTAAAGTGCCTGTATGGAAAAATAATTATTTGCCTCTTGGCGGAGAAAAACAATCTTTAGCTGATGGGAAATTTAAAGAAATTCCTGCAAAATGGACTGGAAATGGATCCCAACTGGCACAACCAGATTTTTACGATTGGTATGAAACAGTAAAAATAAATTATGGTGTGCAACCTGATGGAACTAAAGACTTTGACCAATTACCAAAAGAATTTGAGAAAAAAGGATACCAAGAACATTTAGCATTTTGGAAGGGAAAAGACTTACCTGACTCATGGATCAAATTTAAAGATATTGCGTTATTTTGGTTGGAAAAAGGAGTAGACGGACTTCGATTTGACATGGCTGAAATGGTTCCTGTAGAGTTTTGGAGTTATATGAATTCTTCTATAAAGATAAAATACCCTAATGCATTTCTTTTGGCAGAGGTTTATAACCCGGCAATGTACCGTGACTATATCCATTTAGGGAAAATGGATTATTTATATGATAAAGTTGCTTTTTATGATACCATTAAACATGTAATGCAAGGTCATGGATTAACCGACAATCTTCCTAAAATTCAGGAGGATCTGGCAGATATAGAACATCATATGTTACATTTTTTAGAAAATCATGATGAACAACGTATTGCCAGTAAAGAATTTGCAGGTTCTGCTATTAAAGGAAAACCTGCTATGGTGGTTTCTACTACCATAAGTACTTCTCCAACATTGATCTACTTTGCTCAGGAAGTTGGTGAACCCGGAGCTGAAAATGCAGGATTTGGAACTGCAAGTCGAACTTCCATTTTTGATTATATTGGTGTTCCCAATCACCAGAAATGGATGAACAACAAAAAATTTGATGGAGGGCAATTATCTGAAAGTGAAAAAAAATTAAGAGATTTTTATAAAAGGTTGCTGAATTTTACAATTGAAAGTGGTGCTTTGATGGGTAATTATGAAGAAATCCATAACTATAACCGAAAACACTCTGAACATTATAATCATCGTGTATTCTCATTTGTAAGATGGAATGAAAGTGAAAAACTTATCATTATTTCAAACTTTGATGCAAAAGAAAGTTATGAGTTTGACCTGCAACTACCTAAATCTGTGATTACAAAATGGAATTTAAAAGAAGGTAATTATCAGTTTAAAGATCAATTGTATGGAAAAATCACTACCAAATTAAAGATTGAAAAAGATCTTTCTGCCATGAGAATAAAAATCGCTCCACTGGAATCTCTTATTTTAAAACTTCAAAATTATTAAGGTCTGATGAAAAATATAATAACTAATTATATAAGGAAATTTACAATCATAGCCATATTACTTAATTTATTAAGTTGTTCTTCTCAAAATGAGTCAACTCAACCTCCGGATCCATTACCTGAAAAACCTCCTACATTTTATTACGGGGCAGATTTATCATATGTAAATGAAATGAAAGATTGCGGAGCAATATATAAGGATAAGAATGATGTTGTAAAAGATCCTTATTTAATTTTTAAGGATGCAGGTGCCAACTTAATTCGTTTACGACTATGGCATAATCCAATCTGGACTAATTATTCAAACTATGAAGATGTAAAAAAATCCATTCGAAGAGCAAAAGCAACAGGAATGAATGTATTACTTGATTTTCACTATTCAGATACATGGGCAGATCCTTCACAACAAAAAATTCCATTGGCCTGGGAAAGTGAATTTAGTAATAAAGAAGCTTTGGGAGAATTGCTTTATAATTACACATATGAAACATTAAACAATTTGGCAATTGCAAATCTGTTACCTGAAATTGTTCAAATAGGCAATGAAACAAACCCTATGATTTTACAAAAAGATGTTTTAGAATGGCCTATAGACTGGGACAGAAACGCTTATTTATTAAATAAAGGAATTAAAGCAGTGAGAGATATCTCAAAAGTTCAAAATAAAAAAGTGGAAATTATGCTTCATATTGCTCAGCCTGAAAATGGTTTATGGTGGTTTGAGCAAGCAACTAAAAATGGTGTTACAGATTTTGACTGGATAGGATTATCATATTATCCAAAATGGTCTGAGTATACATTGGATAATGTTTCTGTTCCATTTCAAACCTTAATAAATACATACGGTAAAAAATTGATGGTAGTTGAAACTGCCTATCCTTTCACTTTAATTGATATTGATGAGGCAAACAATATTCTTGACAGCAATGCTTTAATTGATGGTTACCCTGCCACAGAGCAAGGACAATTAGACTATTTAAATAAATTACAAGAGATTATTGAAAAATCCGGTGGCAAAGGACTTGTATATTGGGAACCTGCCTGGGTTTCTACGGGCTGTAGTACACTTTGGGGAAAGGGCTCTCACTGGGATAATGCTACTTTATTTAATCATGATAAAAAAGAAAATTTAGGAATGCTGTTTTTTAATAGATCTAAAGACTAAAATCACTATGGATTGTTTTTTTAATAGAAAGAGGTCGTGACAAGCAACCTCTTTCTCTATCAATTTAAATAAAAAAAGGGATAAGTAATTAAACAGATAGTTTACCTATTGCTGATCAATAATTTCTGTTTGTGCTCTTTCATAA
>JADGEA010000455.1 GCA_016744615.1 Flavobacteriaceae bacterium
CAAAAACAAAAGATCGAAACCATTTTAATCTCCGGTATTTTTAGAAAAGAACAATCCTTTTTTAAGAGTTATGGTAGTTGGATGCGTAAATCTTTAAAAGCCTTTTCGCATTTTTTTGTTCAAAATAAAATTTCTGAAGATTTGTTGCATGGTATTGGTTTAAAAAATGTTACAGTAAGTGGTGATACCAGATTTGATAGAGTTTATGAAATAACCAAACAGGACAATAATTTAGATTTTATAGCCAAATTCAAGCAAAATAAATACATGATGGTTGCAGGAAGTACCTGGCCAAAAGGAGAAAAGTATTTGGTAAATTATATCAATTTCCACGCAAGTGAAAATGAAAAATTCATTATTGCACCTCATAATATAAACCAACAGCAAATTAATGAATTACAAAATTCCATAACTAAAAGTACTATAAAATTTACTGACAAAAGCAGAGATTATTCTGCACAGGTTTTCATTTTGAATACGATTGGTATTTTAACTAAAGTATATAATTATGCTGATATTGCTTATGTTGGAGGAGGGTTTGGTAAAGGAGGTTTACACAACGTATTAGAGCCTGCTACCTTTGGATTACCACTAATTATTGGTCCTAATTTTGATAAGTTTCAAGAAGCTGTTGATCTTGTTGCATTAGGGTCTTGCAAATCGGTCCAAAACCAGAAGGAAATGGATTTTGAACTTCAAAAGTTATCAAATAATGTAAATTATAGAGAACAAAACGGACAAATATCAAAAGATTATATTTTAAAGAATATAGGCGCTACACAAATAATTTTAAAATATATTTCAAATAAACTCTAATTTATTTATACCTTGTAACACTATAATTAATTATTATATGAATATTATACGCGAGAAATTAGATGAATTTTATAAGGTAGTTTTTGAACCGGAATTGATTGATGAAATTGTTGAGGTTGGAACTTATAAAAGAATAAGAGAAAATGAGCTATTATTAGATATAGGCGATAATTTTAATAGAGTGCCATTGATGTTGACAGGGGCAATTAAAATTAGCAGAGAGACCGTAAATGGAGATGAAATTGTACTTTATTTTTTAGAAAGAGGAGATACTTGTACCATTTCTTTTGGAAGTGGTTTGAACAGTTCAAAAAGCAAGGTAAGAGGGGTTGCTGAAAAACCTTCTGAGATTATTTTTATTCCTGTTGAAAAATTAGATGAATGGCTGGTGAAATATGCTTCATGGAGAAGCTTTGTGATTGATAGTTATGATATTCGATTAAACGAAATGCTAGAAGCTATTGATAATCTGGCATTTATGAAGATGGATCAGCGATTATATAAATACCTTACAGATAAGGTGAAAATTATGCGAAGTCCCACTTTGAATACAACACATCAGGAAATTGCTATTGATCTTAATACTTCCAGAGTTGTGGTTTCTAGACTTTTAAAACAACTGGAAAACGAAGGGAAAATTAAACTTTACAGAAATAGGATTGAGGTTTTGGTGTACTAATATCATCTTGTTTTAAATTAACTACTAATTGTTGCAATCGGTATTTTTTTATCACCTTTTTTTTAAAATCCATT
>JADGEA010000456.1 GCA_016744615.1 Flavobacteriaceae bacterium
ATCAATGGATATATGATGAGTATTATCCAAAATACACCTATGATTATGGACAAGATGGTGAATTTAATACGGTACTAGGAATTCTTCAAACCCAAGGAGACAACGGCTGGAGAAGTGTTTTTGAGATGCCTATAGATGTTAAGTTTGAGTTTACAGATGGCACTGAAACCACAGTTGTTGTACAAAATGACGTTATTTTTCAAACCTTTAATTTTGAGTTTACAAAAGAAATTTCATCTGTAACTATAGACCCTGATAATTGGATTCTTAAAAATGTAATACCTGGGGATCTTGAGCTGTCTGTTGATGAAAATATATTGGGTAATCATCTAGTGTTTTATCCAAACCCTGTAAATAACATCCTAAACGTATCTGCAAAAGAAATGATCTCTTCAGTCTCAATAAGCAATGTATTGGGGCAGGTGATTTATCATTTAGATGAGGATGTGTTTGAAGCTGCGATAGAAATGTCTAGGTATGCAAAAGGCACTTATTTTGTCAAAATACGAGTTGGTGATGATACTGTAACAAAGAAGATTATTAAGGAATAAATATCTGAACCTTTAATATATAACTAAAAAAAGCTACTTAATGAAAAGTAGCTTTTTTTATTATTTAAAACAAGGTTTCGTATTTCTTATTATTGAGCAATTATCTGACTTTTAAATGAAAATAAAATGTATAACACATCTTTTTTTGATTCATCATCGATGTTATGTTTATCTAATACCATCATGATATCAGAAATTCCCTCTACAAATTCAATTCCACTAATATTTAGTCCCTTATGTGCAGTTGGCATATCTCTACCACTATAAGCTACACCTCCACCCGATCCAGCTCCAAAAAAATCTTTTACGTGTTGTTTAAAAACATTCATTTGTTCTGGGTTGTTTTCTAAATGAGAAAAACTATCTTTAATAGTCGGGTTTGCTAAATGAGCAACTACAATATCTTCAACGATTGCAGAAATTCCATCTTCAGCTCCTAAACGATTATAGAGGCTTTCTTCTTTTATAGATTCACTTTTTACTTCTGTTTTTAAAGCTACTTCTTCAACCTTTTCAGGGGCTTCTTTCTTAGCTTCATTACAACTAAATGCAATGGATGCTATAAATAAAATGATTAAAATTTTTGTTGTTTTCATGTTGATTGGTTTTAGTTAATTATTTGTTAGTCAGCTAAATATAAGATAATTTTTGATTGTAAGGGTTGTTTTTAAAGATTAACTATCCTATAATCAGGTTATTATGGGGTATTAGCGGGTTGGCTTTAACTGAAAGAGCTAATTAAAGTGTACGTATTTTCTTAAATACTTATCATGCATTTAAGATTAATAGAAATGGTAGGATGTTAATTTGTTGTAACTTTGCACTCAATAATTTTCATTTTTGAACATTTTAGAAAATGACAGAGAATTGAAATTTAAAATAGCTAAATACGTACTGTAAAACCTGAATTACAGTCGTTAAATCCAAATCATATTATGACACAGTCTGAATTTTTAGAACAACATGTATTTACAGATTTAAAAAATTTAAACGATGGATTCGACGAAGCG
>JADGEA010000457.1 GCA_016744615.1 Flavobacteriaceae bacterium
GAATCCCTTGGAATTCTTGGTTTAACTAATAAATATAAAATCAAATAAAAACCTCCAATTAGAATTTCTAATTGGAGGTTTTTTTTATATACTAAGTTTGGTGTTATTACTTTTCTTTAACTAAGTAAATGTAAACAGGAAAATGGTCACTATAACCCCCAGTATAACCTCCATCAGCAAAACTGCGATAAGGATATCCTTTGTACCTTCCGTGTGCATTTACTAAATAGGTTTTGTTATAAATACCGGCTTTATAAAAACGATAACTTGTAAAATCTTTTTTAGTTAATTCTGTAGATATAATTATTTGGTCAAACAGATTCCAACTATCTCGATAAGCAAGTGAACCCAATCCTTTTTTTGCTAAATCTTCCATTGGGTTATACAACTCTTTCATTTTAAGATCTTCTTTTTTTCTTTGCGCTTTTAAATGATTTTTCACACTTGGGCTAGTAGGGTCGTCATTTAAATCTCCCATAGTAATCACTTTTGCATAAGGATCTTCACTAAATATCGAATCGATTATTTGTCTATTTAACTTTGCAGCTTTAATACGTTTGGGGCGACTTCTTTTTTCTCCTCCACTTCTAGAAGGCCAGTGATTTACAATAAAATGCATTTTTTCACCATCTAACATTCCACTTACTACCAGTTGATCTCTGGTAAAAACCCTTTTGGATTTATCGTTATCATCATAAATTAATAACTCAGCGGCTTTATAATGAGTAGGAGTAAATAACTTTTTTTTATATAAAAAAGCAACATCAATTCCTCTTCTGTCTGGCGAGTCAAATTGAATGATACCATAATCTTTTTTTACTAATGATTCTTGATTTACTAAGTCTTCTAAAACTTTTCTGTTTTCAACTTCACAAACACCAATAATAGCAGGAGTAGTACCAGAAACATCCGCACCAATTTCTGAAATTACCTGAGCCATATTTTTCAGTTTATCTTGATAGATTTCTTCCGTCCAATGGTCTTTGCCATCTGGTGTTCTGTCGTCATCAAAAGTAATAGGGTCGTTTTCTGTATCAAATAAATTTTCCAAATTGTAAAAGGCTATGGTATTTACTTTGTACGCCTTTTTTTCTTGTGAAAAGGTGATCGAAGACGATAAGATAAAGACAATCAGAAAGGCAGCTTTAATTTTCATTAGTGTGTGATATTATGTTAAGGTAAATTACTCTTTTTATCAGGTATCAAAAGTAATTAATTCATCTAAATAATGTAATTTTGCGTCACTTTATTTATTAATTAACAACCAAATTTAGAATGAAAAAAATCATTTTTACTTTATGCTTAGCATTTATGAGTAGTTTTACCTTATTAGCTCAAGATGCCATCATAAAGGGAAGGGTGGTAGATACGCATTCGAGTGAAGTAATTCCTGACGTAGAGATACGAATTTTGTCAAGCAATTTTGAAACGCAGACAAATGAAGAGGGCTTATTTGTTTTAACAGGAACCGATTTTCCTCAGGGAGAACAAATTCTTGTAGTAAGCAAACTTAATTACATTACTCAAAGTATTCCTATTACCATTCAAAACGGAGAAACT
>JADGEA010000458.1 GCA_016744615.1 Flavobacteriaceae bacterium
ACAGCTGCTCCACCAGAAGAAATTCAGCATATAGTTGAAGATATTAGAATTCCAAGTGGTGCCGGAGATGCCATAGAACATTAAAAATAGTATTTAAAATTAGTTAAAAACAGTATTACTTTAGAGTAGTACTGTTTTTTTATTACATTTATATTTCAAAATATCATCATGAAAAAAAGACATCAGCAAAAGTTAATCATATTATCTTTTGGGTTATTTATTTTTTTAAATATCCCTTTTGTGATGATATTTAATGTAGATGGAGCCATTTTTGGAATTCCCATTCTTTATTTTTATATTTTTTCGATCTGGTTGCTTGCCGTAATTATTTCTCTCATAGTTCTAAACAAACACTATGAATAATTACGTACTAATTCTTATTATAATCATTTATTTAGGCATCTTGTTTTACATTGCTTTTTTAGCAGAAAAAAATGTAAAAAGTAAATGGGCCAACAGTCCGTATATCTACGCTCTTTCTCTTGCTGTTTACTGTTCTGCTTGGACTTATTATGGTAGTGTTGGGATAGCGGCAAATTCAGGAATTGATTTTATCACAATTTATTTAGGTCCGGTAATTGCAATTCCATTATGGATTGTGGTGATGCGTAAAATTATTAGAATATCAAAACAGCACAAGATTTCTTCTATAGCAGATTTTATTTCTTTGCGTTACGGAAACCACAGATTTCTCGGAGCCTTAATTACGATCATTGCTATTTTAGCAACTATTCCTTATATTTCATTACAGCTTAAAGCAATTTCGGAAACTTTTAAGATCATGACAGTTAAGTCAGAGTTTATTCCCAAAGAAGGAAATATTTTCAATGACTCTACTTTTTATATAGCAGTTTTGTTAGTTGTGTTTGCTACATTTTATGGAACACAAAAAACTGATGCCTCCGAAAAACACAAAGGAATCGTTGTGTCAGTAGCTTTTGAATCTGTTTTAAAACTGGTATTCTTCTTGGTTATTGGAATATATGTAACCTATTATTTGTTTGACGGAACCACTGATATTTATGATAAAATCTCCCAGACGGCTAATTTTAGCCAACTAGCAAAGATAAATGGCTTAGAAGGTGCATTTAACTGGTTTTTTATGATATCACTTTCATTTATGGCAATATTTTTATTGCCAAGACAATTTCAGGTTTCTGTAGTTGAAAACAGTAGAGAAAAGCATTTAAAGCAGGCTATATGGATATTTCCGTTGTATTTATTACTTTTTAATATTTTTGTTATTTATATAGCATGGGGAGGAAAATTAACCTTTGGCAGTAGTGTAAATGCAGAGTATTATGCTTTGTTTTTACCCCTTCAGAATAACAATACTTTTTTGGCTTTATTGGTTTTTTTAGGTGGTTTTTCTGCCGTAATCTCTATGGTTGTAGTATCTACGCTCGCACTTTCAACTATGATTAGTAATAATCTTGTAATCCCTTATACCTATCTTAAAAAATTTAAAAGCGGAGATATCATAAAAAACAGGAAGTATATTAAAAAAATACGAAGAGTCTCTATTTCTTTGATCATCATTGGTGCTTACGTATTTT
>JADGEA010000226.1 GCA_016744615.1 Flavobacteriaceae bacterium
ATCTTTTACATCTAAACCACTCATTGGTATGTTTTCCATCCCACGCCAAACACGATCTGTTACTTTAAATACTTTTGCAATCACATCTTGTGCTATTTCGTTTCCTTCTTCGGTAACTACTCTTGAATATTGATTCTCTACTTCAAATCGACCTTCTTCTAATTGTTTTACGGTCATTAAAATTCCTTGTAAAATATCCAAAGGTTCAAATCCTGTAACTACAATTGGAACTTTAAACTTTTCAGCAAGTGGATAATATTCCCAATATCCCATTATAGAACAGACATGACCTGCAGCCAAAAATCCATCGATATGACTGTCCACATCTTCCATTACATTTTCTATGGCAGGAGGAACCAAAACGTGAGAGGTGAGTATGGTGTAATTTTTTAATCCTAGTTTTTGAGCATGCAGCACTGATAATGCATTTGCTGGAGCAGTAGTTTCAAAACCCACAGCAAAGAATACTATTTCTTTATCTGGGTTTGCTTTTGCAATATTAACAGCCTCTAATGGCGAGTACAATATTCTAATATCTGCGCCCTGAGCTTTGGCTTCTAAGATGCTTTTTTTAGAACCTGGAACACGAATCATATCACCAAAACTACAGAGTATCACATTTTTTTCTTCAGCAAGATAAATCGCCTTATCTATTAAATGCAAAGGAGTAACACAGACTGGACAACCGGGTCCATGAACCATAGTAATTTTCTTGGGCAATACATTTAAAATTCCGTTTTTAACTAATGAATGTGTTTGTCCGCCACAAACTTCCATGATTTTCCATGGCTTTGTAACTGTTTTTTTAATTTCCTCTAAAACCTGTTTAGCTAATTCTGGATCTCTATATTCTGTAAGGAATTTCATTTTCTTTATTTATTCAAATTTTTATATCGTTCTGCAAATTGATTAATTTTTAAAACTGAATATTGTTCTAAAATCTTCTGGAAAATTTCAGATGGATCGTTTGTATTTAATTTACTATCTATTTTAAATTGATTTAAAATCCCCCAGAATTCATCATCTGTTAAATTAGGATTTTCCTCTTCAACAATACCTTCTTTAATCTTTCTGTCTTCCGCTAAACCTTCTTCTCTTCGGTTTAGGAATTTCTTTAATTCACTCATAAATCTTAATCGGTTAGGCTTTGATTTTGTTGTGGAATGTGTCAGAGACTTTACCGCTACAGAAATCAGCTGTAATTTAAGTTTATATTTTTAATCAATCCTAATTTACTGAATTTTTATTAGGCATATCTAAAGGAATTATAGTTGGTGTTACACTTTTTTTATTTACAATAGTTTCAGTAATATTACTTAATAATATTAAATATTAACCCTTTTTTTCCTAGAGAAAAACCAAACCAAAAAGAAAATAAAAGCACCTATTAAAAAGAGAAAAATTGCGATTTTACCTAAGCTAAAAAAAAAGTTTCCCCCTTGATTTACTTTTGAATTTTTAGGAATATAAATGGTGTACCCAAACGACTTGTCCAATTTATTTAAATCATTATAATATGTTGTGAATTCATCTGGCGTAACTGAAGGTTTTTGAATTTTGATATAGCTTTTTAATCGTACTTCATTTTTCTTTTTATTATAATCTACACTAAAATCGTAGTAAAATATATCATTGCTAACTAAATCATTATTCCTTTCTACCTGCCATGCCTTTGGCAAAATAATATTTGTTCTGTGCTCTCTAGAAACAGGATATGGTAAACTTATTTCATTTTTTCTATTTTCCATATTGGGGATATACAATACTTCCGATAAACTAACAGGAATAAATTCCATTGCTATAAAATTTGGCTTTAATTTCATTGGCTGCCAAATACTGTCAATAGCATAAGATTCTGAAACCATAAACTCATTGTTTGATACATTATCATTCACAGTTGGTTCATCTATTATTCTTATTTTAGAATAATAATTTGCATAATAGTTTTCAAACTCTTTTTTGATACTACTTTTACTATTATTCTTAAAATAATTACGCATTCTATCTGCTTCAACATCTGTAAACGTTGTAGCTACATTTAAAGTGGCTCCGCCATTAAAGTCTTTGATAATAAATTCCTCAAAAGTAGTTACATTGTTATTAGATGATGTCGTTATGGTATCAAATGCCTTATTGTTCTCTTTAATAACTAATCCATACTCATAATTAGGGAAATGCGTATTTTTATAGGTACCTCCTTGATTATACATTGTAGGATCATAATAAAATTCCCGTTTTTCTTTGTCAATTACCTTTACCACACAATGATCGAAGAAATTTGGTGATGGAGGTAATTCTGCAATAGTACTTTTCAAAGTGGTACTAAGAAGCATAGGGTATGCTTCTACATTAATTTCTTTAAGCATTTGCACCATAAGCACACTCTTGTCTTTACAATCACCATATCGCTGCTCAAAAACTTTATTAGGAGAGTTAGGCTTATAACTACCAATGCCATACTCTAAGCCTAAATATCTTATATCGTTTTGCACAAAATTAAGAATTGCTTTTATTTTTTCACCTTGTGTATTATTGGCTGAACTAATTTCACTTACCTTCATTTTAACGGCCGAATTTAAAGGCTCGTTTTGTATGTAAATATTAATAGCCCACTTTACGACTTCATCCAAAGAATTGTAATCACTAACAATAATTGTAGGCATTACTATTTTCCAAGATGGTATATTATCTTCATTCGGAAAAGGGACAGGTGTTTCAACCATCCAATTATAATTTATGGATCCATTTTTATTAATTATTTTTGGTTGAAGTGATGTATTATACGTCTTGTAATTAAGTTTGTTTTTTGTTCTAATGGACACATTAATTTTTCCAATTGGCACAAAGTCATTTAGAATAAAACTATTAGAATATTTACCATTGTTAATTGGATTAAATCCTTTAATAGTATAGCTTAAATCAATAATATCTCCATTGCGAACATCTGCCATATTTAGCATTGCAGATAATGATCCATCATAAAGATGGTTTTCTGCATTTAGCTCACGTCTTATAACTTGAAAATGGTCTGGAATCAACTTATTAATTTCTTTTCCATCTCTTATAATGTTAATAGAATGAAACATCAACTTTTGATATAATGGATCGTAAACTGCATTAATATTAGAGCCCGATTGTATTCCAACATTATCTGTTATTTTGTATACTAATCTAAAATAAGCTTCTTGTTTAAAAATATTTATTTGATAATCAGCTAAAAGTGTTAATGTGCCTTGTGTGATTTCGCCTTCATCAACTTTTGGAGATTTATTATATTCCTGAACATCAACCCATTCTGGGTGATTAGAAACATTAATGGTATTTTGGCTATATGCACAGCAAACAAATAAAACTGCTAATAAGGGGCTAAAGAGTTTTTGCAAAAGTTTTGGTTTTAAAAAATGTAAAAGTTTAAAAGTATTCCATCATAGTTTCTTTAACTATGATTTATATCAGTTAACACATAACTGGTAGCGTTCAACATTTCCTTTTTCATTTTTTAATATAATCAAATATGTTTCCAATCAACATCGTCAAAAAACTTAGAAGCCAAAGATAGTAACCCAATTCATAATTGGTTATTTGACCATATTTGTTATTAGTTCCCATTAATATTTGCTCAAAAAATAAAAATGAAATCCCTAAAATAAAGGCTGCTAAATTAAAATATATTGATTTTTTTTTATTGAAAGTAATCCATGAAACTAATATGATTGGATTTGCTAACCAAGTTATTCCAGCTCCGCCATCAAAAAAACCAAAAAAGCCATATATAAGAGCTAGAAACCCATAATATTCACAATCATTATTAACACAAAAGGCTTTCTGAGTCAGAGAAACTAAGAAAAATATAATGCTAATAGTCAAAAATAATTTGGAATAATTTTTTATCATAATTTAATCAATCCTTGTTTACTACATTTATATTCTGCGAGTCTAAAGGGATTATAGCTATTGTTGTGCGTTCGATATTTTTATTTCAGTTGTAAATGAATATGGTCATCGTGTCTAACTGCTCTACATCCGTGATATCTTATCTTGCTATTTGTTAAATTCATTCTGGTTTTTAAATGTGGTTCGATAAATATTTTTCCTAAGCTTTGATTTTTTAAGATATTTTCTATCAGTTTTTTTGTTCCTTTTACAGAGAAAACTAAATCTTCATTAATTTTTCCAAAAGTCACGTATTTTGGATAGTCATATTGGAAATAACCGTTTGTTAAGCACTTTTGAATTTGGTTAAATTCATTTGATTTAGGATTTTCAAACGCACCATACCCACTTACAGATTTTTGTTTATTGGTTATGGTTCCATTATGAGTTTCGTAAATCAAACTAATGTCAATTTTCTTTCCGTCATTATGACTCAAATGTGGCAGTAAAGGGAATTTATTAATAAATGGAAAATTTGCATCTAAATAGTGAATTTCAATATTTGTTCCATTTAAGCTTTTTTCTGTTTTGTTTAATAATTCGTTTAGTTTTGGTTGAACATAATTTCTGTTCAACAAAACAGTTATATAGTTCGTTGGTTTTATTTTTTCTGAATGCTTTATTTTTTCACGTCCAAAAAATGGTGCAATTATCGGAACAACTAACAGTGTTGAAAACAGATAAAGACCTATGAAAATTATCAGAGTTTTAAATTGCAGATGATATTTCCATTTTTTTGAAAGAAATAAACTTACCAAATAAATAATTCCCCCAATTTGAGTTGTTACAGTCAGGAAAATAAAAAGGAATATTTTAAATGCTATTTTTAGTAAAATTTTCAATTTATAGTTCTGATTATTAATGATGCACATCTTCATTATAGAGATAATACATTAATTGTCCAAATGAAATACATTCGTCATTTGGTGATAGTTCTTTATGAAAATATAAATCAAAATCATCATTCATAAATAAAAGTATGAGCTCAATAAGCCATTGGTTTTGAAAAACGCCACCGCTAAAAGCTACTTTTTTAACCCTTTGCTCTTTGGCAATGATCGAGATGTAATGAGCTAAGGTAATGTGAAATTTTGCTGCAATAAATTCTTTTTCATATCCACTTTCTATGTCAGATAGAATATGAGTAATAATAAAATTAGTGAAGTTTAAGGGCGCTTTTTCTTCTTTAAAATAGCTGTAATATTTTGTAATATTATTGGCTCTAAAATAAGTGTACGCAGCATTTTCTAATCTCATTGCAGCTTCACCCTCAAAGCTCTGCTTGTCTATTCCTAATAATAATGAGGCTACCGCATCAAACAGTCTACCGATACTTGTGCTTTTTAAATGAGGTTCGTTTTTAAGTAATTTTTGATAGATATTCCATTCCGTTTCAGAAAATTTATCTTTAATAATTATAGCATCTGAGATGCCTGAAGTAATTGCCAAGGCAGAAATCCTTGGTTCTTTTGGCATTTTGTCTCCTAATAAAAAGTGGAATTCATCCAAATGATGAACTCGCTCTACATTATTATTTTGAAATTTAAAAAATTCACCTCCCCAAACATTTCCATCGTCACCCAAACCTGTTCCGTCCCAAATTACACCTAATATTTCTTCATTGGAATCTAATAAGTTATTCTCTCCCAAAACGGCGTAAAAATGGGCTTTATGATGTTGAATTTCAACCACTGGAATATTTTGTTCTAATGCTATTTCCTTGCCATAAACCGAAGAAAAATAATTTGGGTGTTTGTCTACCAAAACCACTTCTAATTTGGGATTAAATAGCTTATTAAAATGATCCCAAGTATGTTTGTAATTTAGTTCGGCTTCAAAATTATCTGTGTTCCCTAAATACTGACTTATATAAATGTTTTTTTGATGGAGTAATGTAAAAGTGCTTTTCAACATCGCTCCCATAGAAAGAATTGCTTTTTTAGGCACTTCCAAATTAGCATTAATATACGTTGGTGCTAAACCTCTGGAGCGTCTAATTACTATTTTCTGAAATTTA
>JADGEA010000459.1 GCA_016744615.1 Flavobacteriaceae bacterium
TCAGTTCAATTACATCCAAATGATCAATTAGCAAAAGAACGGCATAACTCCTTTGGGAAAGCAGAAATGTGGTATGTATTAGATTCTGTTAAGGATGCAAAGTTAATTTTAGGGTTCCATAAAAAAATCAATCAAGAATTGTATCAAAAGCATCTAGCAGAAAATACACTTTCCGAAATTTTGCATTATGAAAATGTAAAAAAAGGAGATTCATTTTTTATAGACACAGGTACCGTTCATGCAATTGGTGCTGGTGTTGTTTTGGCAGAAATTCAGCAAACTTCAGATATTACCTATAGAATATACGATTACAATAGGCCAGGTTTAGATGGTAAATTAAGAGAGTTGCATACAGACTTAGCGATAGATGCCATTGATTTTAATAGCTCCCAAGCTAAATTAGAGTATAAAGACGAATTTAATACTCCTGTTAATTTATGTAAGACAAAGTTTTTTCAGACTAATAAATTAACCATATCAACTGCTATAAGTCTGGATTTAAAATCAATAGACTCCTTTGTTGTTTATATGTGTTTAGAAGGAGAAGGAACCATTATAGTTGGCCAGAATTCTGAAGGTTTTATGGAAGGAGATACCATACTTATTCCAGCATTAATTTCGGAAATTGAAATTAAATCAAATTCTGCTATTTTTTTAGAGGTTTATATTCCCTAATAGATTGAAAATGTAGTATTTTTGCAAAAATTAAAAACACTATGGCAAATATTCGCGATTTAAAAAAAGATATCAATTACGTTTTAGGAGATATCATTGAAGCTGTCTATTTATGGGAGCTAACAAATCCAGGAAAAGAAACAAAAAATTCTCAAGCAATCATTGATGAAGCAATCGATGTTTTTGACGAATTAATTGTTAAAGTAAATTCTAAAAATGTGGAGAATAGTAAACAACATTTTAAAGGAGTTAATCAAGAATTAGAAGATAAAGGGAGAGTATTAATTGATAAAATTAATGCTTTAAGTTAATTTTCTATTTTTCTCTCAACCTTATTAAAGACTCTAAATCCTTACCGTATTTAGAGTCTTTTATTTTTGGTGTAAGGTTATTATAAACAGAATCTAAGTAAGTAAGCTTTGTATCATTTACGTGACTTACCATTAAATAAGGTGAAATTTCAAAATCGTTATTTGATAAAGCAAAACTGATAGTTGCTAAATATTTTTTTGCAAGAATTGAATTCTGTGTTTGATCCAAAGAGCTAGCTAATGAATCATTTCCTTGCTTCCTTGCTTCAAAACTTTGTTCTATTAGCTCTAAATTTTTATCAGAGTATCGATTAATAATTTTTTTATAAGTTTTATATTTTTCTTGATTTTTAGATCCTGTAACTTTAGCATCTATTGCAAAATTAGTTAAGGTAGTGCTAATGTTAATGGGATTTGCTTCAGCAAAAAATGAAATGCGATCATCTCTTAAAATACCGTTTTCTAAGCGAACGTATAAATAATAAATTTCAGGCTCCAAAACGGTTTCAGAAAAACTAAATTCTGAACTTCCATTAACCGACATAGAATCAATAGAAA
>JADGEA010000460.1 GCA_016744615.1 Flavobacteriaceae bacterium
TTCATAAATGAAACTAATAACACAACTAGAACCACACAAACAAGTACAAAAAACCCTATAAGCGCAACACCCATACCGTGATTATAAAGAGGAAGAAATTGATTTAACATAACGAAGGTTTTTATTAATAAAGTTCAAATTTACTTTACAAAGGGATTATTTAAAATGATATTTATCAGATTGGATAAAAATTATTAAACAAAAAAGAGATGAACTTCATGAAGTTCATCTCTTTTTTGTTTAAATCTTAAAAGTCGTATCCTTTCATCATTAAGTTCCAATACATAAATGGTAGGCCGTATCTTTTTAAAATCCACATGGGATAACTTGCTTTTCCGGTATTAAAAAACTTACTTAAAATGGGGTCAGACATTCTTACTCCATCATATCCAAATTCTGCAAGAAGCATTTTATTATGTGCAACCACAAGAGGACAAGAAGAATAACCTGTGTAATCTTTACAATCTGCTTCGTTTCCATCCATTATTTTTAGAATATTCTTAACGACTACTGGTGCTTGTTTACGTATTGCTGCTCCAGTTCTTGCAGTTGGTAAATCGGTTACATCACCTACACCAAAAACATTTTTATAGAAATTAGACTGCATTGAGTTTTTATCTACACCCATCCAACCTTTATTTGCGCCATCTTGGTTAGCTAATTTTGTTGTTTGAAACCAAGTAGGAGCAGATTGTGGTGGAGCTAAATGAAGCATATCATACTTAATTACATAGCGAGTACCTTGTTTTTCCATTTGGAAAGGGGAGTTTACTTCTTGTACTTCACGTCTTACATCACCGTCATTTATAAATCCCATACACCCTGAAGCATTACGTTCATCATTTACCACATAATTATTATTTGCATTTGGCATTTCTAATCGTTCGTAATGTGCTTCCTTTTTTTCACCATCTATCTCCACTAATTTGTATCCATAACGTTGTTTTACGTTATACTTAATCAAATAATTTTCCAATTCATCTTTAAAAGGCTGGACTCCAAAAATCATAGTTCCAGGTGTTGCAAAAATAAGATTGGTTTGTTTTTCTAAACCATTTTTAGCAACGTAATCACCCATTAAATACATGATTTTTTGAGGTGCACCAGGACATTTGATGGGAGTAGTAGGTTGCGTAAATAATGCATTCCCACCTTTAAATTTTTTCATTAATTCCCAAGTATAAGTTGGATCCACATAATTGGAACAAACACCATTTTTCCCCATAGCATCTTTTAGCCCTTTTATTCCATCTAAATTATTTTGAATTCCAGTAGCATTAACTAAATAGTCGTAAGTTATTTTATCTCCGTTTTTTAGAATTACTTCATTAGTATCGGGTTGTATGTCGGAAACATATTCTTTTATCCAAGAAACACCTGATGGAATTAACTTTTTTTCAGATCTTTTAGTGTCCTCATAGTCCATTAACCCTCCAGCGACTAAAGTATTTGCTGGCTGATAATAATGAGTATCTGTAGGGTCTATGATAACAATATCTAAGCCTTTTTTTGCTTTTTTAAGTTGAGCAGATACCATGAT
>JADGEA010000461.1 GCA_016744615.1 Flavobacteriaceae bacterium
TCTGTATCCCTTTCCCTAATAAAGGGAGGCTAGTTTCCTTGAATTACTGTATAATTTGCCTGTGCTAACAATAATTGTATCTGATGTGTTTTTAAATTGATTTCTGCCTCATACAGATCTGTTAATTGATCCATATAATCTGATGAGGTGATCACACCATTTTTCAATTGAGACTCAGCAGTTTTTAAAATATGTTTTTGTAAACGAATGATGGTTTGATCGCTGTTAATAAATTCATTGTATTTTGCAACTTCTATTGCCTGTTGTTCCAATTGAATATTGGTTTGTAACTTGAATTCTTCTTTTTCGCTTTCAATTATTTGTTTGTTCAATTCTAATGCCTGTGTTTGTTTTTTGGTTTTATTCCAGTCAAAAACGTTCCAGTTCAATTTTAATCCTACATAATAAAATGCTTGAAAAGAATTGTCCAGCATATTCAAACCGGGGTTTCCATAACCTCCCTGTGCAAAGCCATAGACTTTTGGTAATCTATTTTTTTGCAACAAGGAAGAGGTATTATCTATTTGTGTTTTTTGTAAATTAAACAATTCCATTTCTGGTCTGTTTAAAGATTTTGACAGGTCAATTGTATTTTCTGGATATGTAAAAGATGAAATATCCGACACTGGACTTCCAATATATTTTTCTAAGGTTTGGATAAGGTTTTGTTTTGTGCTTTCAATATCGGTTAGTTGTTGTTGGAGTTTTAATAATTCTGCCTCTAAAATTGCATCAGAAGTTGGTAAAACAGCACCATATTTGATTCCGGCTTTTATCTCTTTTAATTTTTCTTCCACTTGCTTTTGCTTGGCAAGAAGGATCTCCCTTTTCTCTTGTGTAAGAAGTAGTGAAAAATAGATCTGATTGATCCTTGGTTTTAATTGATAGAGCTCCACATTTACTTTTTGTAATTGTGTAATCGATTTTGCATTTTCTTCCGCTATAGCGGCATCAATCGTTCCGCCACCATAAATAAGCTGGTTTAAAGTTAAGGTTGCCTTATACTGATCTTTATTAGGTAGTTCAATAATCAAACCCGGATTTTCAGTAGGAAAATGGATTACTTCTGATTGATAGGTTGCCTGAGCATCAAAATCAATTTTTGGATATTTTTTTGTTTTGATGATCTCAGTGTTCAAATCACTTTGTTCTTTTACTAAATCACTTTGTTTAGATTTTGGATAATTTACTTTGGCTAGAGCATAACACTTTTCCAGACTTAAATTCTCTTGTGCAAAAGAACTTAAAGGAATAAAGAAAAGTAATAATATTAATTTTTTCATGATTAAATCTTTATGGATTGTATGATAAAATTGGCTATTTCAGTTTTTCTTGTTTCTAAAATAGATCTATATTGTTTATCATTTACATTGATAAATCCCTTGATTAGAGGAGCAGCAATAAAAGGAAATATATTTAAGGAGAGGATGTTGATAAAAAGTTGTTCTGCTTCAATTTTTCTTATTTTTTTTTCTACCACAGCTTCTTGTATTTGAATTTGAAACTTTTTCCAACTGGAAAAAGTTTTTGTTGAT
>JADGEA010000025.1 GCA_016744615.1 Flavobacteriaceae bacterium
TTATGCAACTAAAAGTGCCTACGAAATCAATCAAAAGAATAAGGCTGTAACTCCTATTATTGATGCAGTTTATAGTGTTTTATATCAAAATATGAATGCCAAAGATGTATTTCAAAAATTAACGGATGAATTAGATTAACTGTATTGTAAATAGACATTTGGTTATTTTTTCCTAATCATTGGTTTTTTCTTTTTTTAGCGAAATGATAAGTGAGATAAGCAAGTCCGACTAAAATAACAAACGGAAGATATGCAGCAATTGCAACTCCAATTTCATAACGCTGATCTGGTGCATTTTTTATTTTTTCTTCAATATTTACTGTCTGTAGTAGAAGGATTAAAAGTGATAGTTTCATCTGTTATTTTTTTCTAATTGCGTAGATCAATTCATCTAAAAATTGTCCGTTCTTAATTAAAGTTTTATTAAACCTGGCTTCCAGAACAAACCCATTTTTTTTAAGAATATTTTGTGATCCTGGGTTATTTCCGAAAGGTCTGGCAAATATCCTGTTGATTTCAAAAGTGCTAAATGCAAAATCTGTTATTTGCTTAATAGCTTTAGTCATGATCCCTTTACCCCAAAAAGGTTCGGCGAGCCAATAACCAAGTTCAGCATTTTTCTTTTGTATATCTGTTTGTGGATGAATTCCAATTCCTCCAACTGCTTCACCATTTATATCAATTGCAAAAATATGCACAGGATTATCTGCTGTTGCATATTTAATAAATTTTTTACCGTTTTCTTTTAAATAAGGATAAGGAAATCCATCAGTTAAGTATTTTGCAATATTAGGATTGTTGGCATGTTTTACCAGATTATCCAGATCATTTATATGCCAAGGTCGAAGTTTAAAATTCATATTAAAATATTTTCAACTCTATTGATTTTTAAATTTTTGCAATGCTTCTTTTGTGAAATCTGATAACACCAATTTGCCGCTAATTTTAGCATTTTCTTTTAGTAATGTATCCCAGTGATCTGTATTTTTCCAAAGTATTTTTTTCCATTCTTTTAGTGCTTCCGGATTGTAAGAAGCTAATTTGTTTGCTAAAATATCAATGGACTGATCCATTTCCCTGTTGCTATCAAAAACCCTGGCAAACAGTCCTTTTTCTTTTGCCCAATAGGCGGTTTTCCAGTTGGTGGCGTCTATACTCAATTCGCTTAAAGCGGAAACACCTATTTTCCGTTCAACGGCAGGAGCAATTACAAAAGCGCCAATTCCGATACTTAGTTCTGATAATTTGATGCTGGCAGATTCTGTTGCAAAACAATAATCGGTAGCGGCTAAAATTCCTACACCACCGCCAACTGCTTTTCCTTGAGCGCGACCAATGATTAGTTTAGAACACTTTCGCATACTATTCAATAAATTCGCAAAACCAGAAAAGAATTGTTTTCCTTCTTCTGGAGTTTTAACCTGTAACAATTCATCAAAAGAAGCTCCGGCACAGAAAGTTTTTTCACCCTCGCTTTTTAAAACGATTATATTAACATCAAGATTAGCATCAAGCCGATTAAAAGTTTCTGTCAAACGGTTTAATAAATCACCTGGTAATGAATTACTGGCAGGATGGAAAAATGTAATGGTTGCAACTTTGTTGGTGATATTGGTAAAGATTGTGCCTTGATTCATATCATAGATTTAATATTGAATTATTTAACTCCATTTGCTTTTACCTTTCTGTCTATTTTTCGCATAAGTCCCTGCAAAACTTTTCCGGGACCAACCTCGGTAAATTCGGTTGCTCCATCAGCGATCATTTGTTGAATGGTTTGTGTCCACCTTACCGGTGATGTTAATTGTGCAATTAAATTTTCTTTTATTTCAGAGGCACTTGTCACAGCTTTTCCGGTTACATTTTGATAGATTGGGAAGTTTGGTTCATTAAAATTTGTAGCTTCAATTGCGGCGGCCAATTCTTCTCTTGCAGGTTCCATAAGAGGAGAATGAAATGCGCCTCCTACAGGTAATACTATAGCCATTCGGGCACCTGATTCTTTTAAAATTTCGCAGGCATGGTCAATTGCCTTAATTTCACCTGATATCACTAGTTGTCCGGGGCAATTATAATTTGCAGCAACAACCGTTCCGCCTACCTGATTACAAACCTCTTCTACAATTTTATCTTCCAGACCTATTACTGCAGCCATGGTTGAAGGTTCAATTTCACATGCTTTTTGCATTGCCATGGCACGTTGAGAAACAAGTTTTAAAGCTGATTCAAAATCCAAAGCACCGTTGACTACCAAAGCAGAGAATTCACCAAGTGAATGACCAGCTACCATATCCGGTTGAAAGTCAGCGCCCAAGGTTTTAGCTAAAATTACCGAATGCAAAAAAATAGCAGGCTGTGTTACTTTGGTTTGCTTTAGATCTTCAGCAGATCCATTGAACATAATATCTGTTATTGAAAATCCTAAAATATCATTTGCCTTGTTAAATAATTCTTTTGCAAGATCTGATTTTTCGAATAGATCTTGTCCCATTCCAGGGAACTGAGCTCCCTGACCAGGGAATATATATGCATGCATGATGTAGTCTTTAAAGTGAATTGCAAAAATAGGAAAAATATAGTCGAATGTTTAAAAGTCAAATGTCAAAATGTCTAAAATATCAATCAGCTAAACATATAAACCTTGTATATTTACTCAAAATGAGTTACTTTAGTGTTTCCAACTAACTGAAAATGACTCCACAAAAGAAGAATTTAGCTTTTAATATCTACTTGATTCTGGCATCTGTTTTTATTGCCTCTTTGGTAGTTTCCAATTTGATTTTTCAAAAGTTTTTTTCTTTTAATTTTTTGGGCTGGTATAATTTTGAGATCTCTGTAGGAATATTGCCATATCCCATCACTTTTTTGGTAACGGATATTATTTCAGAAATATATGGTAAAAAAAAGGCGAATCAGGTTGTAATTGCTGGTATTTTCGCATCGGTATTTTCACTGGTAATTATCATGCTTTCTGATATTGCTCCTGCAACAAACTGGTCTCCGGTTAACAATGAAATGTTTCATAATGTTTTTGGTTTATCAATTTTAGCTGTTTTAGCATCTATGATGGCTTATCTGGTAGCGCAATTTGTTGATATAAGAATTTATCATTTCTGGAAAAAGAAAACCAAAGGCAGGCACTTATGGTTACGAAATAATTTCTCCACTATATCATCACAATTTCTGGATACTTTTACGGTGCTTTTTTTGCTGTGTAGTTTTGGTGTAATTAAATGGGAATTATTTGGTTTATTGCTGTTAAACGGATTTCTATACAAATTGCTTGTTGCATTGTTAGATACTCCTTTACTCTATTTCTTTGTGTATTTGTTCAGAAAGAAGTTTGATTTAAAAGTTGGAGAAGAAATTGAATTAATTCATTAAATGTATTGTTGAAATGTTAACCTTTTTATTATTTGTTAACTAAATTAAAGAATGGAATTTAGATAATCACAAATTATGGATTTTACAGAAAAAAGTATAAGTGAATTTAGTAGAGATATTTCTTATGAATTAAAAAATAAGGTAACTTCTCATAAAAAGAATCTGGGCATTTTAGATTGTATCCCTATTATTGAAGGGAAACAATGCATTTATGTGATGGATTGGCCTCAATACAAAATAACTTATAGCAGAGGTGTAGGGTCTATGTTGGGCTATAATCATGCTGAGTTTGATATGGATAGAGCTTTAAACTATATTCATCCTAATGATATGAAAATTGTATCCAGAATAATAAAAGGAACCGTTAAGAATGCCGTAAAAATTGGTTTTAAAGGAGATGATAATTATGCATTGGTAACTTACAGAGTGCAAAAAAAAGATGGTACCTATATCAATGTGTTAAGACAATCCAGTCCATGGGAATTAGATGCAGAGGGTAATTTATTAAGCAGTATGAGCTTTATGATAGATATATCATTTATCAGTAATAACGATAAGGTAGAGTGGGATATTTTTGCCAATGGCATGGATAATGTTGCATTTAAGAGGAATATTTATAAAGAGTTTATTGATTTTTTTACAGATAGAGAACTGGAAATAATAAAATGTATAGCAAAACATTATACTAATTTACAAACTGCAGATGAATTATTTATCAGTGAGCATACTGTAAAAACCCACCGAAAAAAGATATTAAAAAAGACCAATTGTCACAACAGAAAAGAGCTTTTAGACTTTTGCGAAAAGAATGGGATTGTTTAGTATAGATATTGAAAATTTTAAATTTATTAATACTTTCTAACCAATGTAATTTCAGTGCATTGAGATTTTTAATCAAAATATACCCCCTTGGGGGTATTGATTGATAATCTAATTAAACTTAGTTTTGTGTAACTATTAACTAATATCAAAATGTATTTCATAATGGTATAACTCCATTTAATTGTTTATTTGTTTTTTGAATTTTATAATTGGTCCCCTTGATTAAACAAATATAATAGTATCAAAATTGATTTTGAAGAAGAGAATAAAGATGTCATTGTGATGTGCTTTTGGTATGAAAATTCAAAAAAGTTTATTGTTTCCCCTTACAATAAACTTTTTTTTCGTTTAAATATTTTTGCTACTTCAGCTAAATCCTTTTCTTTAGTTTAATAATTATAGGATTATGGAATAACTTTTAATGTGCTTCAAGCCAATTATTCCCCTCTCCAAGATCAACTGTTAAGGGAATAGATAGTTTATAAGCATTTTCCATTTCGTTTTGGATGATTGGTCTTAATGTTGCCAATTCATCATTGTATATGTCAAAAACCAGTTCATCATGTACTTGTAAAAGCATTTTTGATTTGTAATTACCTTTTTTAAGGATATTATAAATGTTAATCATGGCAATTTTAATAATGTCTGCAGCAGATCCCTGTATGGGTGCATTCACAGCATTTCGTTCATCGGCAGCTCTTACAATAGCATTTCTTGAGTTTATATTTTTTAAATATCGCCTTCTGCCTAAAAGTGTTTCCACATATCCATGCTCTCTTGCAAAATCAATTTGTTTGGCTATATAAGCCTTTAAAGTGGGATAGGTTTTATAATATGTGTCGATCAGTTCTTTGGCTTCTTTCCTGCTAAGATCAGTTTGTTGACTTAGTCCAAAAGCTGAAACACCGTAAATGATTCCGAAATTCACTGTTTTGGCATTGCTACGCTGTTCCCGGGTTACTTTATCTAATGGAACATTAAATACTTTTGCTGCAGTAGACTTGTGAATATCCTCTCCTCGTAAAAAGGAGGTTTTCATTTCTTCATCTCCACTCATTTCAGCAATTAATCGAAGCTCAATTTGAGAATAATCTGCTGCTAGTAAAGTGTAATTCTTATCTCTGGGGACAAAAGCTTTTCGAACCTGTTTTCCTCTTTCGGTTCGAATAGGAATATTCTGTAAATTCGGATTATTAGAACTTAATCTTCCGGTGGCTGCTACTGCCTGACTATATGTTGTATGAATTCGTTCGGTTTTTTTATTTATTAAGTTAGGCAAAGCATCTATATAAGTATTTTTTAATTTTACCAGCCCTCTCCACTCTAAAATATTAGCAACAATTTTATGGTCGGGAGCCAATTTGGAAAGAATCTCTTCACCGGTTGCATATTGTCCGGTTTTGGTTTTTTTAGGTTTATCAACCAGTTTTAAATGCTCGAATAAAACTACTCCCAATTGTTTTGGAGAAGCCAGATTAAAATCGGTATCTGCTTCTTTATAGATCTTTTGTTCCAGTTTTAAAATATCTTTGGTCAGGTCATCTGATAAAGAATTTAAAAAATCTTTATCCAAATTGATTCCTTCCAGTTCCATATTTGCCAAAACATTAATCAACGGAATTTCAATTTCTTTAAAGAGTTTACTTAGATTATTATTATCTAATTCTTTTTCTAAAATTTGTTTCAATTGCCAGGTAATATCAGCATCTTCAACAGCATATTCCGTTTGGGTGGTAAGATCTACATCACGCATGGTCTTTTGATTCTTCCCTTTTTTACCGATAAGGCTTTCAATGGAAATGGGAGTATAATTCAAATATGTTTCAGACAAAACATTCATATTGTGACGCATATCCGGGTTGATCAAATAATGAGCAAGCATAGTATCAAATTGAGCGCCTTTTACTTCCATATTGTAATTTTGAAGCACTTTGATGTCATATTTTAAATTCTGACCAATTTTTTCAATTTTTTCATTTTCAAAGAATGACCTAAAAATTTCTAAAATTGCATTTGCCTCATTCCGATCTTCCGGAATTGTAACATAATAGCCTTTTCCTTTTTCATAAGAAAATGAAATCCCTACAAGTTCAGCTTCAAACGTATTTAAACTTGTTGTCTCAGTGTCAAAACAAACAGAACTTTGTTTTAAAAGTTTATTAATTAGAATACTTCTTGCCAAAGAAGTATTGACAAACTGATAAAAATGATCGGTGTTTTTAGCCTCTTTATAACCTGAAATGGATTCCTGATCTGTATTGGAATTTGTCATTGAAAAAATATCCAGTTGTTCACCTGAGGTGTTGGTAATGACGGCAGTTTCCACTTTTTTAGATATAGAGACATGAGTAGGAGCATTCACATCTTGCTTAAAGATCCTGTTCATATTTTCGAGTAAACGTCTAAACTCTAATTCTTGGAAAATTTCGGTAACTTTTTGAAAATCAGGTGTATTTAGTTCAAAATTCTCTTCGTGAAATTCCACAGGACAATCTAACATAATAGTTGCTAGTTGTTTTGATAAGATTCCAAGATCAGCATTTTCTTCAACTTTCTCTTTCATTTTGCCTTTTAAATCATGTGTATTTGCCAAAAGGTTTTCCAGACTGCCATATTGTTTGATGAATTTTTTTGCTGTTTTGTCACCAACTCCGGGCAAACCGGGAATATTATCAGCAGCATCACCCATCATACCCAAATAATCAATTACCTGCATAGGGTCATCTACTTCAAATTTTTCCTTTACTTTATCCACTCCCCATATTTCAATTCCATTACCCATTCGGGCAGGTTTGTACATAAAAACATTATCGGTAACCAATTGTGCAAAATCTTTATCGGGTGTTACCATAAAGATTTGGTAACCCGCTTTTTCTGCTTGCACGGATAAAGTTCCGATAAGGTCATCTGCTTCAAAACCAGCAACTTCAATGATAGGAATATGCATTGCTTCCAGTATTTTATGGATATATGGTATTGCTATTTTAATGGCTTCAGGAGTTTCCAGGCGATGTGCTTTATACGGAGTGTATGCCTCAGTTCTTGCAGCCGATCCTCCTTTGTCAAATGCTACTGCCAGATGATCGGGTTTTTCTCTTCTGATCACATCTAATAAAGAGTTTGTAAATCCCAGAATGGCAGAAGTATCCATTCCTTTGGAGTTAATTCTTGGGTTTTTGATCAAGGCATAATATCCACGAAATATCAATGCAAAAGCATCTAATAAAAAAAGTCGTTTTTTAGCAGGCATACAGTAGTGTTTTACTTTTGTAAAAGTACAAATTTGAAATTTATATGGAGGATGAATTAAAATTTGAAATCTCAGATTCTTAGTATTTTTGTGAATAAATTGTTAAAACACTAATGTTTTGTGCTTTATAGGTCTTATTGAGATAAAATGTTATATTTGTATGACCAGAATATTAAAATTATGACAAAGTTTGGTGAGTTGATAGGTTCAAGAATTCCTACATTGATTGATTTTTATTCCGAGTGGGATGAAAACAGTAGTAATTTGCATTCTATTTTAAGAGATGTCGCTTCAGCCCTTGGTGATAAAGCAAAAGTTGTAAAAATTGATATTTCAAAAAATGAGACTTTAGCATCTGCTTTACGAATAAAAGGGAACCCTACTTATATAATTTACAAAGATGGCGAAATGAAATGGCGCCAAACTGGTCAGCAGGATGCAAATACCCTTATTAATCTGGTGCAACAATATGTTTAAATGTTTACCGTAATACCAGTTTTTTTATTAATTTTGTAGTCAATACTTTTAGCAAATGTCTTCAACAAAGAACACAACTTCTCTTACCAAATCATACAAACGCCTGTTTGAATGTTTGATGTTCTTTTCTTATATTTCATAATATTTAGTTTTTAATTTCACTTTGTGTTTTTTTTAGAAGAAATTCTGATCATTTTAAATTTAATAATTATGAGTACTACATATAAAACTTTAAATCCGGAAAGAATCGCCTCAGCAGAGGGTAATTTTTATAAACCTTTAGGTGATAAGATCGGACCCGGAATGAATACAAAAATTCAAAAACTTAGAAAGCTGAGTTTTGAAGCCGAACCATCCTTATCCATTGAGCGCGCATTGATCCAAACTGAATTTTATAAAAAGAACTTTGGAAAATATGCTATTCCTGTAATGAGGTCTCTCAACTTTTTAGAGATCTGTAAAAAGAAAACTATTTATTTGGGTGAAGAAGAATTGATCGTTGGTGAACGTGGACCAACTCCCAAAGCAATTCCTACTTTCCCGGAATTGACCTGCCATAGCGTAGAAGATCTTCATGTGTTGAATACACGTGATATGCAGCGTTATATCATCAGTCAAGAAGATATTGACATCTATGAAAAAGAGGTTATTCCTTTCTGGGAAGGAAAAACCATTCGTGATCGTATTTTTGATCATGTTCCAAAGGAATGGAAAAGAGCTTATGAAGCTGGTTTATTTACTGAGTTTATGGAACAGCGAGCTCCCGGTCATACCGCTTTAGATGGTAAGATCTATAAAAAAGGAATGCTTGATTTTAAAAAAGATATTCAGAACCATATCGATAGTCTTGATTTTTTAAATGATGTGGAAGCTACCGATAAAAAAGAGCAGTTAACTGGTATGGCAATTGCCTGTGATGCATCTATTTTATTTGCTGAACGTCATGCGGAATTAGCAGAAGAACTGGCCGAAAAAGAAACAGATCCGAAAAGAAAGTTAGAATTACAAAAAATCGCTGAAGTCTGCAGATGGGTTCCCGCTCATGCACCCAGAAATTTTTGGGAAGCCATACAAATGTATTGGTTTGTGCATTTGGGAACTATTACTGAATTGAATGGTTGGGATGCGATGAATCCAGGTCATTTTGATCAGCATTTAGCACCATTTTACGAAAAAGAAATTGCAGAAGGAACTTTAACAAGAGATGAAGCAAAAGAATTACTGAGTTGTTTCTGGATCAAAGTAAACAATCATCCGGCACCACCAAAAGTTGGAATCACAGCGAAAGAAAGTGGTACTTATAATGATTTTACAAATATCAATATTGGGGGTGTGCAAAGAGATGGTTCTGATGGGGTGAGTGAGGTTTCTTATATTATGCTTGAAATTATTGAAGAATTGCATGTGCTTCAGCCTGGAAATTCAGTTCATGTTGGTTCGAGAACTCCGGAAAGATTTTTAAAAGAGGCCTGTAAAGTGATCCGGCAGGGTCATGGTTATCCTTCTGTATTCAACCCAGATATTTATATTCCGGAAATGCTCCGACAAGGGAAATCTGTAGAAGATGCTAGAGAAGGTGGTTGTAGTGGTTGTATTGAAGTAGGTGCTTTTGGAAAAGAGGCTTATATTTTAACTGGTTATTTGAATGTTCCAAAAATTGTAGAGATTACCTTAAACAATGGTATTGATCCTGTAACTGGAAAAAGAGCAAGTATAGAATCTGGTGATCCAAGAGATTTCACATCTTACCAAGAACTGTATGACGCATTTCTCAAACAACTGAATTATATCATTGATCAAAAAATTGTGGTTAGTAATTATATTGATAGCATGTTTGCAAAATACTCTCCAGCAACATTTTTATCGGTAGTTATTGATGATTGTATATCTAAAGGAAAAGATTATTATAACGGTGGTCCAAGATATAATACCAATTATATTCAATGTACGGGTTTAGGTACAGTAACGGATAGTTTGTCCACTTTAAAAAAGCATGTTTTTGAGGAGAAAACATTTACAATGGATAGACTATTGAATGCTATCTCCAACAATTTTAAAGGGGATGAGATATTAAGGCAAACGATTATAAATAAAACACCATTTTATGGAAATGATGACAATTACGCCGATGATATCGCATTGCAGGTTTATAATGATCTTTTTGATGCCATTGATGGAAAACCAAATATAAAAGGAGAATCTTATCATTTGAATATGCTTTCCACTACTTGTCATGTTTATTTTGGGAAGGTAATGGGAGCAACTCCTAACGGAAGACTGGCTCATAAATCTATCTCTGATGGGACTTCACCTTCGCATGGATGTGATATCAACGGTCCATCGGCAGTGATCAAATCTATCACCAAATTAGATCATGTTAAATCGGGTGGAACTTTATTGAATCAACGTTTTTTACCCAGTTTGCTTAAACGCGATGAAGATATTGTGAAACTGGGGAAATTAATACGTACTTATTTTGCTTTGGGAGGTCATCATATTCAATTCAATATTGTGGATACAGCCACCTTGTATGCTGCTCAGGAAAATCCAGAAGATTATAAAGATCTGTTGGTAAGAATGGCAGGGTATAGTGATTATTTTAATGATATGAATGCCGATCTGCAACAGGAAGTAATTGATAGAACTGAAAATGATTCTTTTTAGATGCAAACAGGTTTAATTTTTGATATTAAGAAATATGCGATAAATGACGGGCCAGGCATTAGATTAACAGTTTTTTTTAAGGGTTGTAATTTAGCCTGTGAGTGGTGTCATAATCCGGAAAGTATTTCTACAAAAGTTCAAAAAATGTATACAGCCTCGAAATGTATTGGGGCTGTAAAGTGTATTGATAATTGTCCGAATGATGCTTTGAAAATGACAGAGGCAGGTATTGTAACCGATTATAATGTCTGTAATTTTTGTGGAATTTGTGCAGAGGTTTGTCCTACAAAAGCTTTTGAAATTCTTGGTAAGTTCAAACCTATAGATGAGCTGATGAAAGTGATTGATAATGAAGCAGCTTTTTTTGATCAATCGGGTGGGGGAGTTACCTTTTCAGGAGGAGAACCTTTGATGCATGCCGATTATCTGTTACAGATCTTAAAGGAATGTGGTAAACGATTTTACCATCGTGTGGTGGATACAACAGCATTTTCAAGTTTAGAAACTATTTTGGAAGTGGCACAGCATACCGAACTTTTTTTGATCGATCTAAAAGTGATGGATGAGATAATTTATAAAAAGTTTACTAGTGTCAGTAATAAGAAAATATTGAGAAACATTACAGAACTTTCAAAAACAGATGTAGATATTATTTTTAGAATGCCATTGATCAAAGGAGTTAATGCATCAAGGAGTAATATTGTAAAAACTGCTGAATTTATGAATTCTTTGGATGGTGACAGAAAGGTAATTAATTTGTTGCCATATCATAAAGTTGCTGAGAATAAGTATAAGAAATTAGGAAAATCAGAAAATTTTATTGAGTTTAAAGCACCAGATGAAACGGAAATAGAGGAAATTATTTCTGTTTTTAAATCATATGGAATTACTGCAAGTGTAGGGGGTTGATATTCTGTGTTCGTACGATTTTGCGAATGAAACGAAGAGGAATGTGGCAATCTATTGATTCATATAAATCACTACGTCGATTATACTTTTCTCCTTGTGATAATCTATAATTTACAGCATAGGAGGTTTATTTATTTTTTTAAACGTATACCCTTCTTCAATCAAATAGATCAAAGTTTTAGGTAAAACATATTGTAGTTTTTCAAAGGCTTTGATACTGTCATGAAAAATGATGATACTACCATTCCCTACACTTTTAACCACATTTTTTAGGCATTTTTCTTTGCTTATATTTTGGTCAAAATCAGCACTTAGCACATCCCACATAATAATCTGATATCCTTTTTTTAGCAAAGCTCTTTTTTGAGAGGTTCTTATCTTCCCATAAGGGGGTCGGAATATTTTTGGGCTTTGTTGCTCGTTCCATCCTAATTCCTTCCCAGAAAGGAGGATATTTGTATAGGTCATATCTATAATTTCTTCTGTTTTCTTTACATTATCCAGATACTTTTTTGTATTTGTTTTCCATCCATTTAAATGGTTAAATGTATGATTTCCAATAGTATGATTTTTATTTAGGATGTTTTTAAATTCTTTAGGATATTTTTTGATATTATCACCCACACAAAAAAAAGTAGCTTTTGCATTGAATTTGTCCAAGGTTTTTAAAACCCAATCCGTAATTTCAGGAATGGGACCATCATCAAAAGTGAGATATATTTCCTTTTTATCAGTTGCAATTCTCCATGTGAAATCTGGAAACACATTTTGAATTATTTTAGGAGTTTTTGCAAAATAGGGTTCCATAGAATTGATCTTCGTTTCTGTTTCAGTTTTCTTTGAAGGACAAATATAATGGAAAATAGTATTTAAGTTCGAAAAGAATTATGGATGATCTATGGTAACATTAGTATGCGTTCTATTTATTTATGTAATATCTAAAATCGTATATTTGGTATAAAATTTAAGCATATGAAGATTTTGTATCGCACTCTTGTAGTTTTTGTCTTGATGGTTTCAATAAGTTGTAGTAAAAACAGCAACGAGGTAGTTGTTTATACCAGTGTTGATCAGATTTTTTCAGAACCTGTTTTAAAGGATTTTGAAAAAGAAACAGGTATAAAAGTAAAAGCTATTTATGATACAGAAGAGACTAAATCAACAGGGGTTTTGAATAGATTAATTGCCGAAAAAGACAATCCACAATGTGATGTTTTTTGGAGTGGTGATCCGGTAAGGACCATTGTTTTAAAAAATAAAGGAATTACGGTTCCTTATCATTCTGCTGTTGCTGATGATATCGATCTGATTTTTAAAGATCCGGAATATCACTGGACTGGATTTTCATCTAGAGCTAGGGTATTGATCTACAATAAAGATCTTTTGAAGGGTGTAGATGTGCCCCAGTCTATTTTTGATTTGACCAATGAAAAGTATAAAGGTAAAGTTGCTCTAGCAAACCCTTTATTTGGGACAACAACTTTTCATATTGCTGCTTTATTTTCAGTCATTGGAGATAAAAAAGCAAAACAATTTCTAAATGACCTTAAAAAGAATGAAGTGATTGTTGCAACCAGTAATGGAGATGTTAAAAAGAGAGTAATGAACGGAGAGGTTGCCTGTGGTCTTACGGATACCGATGATGCGTTTGAAGCGGTCAAAGAAGGAGCTAATGTTGGAATTGTTTTTTTAGACCAGCAGGGAATAGGAAGTCTGATCATGCCAAATACAGTAAATCTTATAGTAAAATCAAAACATTCCGCAAACGGACAAAAATTAATTGATTACTTACTGAGTAAAGAAACAGAAGCAAAACTTGCCATATCCTGTGCTCAAATGCCTTTACATAAAGGAGTAGATACCCCAAAAAATGTTCCATCTTTGGATCATATTGTTCCAATGAAAATTAATTATGATCAGGCATCACAAAAATTGGAAGAAATTCAGGATTATTTAAAAAGATGGATAGATCAATAAGTTATTAATTTTGTATAACTAAGTATTTACGCATTGTAAAATTTAAATAAATTAATCATTTGAAAAATAAACTTTTATATACGATCATTTATCTCTCGTTTATTTTTCTGGTTGTACTTCCGGTTGTTTATACGCTTATAACAGCTCTTTTTGCTGATGATTCATTTGTTTCAAACATAGGAGCATTAAAAAGTGATACTTTTCTTTTGTTAGCAAAAAGTATTGTAATTGCTTTTTTAATTGCAATATTCTCTACATTTTTTGGAACTGTTTTAGGATTTTTACTCTATAAAATGAAGACATATTTTAGAGGTTTTTTCAAAGTTGCATTATTAATTCCGTTGTTCATTTCACCTTACATTTTAGCAGTTGCCTGGAAGGATTTATTTTACCTGATATTTGGTGATGTAAGTTTCTTGTCTTCTAATTTTGGTGTGATATTGGTGTTGACAACGATTTTCACCCCATTGTCCATGCTGATCATTGGAGGTGCATTTTCCAATGTCAATGTACAACTAGAAGAAGCCGGTTTTGTGATCACAAATAGGAGAAGTGTGATCCTAAAAATCACAATACCACTTATCAAACACGCATTGATCAGTTCTTTTGTACTGGTTTTTATTTTTAGTATTTCAGAGTTTTCTGTTCCTGCTTTTTTTGGAGTAAAGGTTTTAACTACTGAAATATTTACACAGTTTTCTGCATTTTATAACTACTCTCTTGCTATTTTGCAATCAGCTTTATTGATCTTTATTTGTATAATATTATTGTTCTCAGAAGGAAAGCATATTGCAGATGCAAGCTTTTTATCTGTTGGAAGCAAAGGAATGAAAAATCAATCTTATGATATTAAAAGATGGAATAACACCGGGTTAACAATTTTGGTTGTTTGGTTTTTGATAACCGTTGTCTTACCTTTTGTGGTCCTTTTTATTCAATCATTTAAAGAGGGGGCAAGTAAGTTTATTCAGGCTTTTGAATTGTTGCTTCCAACTTTTGGAAGTTCCATAGGGTTGGCATTTTTAGGTGCTTTGATCATAGTTTTTGTTGGTTTTACTGCTGCTTTCTTTTCAGCAAGACAATCTGGTAAAAAAGGAAGTTTTTTTGATTGGTTACTGCTTATAATCTTTGCTATTCCATCTACGATCTTTGGAATCAGTTTGATTAAATTTTACAATCAACCAATGTTAGATCTTATTTATTCTAGTTATATGATCATTATAATTGCTTACGTTGGAAAGTTCTCATTCATTTCCTCAAAATTAATTGGGAATGCTATTAGGCAAATTCCAAAATCATTGGAAGAAGTCGCAATAATTCAAGGAATTTCTTCCTATAAACGATTGATAAGCATCTGGATTCCGTTAGTGATGCCTTCTTTGTTTATTTCTTTTGTGATCAGCTTTATTTTTAGTTTAGGAGAATTAGGAACTACGATCATGATCTATCCGCCAGGCACAGAAATTATGCCGATCAAAGTTTTTACTATCATGGCAAATGCACCACAGTCACTTACAAGCTCTATGACATTGATCGTTTTTTCTATTACCTTGTTGATTATTATAAGCTTCTATTTTATGATGAAACCATTTATTAAAAAGTATCATTATGCAATTGATTGAATTGAAAAACATAAAACATCATTATGATAAAATCTCTGTATTAGATGATTTGACTTTGCATATGGAAGACAATCAGTTGACTTGTTTACTAGGTAGTTCCGGAAGTGGTAAGACTACAATTTTGCGTTTGATCGCGGGTTTAGAAACTCCACAAAAAGGGCAAATAATTATTGATAATCAAATTGTTACAAAGAATAATCAAATCATAATCCCCCCACAGGATCGGTCGATTGGGTTTATTTTTCAGGATTTGGCACTTTGGCCACATTTTACTGTTTATAATAATATAGCTTTTGGGTTGAAAGAACGAAATGAAAATAATATTCAGGATACTGTTTTTGAAATACTCGATTTTTTTGATCTTAGAGATCATGCAGAAAAATATCCACATCAGTTGTCGGGTGGACAAAAACAATTGGTAGCAATTGCACGCTCCTTGGTACTGAAACCAAATATTTTGTTGATGGATGAGCCTCTTGCCAGCCTTGATGTAAAACTGAAACGAAAAATACTAAAGCATATCAAAAGCTTAAAAGAACATTTTGATCTTACCATTATTTATGTGACGCACGATCATAAAGAAGCATTTGAAATAGCAGATAACATTTTGGTTCTCAATGAAGGAGAAATTGAAGAAATGGGTACAGTAGAACAGGTCAAAAGATCGAAAAATAAATTCATAAATTATTTTTTAGAGTATTAGTATTGAATTAAAATTAAAGTAGAATTATAAATTAAATTAAAAACCATGAAAATTTTAAGTATTATCTCTGTTGGGATTTTTCTATTATTTGGTTACATGCAAATAGGATCATTTGCAATAAATTCAAATAATAGAAAATTATTTTCTGAAATTAATTCCGCATTAGCGAAGGACAAAACCTTTACATTCGAAAATTATGAAACGGGTAAAATACCTTCCGGATGGTCACAATATTTTACAGGAAAAGGAAAGAGTACCAATTGGAAAGTAATTGATTATCAAGGGAATAAAGTGTTAGCTCAATTATCAAGTGATCACCCTAATTATCATTTTAATGAGATCGTTTTTGATGGATTTACATCTAAAAATGTAGAGTTAAAAGTAAGAATGAAAGGCGTTCAGGGAAAAATGGATCAGGGAGGAGGTTTTGTATGGCGTTTTATAGATAAAAATAATTATTACGTGGTTCGAGCCAACCCTTTAGAAGATAACGTAGTGTTGTATAAAGTGGAAAATGGTAAAAGAACCGATCTCCCATTGATTGGAAAAGGGAAAACTTATGGTGTAGAGGTACCAACGCTTGGTGCTGGATGGAATGATCTTAAACTAACGGTAGTTGATGAAATTTTTACAGTTTACCTTAACGGAAATGAAATATTTAAGGTGAAGGATAAAACTTTTACAAATGCTGGTAAAGTTGGATTATGGACAAAAGCCGATGCGGTTAGCTACTTTGATGATTTTGAGATTAAAGGATTGAAATAATTAGTATTCAGGGCTTGATTATTTTTTGTAAGGAGATTAGTCAAGCCCTGAATTAATAATTATTCTTCTTCTAATACGTCTTCTAATAAACTAACAGAAGCCATAAATTCTTTTTTCATTTTTTCTGTATACTCTTCTGTATCAAATTCCTGAACCGTTGCAATAATATATCTGTACAGGTCTAAATTACCTTCAAGATCACTAAAATTCTGGGTTAGTTCATAAGAACTTACTCCACTGTAATAGGTTATTTTCTCCTGAAATTTAGTGATTAAAAACTCTGCAATATATCTTGCTTTTTCAGGTTTGTTAATATTATAATAAGAATCTATATACCCAATAATCAATCGATAATAACCATATTTATCAATTGGCATTTTTTCTATGGAAAGATCTAATATTTCTTCGGCCTTTTCAAATTTGCCTTCTTTGATAAACTCATCTGCCAGTCTGCCTAAACTATTTCTAAATGAAATACTGTTTTTTCGGGTTTCAGGATCAACATAAATATTGCCATTGGAGTTTTTCCATGTCCATTTTTTTACATTCTTGTACATTACATCCGTATCAATTCTGCCCATATCCATAAAACTCTTTTTGTCAATTGGAGATTTTATCGGAACAAATTTATAGGCGAGCCCGTCAAGTTGTAGATAATCCTTCAGCCAAATATATTCTTCAGCAGCCTGAGCTCCTCCTGTAAAGTAAATAGGCCTTTCCCAGTTTGTATTTGCCAAGATATCAAGCATTAAAATCCTATTTTTAACCAAAGCAGCTTCGGATATTTCAAAATCAATATAAGGCACTATCAAATCAGCATCTTTAGCTGCAACAATTCCATTTTTAAGAACAGCTTCTTTATCCACCATTAATCTTATTTTATTGGTTGGATAAACCTTTTCGGGATGACCGTTTTCTTCAAAATCAATATATGTTCTTTCGTCTTTACTTTGTATCCAACGCATTAAAAATTTAATATCTAGAACAGAATCTTTAAATTGAGGATATGGGTAAGGGTAATGATAAGCAACATCTAGTGATCCTTCCTTAAAATCATCATGCGTTAGTTGAGACGGAATAGGATCTGCCTCATATGTTTTTCTTTTTTGCTGATCAATGTACCAGTCCTTTGCAAATAAGCTGGTATTGATCAATTTAATATCTGTTCGGTAATTTTCAACCTCCTGCATGTACCATAATGGGAAAGTGTCATTATCTCCAATGGTAAACATAATAGCGTTTTTATCGCAAGAATCCAGATATGCCTTTGCATTATTGTAAGTGGCATATTTTCCTGAGCGGTCATGGTCATCCCAGTTTTCTTTTGCCATAATCGTTGGTACGGCAAGTAAACTAATAACAGTAATTCCTACAGCCAATGGTTTTGGTTTTATTTTGTCTTTGAACTGCTCATATAAGGCCAGAACACCAAAGCCGATCCAGATAGCAAAAACATAAAAAGACCCAACTACTGCATAATCTCTTTCACGGGGTTCAAATGGTTTTGGATTGGTATAAAAAATAATTGCCAATCCTGTAAAAGCAAAGAAGAGGAATAAAGTGTAAAAACTATTTTTATCCTTTTTAAACTGAAATATAAGGCCAATAATCCCTAATATCAATGGAAAAAAATAATAAGTATTTCTTCCTTTATTATCCAATACATCACTTGGTAGGTTTTTTTGAGAACCTAATCGTATTTCATCAATAAAATTAATTCCACTAAGCCAGTTACCGTGATTATCCAGATTTCCCTGAATATCATCTTGTCTGCCCACAAAATTCCACATAAAATATCGGCCATACATGTATCCAAACTGATATTGGATCATAAATGAAATGTTTTCACCAAAAGTAGGGCGCCTTTTACTTCTTTGAGGAATTCCGGCAACAGCCTTATAATTTTGAACAACGCTTGAGGTTGGGTCTACCATTCTTGGAATGAAACCTTTATGCTTGTTTCCATACCTTGGAAGGGCATTTTTGTAGTTGTTTACAATAATATATTTACCCGCTTTTTCGTCTTTTTCATATTTAGGTTTAGCATCCATATAAGGATTGCTTTTGTCCCTTTCACCTGTTTCAGAATAATAAGATCCGTAAAAAACATTGGCATCACCATACTGTTCACGATTATAATATGCTAATAATTCACGTGCGCTGGAAGGATCATTTTCATTAATGGTAGTATTGGCATTTGCTCTAATAGGCAGCATTAACCAAGATGAAAAACCGATCATGATAAAAACAACCGACAAAACAATAAGGTTTGTCGCAAACATCTTCTTTTTACGGGTATATTTTAATCCGAAATAAAACAAAGAGATCAATACTACTCCGGCGATGATACTACCAGAGTTAAAGGGCATACCAATTGTATTGATAAAGAACAATTCAGACGCACTAAAAAATGTTAAAGTGTATGGAAATAAAAATTTAAATACAAAAGCAAGCACCAGAACAGCTACTATATTAGCAAGGATAAACTGCTTTATATTGAGATCTGGATACCTTTTGTAGATGTAGATAAACACAATTGGAGGAATCACTAAAAGTGATAAAATATGAACACCAAAAGACAGTCCGACAATAAAACTAATTAATAGTAACCATTTATTTCCGCGAGGTTTGTCCATTTCTTCACCCCAATGTAAAGCAAGCCAAAAAAGTAATGCCATTAAAAAGGAAGACATAGCATATACCTCGGCCTCAACTGCGCTAAACCAGAAACTATCAGAAAACGTATAAGCCAAAGCGCCTACCAAACCACTTCCTAAAATAGCAATACCATTTCCATCTGTGAATTCGCCGTTATTCTTTAAAACTATTTTTTTTGCTAAAGCTGTGATGGTCCAGAATAAAAATAAGATGGTAAAAGCACTTGCTAAAGCTGACATAAAGTTTACCATCATCGCTATATGAGATGGGTCAGTAGTGAACATCGCAAAGAAAGCCCCCATCATTTGGAATAATGGAGCACCTGGTGGGTGACCTACTTCCAGTTTTACTGATGTGGCAATATACTCACCACAATCCCAGTAGCTAACTGTGGGTTCAAGTGTTAAAGTATATGTTATTAAAGCGATTAAGAAAGCTGTCCAGCCAAGAATTGTGTTGTATTTTTTATAATCAAATGATAGCATAGTTACATATTAAAACTGTGGCGAATTTACTAAAATATATTCAAAAGATGATTTTATATTAAAGGGGGATAAAGATATTTGAAAAAATGATAAGTATTAGGAATAAAAAGTTAAGATAATGCGAAATTTCATTAAGAATTTCAAACAGTAAAAAAAAACAAATAAACTGCTTTGTCAAATAAAAACTTTATTATAAATTTGCACCCGCCTAACCAGATAAGGTGAAAGCAAATTTTAATTGACCCATGGTGTAACGGTAGCACTCCGGTTTTTGGTATCGTCAGTCAAGGTTCGAATCCTTGTGGGTCAACTATAAAGAAGAGGGGAAAACCCCAACTAACTTATAATTAAGTGGTTGGGGTTTTATTTTTTTATTGGGTGACAATCTAGGTGACAATCTTACTATAAAAAAATTTATCTTTTTAAACTTGTTTCTTACTAATAATTCAAACAACTTATTTTGTATCTTTGTGTTTATGAGTGACGTAAAACGTACATATCCAAAAGCAGATGAATTAACCACTGCAATGCATAGTGAGTTTACTATTTCAAAAGAAACGGAAATTAGCCATAAGGTACATGCAGCATACAGCACTGTAAAAGACGGTGTATTTTCTTTAACCAGAGCATTACTTGCATACGGTGTTACCAAAGAACAGTATGACAAATACTCTCCTAAATGGGAAAAATTAATGTCTGAATAGATAATAATTCCAGTCTCTCTTTATGAACTGCAAAAATTCAGGATAAATAAAAAACCACCTCATCAAAAGGTGGTTTTTTTAAAATATCTATTTAATGTATTCGGATATTAATTCCAATGCATCCTTAATGAATTTATCAATTGTAATCTCTGTTGTTAGCATATCACAATATAAATCTGTAAAATCAGTATCCAAAACCTCCTTTTTTTTATCAGTTAATTTTTTCTGTGCTTCTAATGGTAATCCTAAAGCAGCAAAAAGTATATCATATTGAATAACTTCTGAATTACTAATATCTAAAAAGTTGCACATCGACTCATAAAACAAATCCATATCTTGAAGTGATTTGAAAACTTTTTTTAATTGCTCAATAGTCAATGGTTCACTATTCAATACTGAATCAACCAAAAGGTACATGCTTTTTGTATCAATTATCAGATTGCTTTTGGCTTGCTTTAATGCATCATTTGCCATTATCATCATATTTACAACATTTAATACCTCTATTGACTTTTGAAAAATTAATGTAGTCTCATAGTATAAATGATGTTTTGTACTTAATACGGTGTAATCACTGAAATTATTTTCAATGTTTTTAATATCTTCTTTTACTTGGGTTATACTTAATACCATAATTTAAAACTTAAAGGTTATCTGTTTTTTCTTCGTTTCTTTCGTTAATTGCTAATACTCTTAATTCTTTCAATTGCTCTTTTACTTTTTCATTCATAGAGTGAGCATATTACACATTTTTACTATGGTTTTTCATTTTATCAATAATTAAATGATCACATGTACCATCTTCAAAAGCGCACTCTCTTAAAAATTGAAATCTATTCCTTACCATGTCAAAAGCATCCCTTGTATTTTCATTTGGAAAATTGGCATTCATCCATTCAATGCAATTGATGCCGTTTTGGATCAGGTCTATTCCTTGGATCATTAATAATTTGTTTGCCGTGTCAATTTGATAATTGTCTTTCATAATTTTTGTTTTTATAATTAATACACTCTTAATAAATTCTCTGCTCTAAAACTTCTGAAACCTCCACTTTGAGTATCAAAGTATGCTAATGTTTTAAAGTTGGGTTTTCTTGTTTTGGCAGTTGAGGAGGTTTGTAAATTGGCTAATGTTCCAAATGCATACCGGATAGATCCATCCACCTTTTCAAATGCAAACTTTACAGTTTCATGTAACATTCGCTTTTTTAATCTGTAAACTTGCCATGCTTTAACTAGGCATATTGAAAATGCTTTCCCGGTTTGTTTTGAAATTTCCCATGCTCTTCTAAATACTTGTGTTCTAAATGTTGTTTTCATGATTTATTATTTTTAGTGATTGGTTCCAAATTGTTGTATTACTCTTGCCATATTAACACCGTTGTCTGCTTCAATATCATTGTATCTACCATTATAAAATGAAAACGTACAGCCTCTAGCCTCTAATTCTAATATTCTATTTCCAAGCTCTCTAAGTGTGTTGTAATATCCTGAAACACCGTTTAAACTTACTTTTACACTCTGACCTCTTAAGGTTTCTTTTACTCTTTTTAGTTCTGATTTGAATTGTGTTGAAGTCATAATTATAGTTTTATCTAATTATTATACTACAAATGTAAGTATAAATATAATAGTATGCAAGAAAAAGTATAATTATATTTAATATTATTTTAGTTTAACTATAATTTTATATCTTTGTATTAAATTTAAAATAATAAAGAATGAATGTATTTAGATTAAAAGATGTCTTAAAAGAAAAAGGGATGTCCGGTAAAGATTTGGCTCGAAATGTAAATGTAACTGAAGCCAGTATTTCAAATCTTGTTAAGGGTGATAGTATTCCAAGAAAAGATCTATTATTAAAAATTGCAGAGGTGTTAGACGTGAATATAAGAGATCTTTTTGTCTCAACTAAGCAAACACATAGCGAAACTATTTATGTTAATCGTGGAGGTAAATTTGTGCCTATTGGTGAGTTGAAAACATAGTTATGATCTACAAGGGTAATAATTTACGAACTGCAACTATCTTTGATTTTACAGATGATCCAAATATCTTAAATTATGAATTCGGTTTAGAGGATTTTACAAAGGAAGAGTACAATGATATGATTTCAATTGAAGCCAGGATCAAGGATCTTTTAGATCTTGCTGAACTATGGAATGATAAAGAATTTGAAAATGCCATATTTGAGACTTTTAAGGCTGAATTATCTACTTTTGGATTTGAATAAACAACTTCATTAACAATCTGATCAAATTGCTAATTCAGGTTAATTTTAGATAAAAGTTTCTCTTTATTTTGTTTCTGTATATCAGTACCAAACACTTTTGAAACAATCCTTTTGAGCCTGAATGTATCTCTATATTTTTTCATTTTTTTCAATAACAATAATCCTTTTTCTCTTTTTAAAGAATCTTTTATTGATTGTTGAAATATGGCTTTTTCATGTTGTGGACTTTAATTTTAAACTTTTCTTTCTCTACCATTAGAGGGAAGTATAAAAATTGTTTCATACTTGTTTTCTAGTACTGTTATTAGTAAATCACATTTTACATATTTTTTACCGTTAATTGTTTTTATTTTTTTGATCTGTGGTAACTTAAAACTTGAATTATCAATATCAATGTATTTTATTCCATTCACTTTGTTAGTAATAACAACAATACCACCTTGTGGAGGCATCATATTTTCAATGAGCTGTAATGTTTCAAGTTCTGTTTTTTCTTTAATATTTAACATTTTTAATTATTTTGATGTTTTTTATTATCTTGATGTTTTTTAATTAATTCCTCAATCCTTTCATTTCTTTCTTCACGTGTCATTTTAGCCGCATCCTCTAAAGTTGTAATGTCTTTAATTTCTGTTCGATTAAGTTTAGGCACTACATATTCTGATAATTTAATAAGTATCTCAATAGCCTTTTCAGGATTATCTTTTGATATTTTTTCTATCCAATTAACCATGTTGTCTAGATTTGCTTCAATTAGTAATCTGTACGCATCACGTATCTCTTTAGTCTGCTTGTTTGGTGTGCCTTTCCTACTAGATTTCTCTCCTGCATTTTTTGCTGTTTCTTTATTAAATGCCATGTTATTTTATGTTAGTTTAACTTTGTTGGTTTTGGTAATATTCCTGTCTCTTTATTTAGCAAAAACCCATCTTTAGTGTTCTTAAAATTATCAACAATAAAATCTGGTTTACTTTTCCACCCCCTTTATCCGATCTGTGTTTTTTGTTGCGTTATCGTTAAAATTCTGGAATAACTTTTGTTAATAATGTAAATAAAGTTATTCCAGTTTTGTTAAATACCTGTGGATCTGTTATTTTACTCATTTTGTAATTGAATTATAAATATTATTATGTTAAATAGAGTTCTTTATTAAAGCAGTTTTGCCATTCTTTCATTGATTCAGATAAATAATAAATCAATACTGAATGTTGCTTTTTGATAGAAGCTTTCATTAAAGAAGTTGTAATATTCATTTTCTCAATTTGCTTATCGATAAATAAATTGTACTTCTTCTCAATCTCTTTGGTTCCTATTTCTTTTAACTCTTGAAAGGTTTCATTCGTGAATTTGCCTAACTCAAGTTTTTCATAATTCTTTTTTACCTCTTCCAGGGCCATGCGAAATTCTGCCATGTCATCCAGTAATACTTCAAGTAATTTTTTGTCTTCGAAAATTAATTCTCTTTTAAATTCTGTTTTCATTGTTTTATTTTTAATGTGATTTTCGTTTTATCATGGTTTTACACCGTTTTTAGATTATTTTCAACTACTTATTTTCTATTAATCTTTGAATAGATTCATTAAAATCATTTCGACCTTTTACATATTTAAAAACATTATTCAAAGCAACTCTTAATTTATCCCTTATTTCAGATGACTCTAATTCTTTAAAGTCCGTATCTGGATAATGAAGCCAAATAAAGTGCATTAAAAATTGCCCTGTAAAATCATCTTCATCAAACTTTGTTGATTTAATTATTTTATCTAATGCTTCTACATCTTTAGATGTTATAATCCCACATAATTTTTTCTTTTTCCGGCCTAGTTTTTTCTTTTTTTTTAATTAAATTATTTTAAGAATTGCTTAATTATTCTTTTTTTTGTTAAAGAAGGAAATCACAATGTTCTACTTTATTATTATAATTTCTTTTTTAAAGTCCTTTCTATAGTATATTACTATAATATATTTTTATAGGTCGTGTACTTTTAAAATTTAGTATGACAGTAATATGACAGTAAAAAAACAAATGTTTAAATTCCTTATTATAGGTCGTGCTATGGTCGTGCTGTTTCATAAATTTCATTTAATGCTTTTTTAAGGGCTGCTTTTTCTTTTAATTTATACTGTTTCTCTTTAGTTGATTTTCTTCTCTTCTCAGCTTCTAAAACTAATTTATCTAATGATAGATTAAAACTGATATAAAAACCTCTAGTGTATCTGCTATAGGTTCTTAATTTCCAATTATCTCTTAGTTCAGTTTTAATTTTTTTAGTCTGGTATTCATTAGCATATTTTTGTATTGGCTCTGATAACTCCTCTATTTTACATTGTTTTGGATTTCCATCCATTCTCGACAACCAATACTTATTCGTTATTTTGCAATAGGGCTTCTTTTGTAAAATACTTTTAATTGCTAAAAATCCTAGTAAACAAACCTTTTCAAAATCGGTTTTATCATTTTTATAATAATCCCAATAAATATCTAATTTCATCCCTACCATTGGACTATTTGAGGGTATTATTCTCATCCAATATTTACCATTTTCCAATTCTGTATCTTTATTGTTCAAAACAACCTTAAAATAACTAGCACTACTTTTCATTCTCTCTTTTTCATTTCCATATTCTAATTTTAATGAATGCGCATAAATAGCATAATCGCAGATGTTATTTAGTATTTCTCTTGGCTCTGTCATAAATCCTTCTAGTAATTGTATCGGAAAATTAAAATACCTTTCATTACTCTTTTTCATAACCTCCACTAATAAAAATATTATACCAATCATAGAAGCCTTGAAATGTCCGCACAATGATATAAATGCCTCCTGCACGTTCAATTTTCTTTTGGTACTCTATTTGTCCTTTGCTTTGGTAATTATCTCCTGTAGCCTTGCATTTGATCTCTATTTTAACAGATCTACCAAGTATTGTAGAAGAGATGTCAGATGTTCCTTTTGTGGAGGTTCCCGGAATCCATTTCAAACTTCCAACTGTTCTAGATCTACCTAATACATCAATACTGGTCTTTCTTGAGTCTAATTGTCTACCAGTTGAATTGATCCGTTCAGCCTGGTATCCATTAAAATTGATCCAGTCAATAACACATTTAGTCAACCCGTTTGAAGTACTATCTAAATACTTAGACCTAGGGATAGCATGATCCGGTACATTCGGGTATTTTATTTTTAAATCTTTTAAAGCCAATTCACTTAATTCTTTTATTCCTTTCCTCATGATCCAAATAATTTATATTGATTTGATTTAGGAAATAAATCAGAATTTGTTGTCAGATAAAAAGCTCTATGACCTGTGATCTGACAAAGTTTTTTTTCTATTTCAGCCAGATGTCCTTTTAATTCAAGATCCCTCTTAAAGCGTGTGATATTAGGACGAGGTATTCCAGTTGCATCACTTACCATTGAAGCTGTAGCAACATGATCCTGTAAAAACGCAAATATGGTCTGTAATTGTGTCGGTTTTTGTTGAAATTTGCCTTGTTCTTTCTCAGAAGACGTTTTAATAAGGCTGTGGGTTTTATCGCTCATAGCCTTATTTTATTTCCTTTTGTACTTTAAAGATTTTACTTCTTGAAGTGCTTTATCTAGTTCACTTTGTAAAATATAAATTCTCCTACCTAATGTGTGTCCCTTGATAAAACCTCTCGTAAGCCAGTTTCTAATTGTTAATGGGATAACCCCTAGCTGTTCGGCTGCTTCATCTACAGAAATTTTTCTGTCTGGCAGAACTTCTTTTTTAAACCTTTGTAATAAACTATTGTTTCTTTCTATTAGAACATCGTTTAAAATTGATTTAATTTTTTCTTCGGTTAATAATATTACTTCCATTTGAATGATTTTTATAGAAGTAAAGCTATGATGATTCCATCGGGTTTTTAATCGGGTGAATCGGGTTTTTTATATGAAAATATTTATTTAACATACTGTTATTTAAATATTTATACTCTTATGATAAGGTTTTTAATCGGGTGAATCGGGTGGAGTAGGCTTAGTTATGCTTGAGAATATATTTCACATCCAATTCATTACTGTTTTTGTTGATGGATTAATTTTTCTTGAACTAGTAAAGATGATTCTTTTGGATATATCTTCTACGAATTCTTTTTTTGAATATTTAGGATAATATTCATGTAGTTTATTTAAAAAATTACCTACAATCCCAGTAGTATATTTTTTTGAGAAATTAATAGATACTTTTTTAGAATTATCAGTTTCAAATGCGGATAGTAAATTAGTAGGATTAATTTCTATTTCTTCAAGCCAGTTATTTGCAAGCTCTTGTAATTTGAGAATATTCTCACCTATAATATAATTATCGAAAGGCTTCATTTTAGACGGCTCTTTATAAGTTATGGATTCTTTACTTTCTAAATATACCTTAATGTTCTTGAACCCATAAAACATTGAGATACATTTATCCTCTTTAAAATCGTTACCATGTGGGTCGTAGAATTTATCAAGTATAGATTTAATTTGCTCTGATTCATTATAAATTGCTAATACAGTATAAATCGATCCGTCTTTTTTTTTGACTATACGGGTATTATTCATATAAATTTGATAGAGTTTTTTTTGCTCTCTAATAAAATCATTTTCATTTGCTTCATTAAAGTTTGATTGAAATAGAGATAATTCATCTTCATAATTAGCTTTAAATTCATCCAAACTATAATAGATATTATTTTTTATTTTCATATTATTTGAATTATGATACTACTTTTTTAAGTGGTGTAAACTTTATATCAAAAGTGTCAATGACAGCCTTTTTAGTTTCTTCTTGCCTTACCTGATAATATTGATTTAATGTCCGCATATCTTTTTGACCTGTGATTTTTGCAATTAATTTATCAGGCTTTCCTTTCTCTTTCATAAGAGTAATAAAGGTTCTCCTTGCCGTATGACTGGACATTCTTTCGTAAAAAAACATTGTTTCCCTGATAGTCTTTTTTTCTTGCGTTGTAAACTTTTCGACTTTTTGAGTATAGCCGGCTGCTTCGAAAATATCTTTTATGTAATCGTTATATTTTTGAGGAGAGATCAAAGGTAATTTATAATCATATTTTAAAATAATGTATTTTGACAACTCAGTTAAGGGTATTTTTCTACTAGCTTTAGAAGTGTCCTTTTCCTCTTTTAGAATGATATACTCATCAATTATATTTTCTTTATTTATAAATTTTAATTCACCAACTCTCATTCCGGTCATACATGAAAATATAAATATGTCTCGTACTCGTTCCAGTTTTGTGTTTTTAAGATCATGTTTCATTAGTGTTTCAATGTCTTCTAATTTGAGGGCAATTTGATTTGTAATAACTGGAGGTTTCCTTTTAAATTCTTTAAACTCTGCATTATAGGTATATCCTTTTTTAAGAGCCCAAAATAAGAATGATTTTATAAAACCTATATTTCTGTAGAAAGTGTTATTAACGTGGTTTTCAGTATTAATACAGTAGTCTGTGAATTCTGTAAGAAATTTATCGTTTATGGAATTAAAAGATAGTTTATAAGATTTGTTAATCTGAAATTTCTGGAGGAGGTTTTTTACATTAGTGTATCGTATCACAGTAGAAGCAGACCATTCCATTTTTTTTGTTTTAGATTCAATAAACTCATCAAAAGAATCAAAGAAAATGTTTTTACCTGAAGGTGCTTTTTTGAATTCCTCATCAAATGTTTTTTTTAATTTTTGTGGTGTAAAATCTATTTTAGTTGTTTTACAATTAGTTTCTAAAGTTTCAAAACAGTCAATGTATCTATTTAGTTGAATGTTTATACCAGATCCTTTGATTGTTTTATTTTTCCCTTTAGTGTAAACTCGTTTATTTTCAAAATCCCAATTTTGAGGATCCACCTTTTCACCTGTAGAGTAAACAAATTTTTTTTCTTGATACTTAAAATAGCAAGAAAAATAAATAAGGCTATCTTTTTTTGAATTTGGTTGCTTTAAATAGAATGTATTTGTCATAGGTGACAATTTAGGTGACAATTTTAGTATAATTCTTTATTCTTTGTTGTGATATACAAATATACTAAACCCTTTTAATATGAGGGCTATTGTAAGTAATTATTGATTTCTTTCATAATTATTAATAAAAAGTTCGAATCCTTGTGGGTCAACTATAAAGAAGAGGGGAAAACCCCAACTAACTTATTATTAAGTTGTTGGGGTTTTATTATTTTTAGTAGTTAACAATCTGTTGCCTTCAAACAGAACTGAATTTTTTCTGTTAAAAAAGTAATATGAGTCTCTCTGATAGATTTAAAAAAATAGATATAATATTTCAGTTTTTTTTCTTAGTTTAGCCAACCAATTGGCTAATATTTAAGACAAAATCATTATGAAAGGCACTGCAAACAAAAGAATTAATATTTATTTTATAACCATTGTAATCACCTTGGGAGGTTTGTTATTTGGTTATGATACTGGAGTTATCAATGGAACTCAGTTTTATTTTTCAAAATATTTTGAATTGACTGGGTTTATTAAAGGGTTTATTGTAAGTAGTGCTTTGCTCGGTGCATTGGCAGGTGCATTGGGTGCAGGAGTGTTAAGTAGTTCCATTGGTAGGAAAAACTCTTTGATCATATCAGCAGTATTATTTGCTATATCTGCTTGGGGATCTGGAATGCCCGCAATGTTGCCAGAGTCAACGACTCTATTAGTGATGTTTAGGATATTAGGTGGAATTGGAATTGGTATAGCCTCCATGAATGCTCCTATGTACATAGCGGAGATTGCTCCTGCAAAAAAACGAGGCACCTTGGTTACTTACTACCAACTGGCAGTTGTAATTGGGTTTTTTGTTGTGTTCTTAGCTACTTATTTTATCGGAGCTAATTTAACAGAAGAGCAAAATATTGCTTATGGCTGGAGGCATATGTTTTGGTCTGAATTACTTCCTGCTGCAGCATTCTTAGTCCTTTTATTTTTTGTACCAAAAAGTCCACGTTGGTTAATGATCAAAGGCCGGGAGGGAGAGGCAAAAACTATTTTAACTCAGATCCACGGGAAAGAAGTTGCAGAAAAAGAATTTGTTGAAATTCAGGAATCCATTCATAAAGATGAAAAATCAGAGAAAGTAAATATTTTTAGTAAATCTATTTTTCCTATCATTATTATAGGAACAATATTATCTGTATTGCAGCAATTTACAGGTATCAACGCTGTACTATACTATGGTGCTGATATTTTTGAACAGGCCTTAGGATTTGGTCAAGATGATATTTTACAACAACAGATTTTATTGGCAACAGTAAATTTAGTATTTACTTTTGTTGCTATGCTTACTATTGATAAACTGGGAAGAAAACCTTTATTGATCATTGGAGGTTTTGGTATGTTGATTGGTTTTTTAATGATGGGATTCACCTTGTATTTAAGCGACTATTCCAATGTGAATGCAGCAGGTTTACCAGCCATTTCACAAACAGAAGGAATTATTAGTTTAATTGGTGTTTTAATCTTTATTGGTGCTTTTGCCATGTCAATGGGACCAGTGGTTTGGGTTCTTTTATCAGAGATATTCCCTAATAAGGTTCGAAGTGCCGCAATGTCTATTGCGGTAGCAGCCCAGTGGTTGGCAAATTATTTTGTATCTCAAACATTCCCTATGATCGTTGAAAGTGATGCCAATAAATTACAGGTAGATGGTGGTATTTGGAATAATGCTTTGCCTTATTTTTTATTCTCAGGATTTATTGTGATCATTATTCTTTTTGTATGGAAGTTTATTCCTGAGACCAAAGGAAAAACATTGGAAGAAATGGAAACTCTGTTTGAAAAGTAGAAATATTTTAGAATTGAAATTGATAGATCAGCAGGTATCATAAAGAAGCTATTCTTAAGAGGAAGTTTATGAACAATATTTTTTCTATTAGATGGTTTTGGTCACATATTATTTTATAGAATCATTAATTAGATGGATTGAGTTATACACTTAAGAAATACAATTAAATTTTATTTTTATCTGATTTTAAGCTAGTTATATTGATTTGCTATAATTATTCATAGGGTCTATTAATACGCTTATTCATTTCTACAAGAAAACTACTTGTTATTATCTGATTATCAATTTAACACTATCTGGCAACTAACTGACTAACTCATTAAATGGAATAAAATTAATGATTAAGTTTACTGTTTACTAATTATGAGAATGGCAAAAAATATTACTATACATGATTTGGCTAAAGAACTGAA